>NZ_JBHSBN010000007.1:0-317217 GCF_042650605.1 Micromonospora zhanjiangensis | reverse complement strand
TCTTCTGTTGTGATCAACCTTGCTTCGACAACAAGATGATCAACCAGGAGCCACGGGCACCCTCACGCCGGGGTCCACCCTGGACAGACTGACGGCCTCAGCCGACCCCCATCAACTTCGGTGAGCCCGTATAGGTAGCCCTTCCCCGGAGCAAGCGCCACCCCATATCAACAGCTTGCGTGGCCAAGGTGGAACCTTGACGCTCACTCGCCCGCACCAAGCCGACGCCCACCACGATCCTTCGGTAGTCAAACGAAGGCAGTGGGCGAAACAGTAGAGAATCTGAACAGAGCCCGTAAAGATCAATTACAACGTGCAACCATAAACCGGGCACAGTCGTCCACAGTGGCCTTCCGACTCACCGAAGGTAGCCTTCCGTCGATAAGATCACTACGGAAATGAGTCGCGGCAGCCCGCCGTCAGCGTTGGCAGGTCGGGCACCAGTACGAGTTGCGGCCGGCCAGGTCCGCCCGGCGGATCGCGGTGCCGCAGGCATGGCAGGCTTCGCCGGCCCGGCGGTATACGTACACCTCGCCGCCGTGCCGGTCAACCCGGGGCGGGCGGCCCATCGCGTCCGGCAGGTGGTGGGCGTGCACGGTGTCGATCCGGCCCACCTCGACGGCGAGCCGCATCAGCTCGCGCAGGTCGGCCCAGAGCCGCTCCCAGCCGGGCCGGGTGAGCCGCCGGCCGACGCGGGTGGGGCGCAGGCCGGCCCGGAACAGCGCCTCGGTGACGAAGATCAGGCCGGTGCCGGCCACGATCGACTGGTCGAGCAGCAGCGCGGCCAGCGGCGTCGGGCTGCGCCTGATCCGGGCGTACGCGGTGTCCGGGTCGGCGTCGTCGCGCAGCGGGTCGGCGCCGAGCCGGGCCCGCAGCGCGTCCACGTCGGGCGGGGTGAGTAGTTCGCAGGCGTTCGGCCCGCGCAGGTCGAGCCAGTGCCGGTCGCTGACCAGCCGCAGGCGTACCTGGCCGACCGGCTCGGGCGGTTCGCCGTCGCCGTCGGTGAACTTCCCGTACAGGCCGAGGTGCACGTGCAGGGTGCGGCCGTCGGGGTGGTGGTGCAGCAGGTGCTTCCCGTACGCCTCGGTGGTTTCCAGCACGGTGCCGGACAGTTCCGCGGCGCCGGCCGCGAACCGGCCCTGCGGGCTGGTGGCCCGCAGCTTGTCCCCGGCGAACAGGGCGCGGTGCCGGGCCGCGAGACGGTGGATGGTGTGACCTTCGGGCACGACACCCGAGCATAGTCACCCGACCCGCACCCCCTCGCCCACCGGCACCCGCCCCCGCACCTGAATTCCGCAGGCTGGGGAAACTGGTTGTCGTCCCAGCGACACTCAGTTTCCCCAGCCGGCGACTGGACCCGACACCAACGGCGTGCCCGGGCAGGGAGCGTCGGGTTCGCGCGGCGGTGGCGTGCCGGGCGGGGGCGCCCGCTCAGCGGCAGGCGCCGGTGAGGGCGGGCTGAGGCCCGCGCGGTCGCCGGACGGCCGCGAAGAGACGGGCGGTGACCGGCTGGCCGAGCAGGATGCCGGTGAAGACCAGGGCGATGCCGCCGACCTGTCGCGCGGTCAGCACCTCACCGGCGATCACGGTCCCGAGCAGTACGCCGGTGATCGGGTTGAGCAGCCCGACCAGTCCTACCGTGGCGGCGCTCAGGTGGCGCAGGCCGGTGAACCAGGCGGCGAAGGCGACGGCGGTGGCGACGATCGAGACGTAGCCGAAGGCGGCCAGGGCGGGTCCGTCCAGGGCGGGTGGTGCTCCCTCCACCGCGACGGCGACCGGGAGCAGCACCGCCGCACCGGCGACGAGCTGCCACGCGGTCAGCGAGAACACGTCGATCCCCGCACTCCACTTCTTGGCCAGCACGTAGCCGAGCGAGGACATCGTCATGGCGGCCACCGAGGCCAGCACGCCGGCGGGTGAGACGGCGGCCGGACCGGTGGCCAGCATCAGGAACACCCCGAGGATGCCGAGGCCCGCGCCGGCCAGGTGCGCGACGCGCGGGCGCTCGGCCAGGGCCGCCCAGGCGAGCAGCATCATCATCACCGGCGAGGTCGCCATGATGGTGGAGGCGATGCTGGTCGGCAGGAGCTGCGCCGCCAGGTAGACGAGCGCGAAGAAGGCGCCCATGTTCAGCGAGCCCAGCACCAGCGACCGCCACCACCACGAGCCGCGCGGAAGCCGCCGGCGGACCAGCAGGAGCAGCAGGCCGGCGGGGAGCGCGCGGATCACGGCGCCCCAGATCGCGTGATCGGCCGGCAGGAACCGGTGAGTGACGAAGTAGGTGGTGCCCCAGGCGACCGGGGCGACGGCGGTGATCGCGACCCACCGGAATTTAGCTTCCATGGAAGCTAATATAGCTTACCGGGAAGCTATATTGAAGAGATGAACGAGAAGATCGTCGGACCGGACGACGCCACCCTCGACCACGTGGCCCGCATCCAGGCGGCCTGGGCCCGGGAACGGCCGGATCTCGACGTCGGCCCGCAGGGCGTGATCGGCCGGTTGCACCGGCTCGCCGGGCACCTGACGGAGGAGTTGCTGGTCGTCTACCGCCGGCACGGGCTCGGCGAGGGGGACTTCGACGTGCTCGCCACCCTGCGTCGGGCCGGCGCTCCCTACGAACGCGCGCCCGGGGAACTCGCCGCGCACACCATGGTCACCACCGGGGCGATGACCAAACGCCTCGACCGGCTGGAACGCGATGGGCTGATCACCCGCCGGCCCAGCGCGGTCGACGGGCGGGGCCGGGTGGTCGCCCTGACCGAGGCCGGCCGGGAACTGATCGACCGGGCCTTCACCGACCACATGCGCAACGAGCGCCGACTGGTCGACCTGCTGACCCCGCAGCAGGCGGCCGAGTTGGAGTCGCTGCTCGCCACCTGGCTCGCCCGGTTCGAGGGCGCCCCGCCGACCGGGCACGCCGGGCCCGACCGCCCGGCGTAGGACGCCCCGGTGACGCCCTACGCGGCGACGAACTCGACCGATCCGCCGCTGAACCTGATGTCGAACTCCATGCCGGTGCCGGCCGACAGCCTTGCCAGCGTCTGGATGGAGGGCGGCTGGTCGCCGGACTCCAGCCGAGCGATGACGGACTGGGTCATGCCCACCTGCCGCGCAAGGCCGGTCTGAGTGAGGTTGTTGTCGGTGCGATAACGCAGAATGCGGAGAGCAACGTCGCGAGCGAAGGCGGTCCGATCCCACTCGGCCCGGAACTCGGGATCCCGGCGGCGCTCATCGTTTACCTGGCTAGCGGTCTTCAGGTCCGAAAGGTTCATCACTCACCATCCTTCACTTCGTCGATCCGCTGCTCCGCAGCGACTACCGCCCTCCTGAAGGCTCGCTGGTTGACGTTGGCCTCGGGTCCGATCGCCCCGACTACGTAGGCCGGCCCGACCTGCCGGTAGAAGGCACGCCACCGGCATCTGCCGGCCCTGGGACGCAACTCTCGAAGATTCAGGGCAATCTTCACTTGGCTGGAGTGTGGGTGGCCAAGATTCGGACCCACAGCCTCCAGCTTCTCGACGACGTGGCCGATCGCCACCTGCTCCGTTGCCGGCAGCACGCGGAGTTCGGTCTCCGCCTCGGGGTGATACACGACCAGCCAGGACACGAGTTCGACTATAGCAAAACTGCGATAATCCGCAGGGACCACTGCCTGGTCAGGCCTCAGGTGTCTCCAGCCGGGCATCTGGGTACTCCTCGGGACGACTCAGCGTTGGCGCCAACTAACCGGCACGACGCGCGAATCAGGAGGTGTGAAGTGGTAAAGCTTCCTTCGCTCTCGCGCCGCCGGGAGACGGCGCCCACGGCGGACGAGAACGGCGACGGTCGGATCGACGCGCGCGACGAGCAACTCGCCGCCGACCGGACCGGCTCGATCGCCCCGACCAGCCCCGCGGTGGCCCCGACCACCGCCCCGACCACCGCGCCGGTGGTCACCGAACGCGACGAGGACCGGACCACGTACCGCAGCGGGAGCGCGACCGGCGCGGCGGGCGACCGCACCGACGCGCGGGTGGCCAGCGAGCGCCGCGCCGCCAACCGGGCGGCCACCGCCCGTGACACGATCGGCCGGTCCCGGAACAGCGACACCGGTACGCACCCGGTGGTCACCGAGCGTACGGAGGATCTGGCCCGACCCGCGGCGGCGACCGCCACGGTGGACCCGGACCCGACGGTGGAGAACCGGACCGGGACCACGACGGACCGTACGGTGGGCACCGACCGGCCGGCCACGGCGCCGGACGTGGAGCGCAAGCCCGAGGTGGTCGTCGACCCCGGCCCCCGGCCGCGGGCCAGCCTGCTGGCCACCCTCAGCCTGATCCTGGGCGTCGCGGGCGTCCTGTTCGTGCTCACCGGCACGCTGGCCGGCTACGGCATCGGCGTCGGTGCCGTCGGCGCGCTGCTGGCCGTCGGCGGGCTGGGCGCCACCCGGCGGCGGCACGTGGCCGGCAAGTCCGACGCGATGCTCGGGCTGGTGCTCGGGCTCGGCGCGGTGGTGCTCGGCATCCTCGCGCTGACCGGCCAGTTCGACTGGCCGAACACCGACGGGGACGCGGTGGCGCGGTTCCGCGAGTGGCTTGACTCACAGTTTGTGAATCGTTTCTGAAGGGCAAGTAATTGACCGGGCTGGTGGTTCACCGGTTCACAGGAGTACCCGCCACAGCGCGATGGTGATTCACCAGCTGAGCGACCTGTTTCATTCAGGGGGCGGCCCGCCGGCCGCCCCCTGAAGCACGTCCGGGGCCGGGATGCGACGGCACGTCGGGGCGGGACGCAACAGATCGTCGATCCGGCGTACGACGACGCAACGATCCGCCGTGGTACGCAACTCTCACCCGTGGATCCTTCCGGGCCGGGCCGCATAGCGTTGACCGCACGGCGCCAGCCCGAGGGTCAACCGTGGCCGGGCGCGCCCGACCCGTGGGAGCAGGACATGACGATGGACGTGACCAGCCGGCGGTACCTGATGTGCCGGCCGACGTACTTCGCCGTCGACTACGCGATCAACGCGTGGATGGACCCGACCGCGCCGGTGGACACCGAGCTGGCGATCGCCCAGTGGGAGAACCTGCGCCGGACGTACCTGGACCTCGGCCACACCGTCGAGACGATCGAGCCGGTCCCGGGCCTGCCGGACATGGTGTTCGCGGCGAACGGCGCGACCGTGGTCGACGGGAAGGCGATGGCGGTGCAGTTCCGCGACCCGGAACGCGCCGACGAGGCACCCGCCTACCGGACCTGGCTGGAGCGGGCCGGTTTCGAGGTGCACGACCCGAAGCACGTCAACGAGGGCGAGGGCGACGTCCTGGTGGTCGGCGACCTGATGCTCGCCGGCACCGGGTTCCGCACCGCGCACGCCGCGCACGCCGAGTTGCAGGAGGTGTTCGGCCGGCCGGTGGTCACCCTGCAGCTGGTCGACCCGCGCTTCTACCACCTGGACACCGCGCTCTGCGTGCTGGACGACCGGACCGTCGCGTACCTGCCCGAGGCGTTCTCGCCGGGCAGCCGGGCGGTGCTGCGGCGGCTGTTCCCGGACGCCGTCCTGGCCACCCTCGCCGACGCCGAGGTGTTCGGCCTCAACTCGGTGAGCGACGGCCGGCACGTGGTGCTGCCGGTGCAGGCCACCGGCCTCGCTTCCGCCCTGCGCGAACGCGGGTACGCCACGATCGGGGTCGACCTGTCCGAGCTGCGCAAGGCCGGCGGTGGACCCAAGTGCTGCACCCTCACCGTGCGCTGACCGCGCCGCATCCGCACCGTGCGCTGACCACGCCGCACGCCCGCCGTGCGTAACCGAAAGGCAATCCCATGATCGTCGACGACATGCTGCGTACCCCGGCCGCCGTGGCGGACGCCGAGCGGTGGACCGCGCACAACTACCACCCGCTGCCGGTGGTGATCTCCTCCGCCGAGGGCGCCTGGCTGACCGACATCGACGGCCGACGGTACCTCGACTGCCTGGCCGGCTACTCGGCGCTGAACTTCGGCCACCGGCACCCGACGCTGATCGCCGCCGCGCACGCCCAGCTGGACCGGCTCACGCTGACCAGCCGGGCGTTCATCCACGACCAGTTCGCCGACTTCTGCCGGGAGCTGGCGACGCTGTGCGGCAAGGAACTCGTGCTGCCGATGAACACCGGCGCCGAGGCCGTGGAGACCGCGATCAAGGTCGCCCGCAAGTGGGCGTACCGGGTCAAGGGCGTACCGGCCGACCAGGCCAACATCGTGGTCGCCGAGGGCAACTTCCACGGCCGGACCACCACCATCATCAGCTTCTCCACGGACTCCGACGCGCGCGACGACTTCGGCCCGTACACCCCCGGCTTCCGGGTCGTGCCGTACGGGGACCTGGCCGCCCTGGCCGCGGCGGTCGACGAGAACACCGCGGCGGTGCTGCTCGAACCGATCCAGGGCGAGCAGGGCGTGGTCGTACCGCCGGCGGGTTACCTGCCCGGCGTACGTGAGCTGTGCACCGACCGCAACGTGCTGTTCCTCGCCGACGAGATCCAGTCGGGCCTGGGCCGGACCGGGGAGACCTTCGCCTGTCAGGCCGAGGGCGTCGTGCCGGACATGTACCTGCTCGGCAAGGCGCTCGGCGGCGGCATCGTGCCGGTCTCCGCGGTGGCCGCCGACCGGGACGTGCTGGGCGTGCTGCGCCCGGGTGAGCACGGCTCGACGTTCGGCGGCAACCCGCTGGCCTGCGCGGTGGCCACCGAGGTGGTCCGGCTGCTGGCCACCGGCGAGTTCCAGCGCCGCTCGGCGGAACTGGGCGAGCGGCTGCACGCCGGGTTGCACGCGCTGGTCGGCAAGGGTCTGGTCGCGGTCCGCGGACGCGGCCTGTGGGCCGGCATCGACATCGACCCGGCGCTGATGACCGGCCGGCAGGCCTGCGAACGCCTCGCCGAGCGCGGCGTGCTGGCCAAGGACACCCACGGCTCCACCATCCGCCTCGCCCCGCCGCTGGTGGTCACCGCCGAGGAGATCGACCACGCGGTGGCCCAGTTGGCCGCCGTGCTCGCGTCGGCCTGATCCCGGCCGCGTTCGTGAGGTTGGCGGCGGGTCGCGCCGCCAACCTCACGTTCAACGTGGTGGGCGGACGACGGGCCGCATGGTCATGGTGGGGGCGTCGGCCATCACCGAGGTGGGCGTGAACGGCGCGTCGGTGGGCAGGTCCTGGACCCGACCGACCTGGACGCCGGGGTAGAGCTCGACGAAGTCGCCGCCCGCGAGCACCCGGCTCTGCTGCCGTTGCAGCGGCAACCGGTTCGCGTCGTCCAGCGAACCGCCGGGGCGGATCCCGGAGCCGTTGGTGCTGACGTCCTGGGCCACCAGGTCGGCACCGCGCAGCTCGAACCGGACATGGTTACGGCTGATCCACCGCCGGGCCTCGTCGTTCAGCCACTGGCCGAGCCGGACGCCGCCGTCCTCCTCGGGTGCCCGGCCGACCACCACCGGCCGGTCGGCGGAGACCACGAACCGGCGCCGGACCAGCCCACCGATCCGTACCGCGAGCACCTCGAACCGGGGCCGGGGCCCACCGTCGGTGAGCCGGGCCTCGTGCCGGGGGCAGCCCGGCACGCCCTGCCGCAGCGTGGGCGGCGGCTGCCCGGCCAACGCCCGGTCGGACGACGCGGACAGGTCCGCGAACGCGCCGCCCCCGCCGGCGCTGCCGAACAGCGCGCAGCCGGGCTCCGGGCAACGCCACACCCGGGCCAGCAGTTGCCGGCCGGCCGGCGACGGTTCGCCCATGGTCGGCACCGCGCCGTTGCCCACCCGGGCGGCCAGCGTGGGGCCGGCCGGACCGACCACCGGGGCCAGCAGCCGGCCGGGGTCACCGAGCCACGGGTAACGGCCGCGCAGCCCGTCGAGCCGGGCCCGGCTGAGCACCGGCAACCCGAGCAGGTCGGCGACCTCCAGCATCCGGTCACCCGGATTGCTCAGCACCTCGACCAGCCCGTCGTCGGCCCACCGACGGACCACCATCCGTTCGTTGGAGGTCAGGTCCGCGTCCGACAGCAGCCCCCGGTGCACCACCGGGTAGACCGGCACGCTGTCCTCCTCCAGCTGCCGACCGAGCACGTCGACGACCATGCCCAGCCGGAGCATGCTGGCCGGTCGGCCGCCGTCCAGGTCCTGGAACCGGACCACCTCGGCCAGGTCGACCACGGCCCGGGCCAGCGTGGGGTCGGTGCAGACCCGCCCCTCGATCGCGTCGAGCACCTTGCTGATCTCGAATCTCACGCGACGCTCCCGAGGATCCCGTCGCGGGCGCCGGCCGGCTCGGTGTCCGGCGTCGGCGGCCGGCCCACGACCGGCTCACCCCGCATCGCTTGCATCACCTCTGCCATGCGCAGACCCTACCGCCGCCGCTTCGGCCCCGACCGCCAGCGCCGACGGGGGGCGGCCACGCCGGGGGTACGCCCTGCGGCACAGCGGCCGGTCCCGCCGTCGGGCAGCGGGTGTCGCACGGGTTGGCTAACGTGAGGGCCGCTTCGGGGCGGCTGAGGGCCAGTCGCGCCATCCGGCTCGTGGAGGTATTGACCACTGATGACAACTCGACGACTGACCGTGTCAGGGCTGGCGCTGGTCACCGCGCTCAGCTTCGGCGTCGCCGGCTGCAACGACAACGGGACCGGCACCGCCGCGCCGAGCGGTGCGGCCGGCACGGCCGCCACCTCGGCGGCGGCCGATCCCCGGCAGGAGTTGGCTGCCGCGGCGACGAAGCTGGGCTCCGACACCGTCAAGGTCAAGATGTCGATGGCCGGCGGTCTGAACGGGTCGGGCGCGATGGACCCGGCCGCCAAGAAGGCGCAGATGGCGATGAACGTCTCGGCCGGCGCGCAGAGCATCAAGATGGACATCGTCATGCTCGACAAGGACCTCTACCTGAAGATCACCGGCATGCCCAACATGTCGAACAAGTGGATGCACGTCGACGCGAGCAAGGTGAAGGCCGGCAGCAGCCTCGACGTGATGCCCGGCGGTGACCCGGCGGGCGCCAGCAAGATGATCAACAGCGTGGTGGACGTCCAGCGCGACGGCGAGCACCGGTTCAAGGGCACCCTCGACCTGACCAAGGCGCAGTCGGCCAACGCGGCGGCGCTCAGCGCGCTGGGCGACAAGGCGAAGGCCGTCCCGTTCACCGCCACCGTCGATGGTCAGGGCCGGCTCACCGACCTCACCGTGCAGATGAGCACCCTGCAGCCCGGCGTCGGTGACCTGAAGACCAGCTACTCCGACTTCGGCGCGCCGGTCTCGGTCAACAAGCCGCCGGCCGGCCAGACGACCGAGGCCCCGAGCGAGCTGCTCAACCTGTTCAACGCCTGAACCGGAATCCGCGACGGCGGGGGTGACCGGATCCGGTCACCCCCGCCGTACACCCCCGATCCTCCGGGTCACTCGGTCCGCAGCGGGCGGCTCGCCTCGTGCAGGTGCCGCAGGGCCTGCCGGTACGAGTCGACCAGCCCGGTCTGCTCGTAGCCGATACCCTGCTCCCGGCAGTACGCCTCGACGATCGGCTGGGCCCGGCGCAGGTTGGCCCGCGGCATGCTCGGGAAGAGATGGTGCTCGATCTGGTAGTTGAGCCCGCCCAGCGCGAAGTCCACGAACCGGCCACCGCGCACGTTGCGTGAGGTGAGCACCTGCTTGCGCAGGAAGTCGAGCTTGTCCTCGGCGGTCGGCATCGCCATGCCCTTGTGGTTGGGCGCGAACGAACACCCCATGTAGACCCCCCACAGCCCCTGGTGGACGGCGATGAACAGCAGCGCCCGGAGCGGGGACAGCACCGCGAACACCGCGGCCAGGTAGCCCGCCACGTGCACCGCCAGCAGCAGCACCTCCACCCACCGGTGCCGGATCGGCACGGCGTACGCCCGGCGCGTCCCCCCGGCGGCGGCCGGCGCCGCCACCCGGCCCAGCAGCGCCTGCCCGCCGGCCACGTGCAGGGCGAGCCCTTCCAGGGTCAGCAGCGGGAAGAACAGGTACGCCTGCCGGGCGGCCACCCAACGACCGAAGCCACGGGTCTGCCGGGCCTGCTCCGGCGTCCAGACCAGGGCGCCCGCACCGACGTCCGGGTCCTCGTCCTCGTGGTTGGGGTTGGCGTGGTGCCGGGTGTGCTTGTCCATCCACCAGCCGAAGCTCAGCCCGACGGCGAGGTTGCCGGCCAGCAGCCCGGCCACCTCGCTGGCCCGCCGACCGCGGAACATCTGCCGGTGCCCGGCGTCGTGACCGAGGAAGGCGACCTGGGTGCTGCCGACCGCGAGCAGCACCGCCACCGCCAGTTGCCACCACGAGTCACCGACCAGCGCGAAGACCACCCACCCGGCGACGAACAGGCCGACGGTGAGGGCGGCCTTGGCCGCGTACCAGCCGGGCCGGCGGGCCATCAGGCCCGCGGCGCTGACCCTCCTCGACAACTGTGCGTAATCGCTCCCCCGGCGAAGGGCAGGTTCCGCCACCGCACCGACCGTCATCGCTTCCCCCACTTCTCCCCATTTTTCGCCGCACCGGTCGGTACGCCGACACCGTCGAGTCTGCTGACCATGATCGCGCTGGGTAACCCCGCAGTCCCCCCGGTCCGCAGTGGTGCCAGCCCTACCGGCGACCGGGGGCCCACCCACCGGTCGGGCCGTCGTGCGCGGGTCAGTTCATCCGGGTCAGGGCGGACCGTAGGCGGCCCAGGTCGCGCCGCCGTCGCTCGTAGCTGGCGGCCACCCCGATCAGGACGAGCCCGCCCACCGCCAGGAACACCCACCGGGGCAGCAGGTCCCGAACGGCGACCAGCTCGCGCAGCGCCAGCACGGTGAGCGTGAACCCGCCCAGCAGCACCGGTGCCTGCCGGCGTCGATTCGCGCCGACCAGCACCACCACCAGCGCCCCGGCGCCCAGCAGCAACCGGCGTACCGGCTGGTCGCCGACCACCAGCACGGAGACCAGGCTGGGCAGCAGCGCGGCCGCCAGCCCCGGCCCGTACGCGGCCCAGCTGCTGACCGCCGGCCGGGCGCGCAGCGTGAGCGCCCCGGCGGCCAGCGCCAGGCCCGCCGCCGGCAGCGTGTACGCCTCCACCAGCGCCACCCGTTCGGCGGCGAGCAGCAGCCAGGCTCCGAGCAGTTCGGCGACTCCGGCGACGGCCGCCAGCAGGTACCGGCGGCGAACCGTCTCCCCCGGCCGCAGCGCCCGGATGCCGACGGCTGCGCCCCACAGCGTGCACACGGTGGCGGCGTACCGCGGATCGCCGAGGGTCAGCAGCAGGGCCACCACGGCGGCGGCCTGACCGGCCGCGTCGAGGACGGTGGCCTCGGCCGGCCGGCGCAGCCGCAGCGCCCAGCCGACCGCGAGCGCCGCGACCGCGACGACCAGCACGGCGAAGCCGGACCGGTGCGGCGGCAGTTCGGCGGCGCGGGTGGCGGCCACCGCGAACGTCCCACCGGCGAGCACCGCGGTCAGCCAGCCGGCCAGCCGGTCGCCCGGCGCACGACCGGACACCCCGACCGCCGCGGCGGCGGCGAGGACCAACGCCAGCGCCGTCAGGGTGCTCGCCCTGGTCGGCAGCGCACCGGCGAAGCCGGCCCCGGCCAGCACCAACCCGAGCGGCAGCCCGACCCGCCGCCCGACCCGCGCGCCGGACCGCTCCGGCGGGTGCCCGCCGACCGCCACCCCGCCCCCGCCCGCCACCGTTCCGACCAGAGCGTCGGCGGCGGCACCGGCCGGACCGGGCGTCGCGGCGCCCGGCGGAGCGTCGGACGGCCGGGACAGGGCGGCGGCCAGCAGCACACCGAGTCCACCGGTCAACGCCACCGCCGGAACGGTCGGCCAGCGGGCGCCCGCCTCGGCGAGCAGCACCAGCCCGGCCACCGCGCCGACCGCCCCGACGAAGGGTCCGACCGCCGCGCGGCCCGACCGACCGGTCCGGAGCACCATCACGAGGGCGGCGGCCAGCACCAGCAGCGCGATGCCGGCCGTACCGGGCAGCGGCCAACCGCCCGGCGTCAGGCCCACCCCACGCGGCGCGCCGGACCAGACCGCACCGAGCCAGGCGTACGGCGCGACCAGCACCGCCGCCACGGCCGGCAGCACGGCGACGACGACCCCGGTCAGCAACAGCCACCCGGCCCCGATCGGCACCACGCCCGGTCGGCCGGGTCGGTCCGGCAGCGGGGTGCCCCGATGCGACACCGCGTCCGCCGGCAGCACGGCTGCGGCGAGGGCGAGCAGGGCCAGCGCGGCGTAGAGGCCGAGCGGTTCGCCCGTCCGGGACAGCACGGGCCACCAGCCGGCCGACACCGCGGCCACGGCGAGCGCCACCTCGACGTACCGCCGGGTGGCCGGCCACCGGCGGCGCACCGCGACCTGTCCGGCGGCCAGCAGCACGACGGCGGCCAGGACCGCCCGGGACCGCCAGTGCGCCGGGACGCCGGCGGCGAGCGACCCGACCGCCACCAGGGGCGGCCAGGCGAGCAGGCCGACGGTGAGTGACGCGCCCCCGATGCTCCGCGCCACCGGCACCGTCGCCGCCCGCGACCGGACGGCGACGCCCGCGCCGGCCACCAGCACCACCGCCAGGACCACCGCGGCGCTGACCGGCCGGGCGAGCCCGACCAGCACCGCGTGCCCGGTCAGCAGCGCACCGACCACGGCCCACGCCACCGCCCGCACCGGCCCGCCCGGGACGGCGGTGGGTGGCTGCCGGACGGCCGCCAGCAGCAGGCCGACCGCGACCGCGAGGTCCAGGGCCGGGATCAGCCACCAGGGCAGCGCGACGGCGGCCGGCAGCGCGAGCACCCCGAGCACGCCGCCGGCCACCGCCGTCTGCCCCCGGGCGGCCCGCGGCAGCAGCAGCCCCCACGCCACCGCCGCCAGGACCACCGCCACCGGAAGCTGCCAGTCGGACACGTCGACCGGGCGGGTCACGTCGGCCCGCCAGACCGGCACCGACCGGGCCATGGTGGTGGCCGCGACCAGCAGCACCAACGGGACGGTCAGCAGCCCCAACCAGCCCGCGTTCACCAGCGCACCGATCCGGACCCCGAACCGCGCCGCGGCCAGCCCGGCCGCCGGGGGCCACCGGTCCGCCAGGGTCGTCGCCGTGGTCAGCGCGGCCACCGTGACCGCGGCGGCGAGCAGCCACAGCTGCGGCCGGTACGCCAGCACCGGCCGCAGGACGGCCAGCGCGAGCACCACCGGCGCCGCCGCGCCGGCCGCGGCGACGAAGATCCGATGGCCGGCCACCGCCGCGCCGAGCGCGAGCAGCAGCACCACCGCGAGCAGCGGACCGCCGGCCAGCACCGGGCGTCCGGCCGGCGGGAGTACGGCCAGCGCCACCAGGCCGCACCCCGTGGCGACCAGCAACGCGATGCCGTACGCCAGCCAACCGACCACCCGCCGGGCCAGATCGGCGGTACGCGCGGTCGGCACCCGGCGCAGCACCGCCAGATCGAGCGCCGCCACGCCCGTCGCCACCAGCGCCCAGCCGCCCACGTCCGGCCCCGTCTCGTACGCCAGCGTCGGCGGCCCGACCTGGGCCAGCAGCAGCCCGGCGTACCAGGGCGCCCGCAGTCCGGTCAGCCGACCGAAGCCAACGGCCAGGACGGCGGCTCCCACGACGACCGTCCCGGCGTACCGGCTGGTCGGCCAGCCGGCGACGCCGAGCAGGTCCACCGTCCACGCCGCGTACCCGTCCAGCACCACCAGCAGCAGGGCCACCGCGGCGAAGGTCTCCGCGGTGGCGCGCAGGCCGCGCCGCACCAGCACCGGCGGGACGGCCAGCATCAGCGCGGTGATCGCGCTCAGGATGGTGGCCCGGCCGACCACCTCGACGGTGGCCCAGGCCACCGCCGTGAAGACCACGGCCGCGGTGCCGAGCAGCAGGCCACCGAGGACGAACAGCAGGTTCTGCACGGTCCGGACCGAGGTCTCCGGTCGACCGGGCGGATCACCGGCAGGCGGATCACCGGCAGGTCGGCCGCCCGGGGCGGAGACACCGGCCGGGGCGGGAGCCAGCGGGGCGAAGCCAGCAGCAGGTGCCGGTACCGGCGAAACCGGAAGCGCCGGGGCCGCCGGCGCCGGAAGTCGCGGAACCGAGGCCGCCGGGACCGGTGGCGCGGGCCGGGCGACGGCCCGGACCTGGGCGGCGACCGCGTCCCGCTGGTACCGGGTCGCCCGCCACCGCTCGTACAGCCCGAGGTACGTCTGCCGGGCCTGGTTCACCTGACCGGCCAACCGGTCGAGTTCCCCGTTGAGCCGGACCACCTCGGCCGCCAGCGGATCCGCCGGACGGCCGCAGCCCGGGCAGCCGGACGTCAGGTCGGCACCGGCCCGGCAGGACGGGCAGGGATAGCGCGAAACGGATTCGGTCACCCCCGCATCGTGCCGATCGGCCCGCCCCGACCACAGAGTGCGGATACTCAGCCGAACCTGGGGCCACCGGCGGGCGCCGGCCCGGGCCTCGCCCCCGGACGCCGGCCCGGAGCTCGGTGGTGGCCCGGGCGGTGGTCCGTCACGCCGACATCGGGTCCGGGCGGTTGGCCTCCACCCAGTTGTCGATCCGGGCCCACCAGTCGTAGAGCCACTCGATCCGCTGCTCCTGGCCGGCCGGCACCTCCTCCGGCGGTACGGACCAGAACCGCATCACGATCCGCTTGTCCATCGGCAGTTCACGCCAGACGTCGGCGACGGTGAGCATCCGGTCCAGGCCGGTGTGCGCGACGAAGATCACCCCGGCGTCGGGGGCGGAGTCGAGCGCCGCCAGCATGCCGCCCGGCGTCGGTGCGACCACGTGCCGCATCCGCTCGGCCCGGGCGGCCATCCGGAACAGGCCCCGCGAGCGCAGCCGTTCGATGGCCCGAACCCGACGCGTCGGGGTGAAGTTCCCGCCCTCCGGAAAGATCACGAAGACGTCGTCGTCGTCCAACCCGAAGGCCAGGTGGCCGACCTGTTCGGCGAGCGAGCCGGCGGCGGTGGAGCCCGGCGCGATGAAGCGGTTGGGCAGCCGGTTGAGCAGCACGTCGACGGCCGGGTCCCACTGCAGCGCCGCCTTGAGCACGATGCGTGGCTCCCGGTGGAACCAGTTCACCAGCGCGTGGATCAGGATGAACGAGTCACCCGGCCCGGCGTGCCGGCTGACCACCAGTTCGGGCCGGCCGGGCAGCGCCACGTCGGGGTCCGTGCCGACCACCTCGATGTGCAACCGCAACGTCCACCGCGACTGCCAGAACAGCGCCCGCAGGAACCAGCCGGCCAGCACGTAGTGGGCGCGTTGGAACACCGGTGAGCGCTTGCGCCAACCGAACCCGGAGACCAGCCACAACACGAACAGGGCCACCAGCGCGGCGGCGTCCCAGACCACGTAGATGATCGCCAACCAGCACACCCGCAGCGGACGCAACCGGCCGGGCGCGAACGGCGAGAGCACCACCGACAGCACCAACCAGACCGGCAGCGTGCAGAGCAGCAGGACGGCGAGCAGCACCACCGCCGGGGCGATGACCACCCGGCGGAACCAGCGCGGTGGCAGCGGCATCACAGGTCCGTCAGGTTGCTGGCCAGGTAGCTGCGCGACGCGGTGTAGGCCCGGCTGATCCGCCGCCCGACCGCCGCCAGGTCCCGGTACGCCCACGGCGAGTCGTCCCGCGGGTCGAGTCCGCCGGTCGGCAGCACATGCACCTCCACGTCGTCGGGCAGGTCGGCCAGCTCCCGGAAGAACCGGTGCCGGCGGGCGATCTCGAACGCCACCGAGGCGATCTCCCAGGGCCGGCGCGGCGGGCTGAGTTGCCGTTCGATCCGGCCGACCTGGAGGACGAAGACCCGTCGGGCGCCGAGCCGTACCGCCTCCCCGATCGGGATCGAGTTGACGATGCCGCCGTCGATGTAGTGCTGGCCGTCGATCCGCATCGGCGGCAGCAGACCCGGTACGGACGCCGAGGCGAGCACCGCGTCGACCACCGGCCCGTCGGCGAACCAGTACTCGGCGGCCCGTTCGATGTTGGCGGCGCAGCACCGGAAGGGCACCCGCAGCTCGGCGAAGGTGGTCTGCGCGCCGAGTTCGGTCTCCAGCAGCCGGCGCAGCGGTCGCGGCGAGTGCAGATGTGTCCGGGTGGCGAACCGGCGCAGCTGCCGGGCCATCGAGTCGCCGTAGACCTCGCTGGCCTCCGGCGACGCCCACAACCGGACCAGGCGCCTGGTCACCGCCTCGGTCGGGTCGGCCGCCACCAGCGCGCCGTTGACCGCGCCGATCGACGTACCGAGCACGAGGTCCGGGGTGATGCCGGCCCGGAACAACGCCCGCAGCATGCCGACCTCGACCGCGCCGAGGACGCCGCCGCCGCCGAGCACGAACGCAACCGGGCCGTCGACCATGCCGTTCATCCTGGCACGGGCCGGCCGGATCGACCGGGTACGACCGTCCCGACGCCGGACATCGACCGATCGAGTACGCAGGGAAGCCTTCCGATCACCCAGGGGTATGCGGAGAAGTCGGGCGTGTCCGTCGGCCCGGAGGGCGGTCGCGCGACCGCCGGACGTGGTCACGGCCGGACAACCATCGAACGGCGCGAATGACCACGGTCGGAGCGGGTAACCGCCTCTGCCACATCTTCATTGACACCGATCAGATGTGGCCCGCACGCTGATACGGTTTTCCAGCTCCGAGGCAGGTAACGGTGACGATGGCGACACTCCAGGCCGGTGGTTTGCTCGACCGCCGTTATCGACTGATCGACCAGGTCGGTGCCGGTGGCATGTCGGTGATCTGGCGGGCCCGGGACGAGGTGCTCGACCGGGTGGTCGCGGTGAAGGTGCTCGCCGCCTCGCTGGCCGCCGACGCCCGGTTCCGGGACCTGGTCCGCGAGGAGGCCCGCGCCGCCGCCCAACTCGTCCACCCGCACGTCACGTCCGTGCACGACTACGGCGAGACGGTCGCGCCGGACGGCACCATCACCGCGTACGTGGTGATGGAACTGCTGCGCGGTGAGGAGCTGGAGGCCCGGTTGACCGCCGGGCCGCTGCCCTGGCCGGAGGCGGTGCAGGTCTGCGCCCAGGTGGCCGGCGCGGTCGCCGCCGCGCACCGGATCGGCATCGTGCACCGGGACGTCACCCCGGCCAACGTCATGCTCACCTCGGCCGGCGCCAAGGTGCTGGACTTCGGCATCGCCACCCGGACCGGCGCGCCGGACGAGGACTCCGACGGGCAGACCTTCGGCACCCCGGCGTACGTCGCGCCGGAGCGGCTCGACGGCACCCCGGCGCAGGCGGCCACCGACACGTACTCGCTGGGGGTGCTGCTCTTCGAGACGCTGACCGGCCGGACGCCGTTCCCGGCCGAGACCTGGGAGGAGCTGGCCCGGGTGTCGCGCGAGGGTCCGATACCGGCGCCGTGGGACGTGCCCGACCTGCCGCCGGCGGTGGCCGAGATCTGCCAGCGGTGCCTGGCTCCCGACCCGATCGACCGGCCGACCGCCCAGCAGGTGGCCGACGTGTTGGGCGGGCAGCTGTCGACCGGCCGACCGGCCCGGCCCCCGATCGAGACGGTGCCCCGCCCGCCGGCCGAGCGACCCGCCGGCCGCCCGGCGTACCGGCCGTCGTTGCCGCTCGTCCTCACCGCCGCGGCGGTGGCCGCGCTGTCCATGGTGGCCGCGGTACTGATCGGGACCATGCTGGGCCGGTCCGACTTCCGGACCGTACCGCCGGCCGCGAACGGGCCGACCGCCGTTCCGCCGGCCGTCGCCCCGTCGACGACCGCACCCGGCGCGCCGGTGCCCGGACCGGTCGAGCCGGCCCAGTCCGGTCCGACCAGCCCCGCGGCGCCGACCGGACAGGCGGAGCCGACCGGACAGACCGTGCAGGCCGCGCTCAACCGGCTCGACCGGCTGGTCGACGAGGGGGTGTCGACCGGGGTGATCCGCGACGACGTCGGCCTCGACCTGCGCAACGTCATCCACAACCTGCGCACCGACCTGACCCGGGGCGAACCGGTCGATCTGGGCGCCCGGACGGCCACTCTCCGGGAGAAGATCGCGACCCGCACCGGTGAGGGCGGGATCGGGAACGAGTACGCGACCAGGCTGGACGCGGCGGCCGCCGAACTCGCCACGGCCCAGTAGGGGGCGGGCCGGACGGGCGGCGGGCCGCAGGGGCGGCCGGCCGCGCGGGCCCGGCCGGGTGGGCCTCCAGCCGCGCGAGGCCCGGCCGGGTGGGCCCCCGGCCGCGCGAGGCCCGGTCGGGTGGGGGTCAGCCGAACCGGATCCGGTCGCCCTGGCCGTCGAAGAGCAGCAGCTGGTCGGGGTCCACCGCGACGGTCATCGGCTGCCCGGGCCGGGGCCGGTCCGGCGCCGGCACCCGGACCACCAGGTCGCCGGCCGGGGGCGAGTCGTCCGGCAGTTCCGGGTCGTACACCGGGTAGAAGCCGTACTCGGTACGGGCCGTCGGCGCGGGCCGGGACCGGGCGGGGCGCAGCAGGCCGAACCGGCGGCGGGTGGCCGGCTTCGTGACCGGCGGTGCGGCGGTGTCCGGCACCCGTCGCGGGATATCCTCGTCGAAGAGCGCGGGCAGCGCGCCGATGTCCAGGTGCACCAGCGCCTCGTGGCCGAGGTTCTGCACGTCCCGGATGTGCCCGTGCAGCACCGGCCCGGCGGTGTCACCGGGCACCGGGGTGAGCGCCTCGGCGCGCAGCGCGACGGTGATCCGCTGGGTGTGCCGGTCGGCCAGCGAACGCAGCCGGGGGTCGGCCCGGGGCAGCCGCAGCAGTTGCGAACCCAGGTCGAGGACCAGCTTCTCGGTGTCGGCGTAGATGGCGGCCTGGGCGAGCCCGATCCGGGGCGCGCCGATCAGCGCGGCGACGAAGGCGGTGGCCGGGTCCGCGTACACCTCGGCGGGTCGACCGACCTGCTGGAGCCGGCCGCGGCGCAGGACCGCCACCCGGTCGGCCATGGTCATCGCCTCGATCTGGTCGTGCGTGACGTAGAGCGTGGTCACGCCGAGTCGCCGGGCGAGCGCCGCCACCTCGGTACGCAACCGGGCCCGCAACCCGGCGTCCAGGTTGGACAGCGGCTCGTCCAGCAGGAACGCCTCCGGTTGGCGGACGATCGCCCGCGCCGTGGCGACCCGCTGCTGCTCACCGCCGGAGAGGCTGTCCGGCCGGCGGTCCAGCAGGTCGGCGATGCCGAGTTCCTTGGCCACCTCGACCACCCGGGCCGCGGTCCCGCTCACCGGTCCGGTCCCGGCCCGCAACGGAAAGCCGATGTTCTGCCCGACCGTCAGATGCGGGTAGAGGGCGAAGTCCTGGAACACCATCGCCATCCGGTGCTGCCGGCGAACCTGGTCGTCGACCGCCTGGCCGTCGAGCAGCACCCGGCCGCTGGTCGGCGGGATCAACCCGGCGACCAGCCGCAGGATGGTCGACTTGCCGCACCCGCTCGGCCCGAGCAGGGCCAGGAACTCTCCCGGGGCAACCTCCAGGGTCAGGTCGTCGACCGCGACAACCTGATCGAAAACCTTCCGTAACCTGTCGGTCGCGATGTGCACCATCAGGAACACCCCTGTACGCAATCCTCCGTCCGGACGGCGGATAGCGCCACCACCTGTTTTCGCGGAATCTCCGTCAGCCGGAGGATGCGTACGCCGGAACGCCCTCCGGCCGGCCGACGCTGGCTCGCCGACGGTAGACCTCCTCGTACCGGTGGGCCATCACCTCCGCGGAGAACTCCGCCCGGACATGGTCCACGCAGGCGGCGGGATCGATCGCCGGGGTGTCCCGCAACGCCGCCGCCATCTCGCTCGGCTCGGCGCAGATGAAACCGGTCTCACCGTGGTTGAGCAGTTCGGGCACGGCGCCCCGGTTGAGGGCGACCACCGGCGTCCCGGTGGCCATCGCCTCGATCATCACCATCCCGAACGGCTCTTCCCAGCGGATCGGCATGACCAGACACCGGGCCGCGAGCAGCAGGTCGAGGCAGGCCGCCCGGTCCGGGTTGAGGATCGCCGTGACGTCCGGGCCGAGCATCGGCCGGATCACCTCGTCGAAGTACTGCCGCTCCTCGTCGTCGGCGCACTTGCCGGCCAGCACCAGCGGCAGGCCGGCGGCTCGGCAGGCGTGCACCGCCAGGTCCGGCCCCTTCGCGGCGACGAACCGGGCCAGCCACAGCACCGGGCCGGCGGCCGGCTTCGACTTGCGCGGCATGGTCCGGATGTCCAGTCCGTTGTGGACGACCCCCGACCAGGGCAGGTCGGGTCTCACCTCCCGCTGGGCGTGTGAGATGGCCACCAGTCCCACCGCCGGATCCACCCCGGTGAGGATGTCGGCGAACTCCCCGACCGGCTTGCCGTGCACGGTCGCCACGGTGGGCACCGGCCGGCGCGCCGCGAGCAGCGGACCGGCGGTGGTGTGGTCGTGCACGACGTCGAACGGCTCGTCGGCGAGCACCCGCTCGACCCGGATCAGGTGGGCGAGTTCCGGGTAGACGGCGCCCATCCGGTCCTGCTGCGGCTCGGGGGTGGTGCTGACGAACCGGGCGGCGGTGCCGTGGTCGGTGCCGGCACCGAACAGGGTCACCTGGTTGCCCCGGGCGACCAGACCGTCGACCAGGGCGGCGCACACCTGTTCGACCCCGCCGTAGCCGGGGGGCGGCAGTTCGTACCAGGGCGGCACGACCATCGCGATCCGGAGGAATCGCGACCGGTCGGGTCGGTCGGACGGGACGTCGTGCACGTGGCTGCCCTCCTCCCAGACGCCGATTCGCACAGGTACGCGCCGGACGCGCTGGCTTTCCCGGGCCCGGCAACGGCAAACGACGCCCGGCGGGCCGGTCAGCCCGGGGGTTCGATGGTGAGCCGGTCGGTCACCGCGCCCACCCCCGGCGTCGACCAGGCGACCCGCTCCGCCTCCTGACGCTCCAGCCAGGACCGGACCGTGCCGGTCAGCACCACGGTGTCCCCGTCGACGTCGATCTCGATCCGGGTGGTTTCCGCCTCGATGCTGCGTACCAGGGCGTTGCGGATGTCCTTGCGGACCTCGTCCGGGCCGCGCCGGTTGGCGGGTCGTACGGTGATCAGGTTGGTCACCCCGCGGACGCCGAACAACCGGCGGACAGCCCGCTCGGCGGCCCGGCGCTGGTAGCCCCAGTCCACCTCGCCGCGCAGCATCACCCAGCCGTTGGAGACCGTCACGTCGAGCGTCTCGACCGGCACGAACGCGTCCCATTCGAGAGCCCGGGTGGCGGCGAGGCCGATGTCCGGATCGGTGCGCTCGTCGGCGCCGGGCAGTCGTACCTCGATGTCGTCGGCCACCGCGCGGACCCC
Organism: Micromonospora zhanjiangensis; assembly: GCF_042650605.1. Classification (NCBI taxonomy): domain Bacteria; kingdom Bacillati; phylum Actinomycetota; class Actinomycetes; order Micromonosporales; family Micromonosporaceae; genus Micromonospora; species Micromonospora zhanjiangensis. Next base: position 295,929 of record NZ_JBHSBN010000007.1, on the reverse strand, counting down.
GCGGATCCGGTGCGCGGTGCGCTCGGCGGCCCATTTCTTGGCGTAGCTGTCCACCCAGCCGGTCAGCGTGACGACGCCGTCCTGGACCGCCACGCCCACCTCGTTGGGCTGCACCCGGGCGTCCCAGTCCAACTCCGCCAGCACGTCACGCTGGATCTCCTCGTCGCTGCGGGTCACCGTCGTGGTGGTCATCCTCGGCTCCTCCCCCGCGGGTCCGTGACGTCGCGTCCGGCCCCGATGGTCCGGCCCGGCGGGGTGAGACTCCCTCGCCCGGCCGTGGTGAAACGCGTCCGGCCGTGGTGCGACTCGCCCGCCGGGCCGGGCCGGAGAACGAAATAGCGGCGGGTGATGCGACCAACCCCCTTGGTCGCATCACCCGCCGCCTGTGGGGAGGAAGCTGGGTTTCCGCTGGTAGCGGAGTTTTCGGCGCGGGTACCTGGATGTGCCTACTACTAGGACGTCTCGGCGAGCGTCACGGTTGCCGTCTTTTCGGTTCCGTTTCGGGTGTACGTCACCTGGACCCGGTCGCCGACCTTACCGGCCTGGATGACGCCGACGAGATCGTTCGAGTCCTTCACGATCTTGTCGTCGACCTTGGTGATCACGTCACCCTGCTGGAGGCCGGCCTTCTCCGCCGGGCTGCCCGGGATCACGGCGCTGACCAGGGCCCCGCCGTTCTCGCCGGTGCCGACGCTGACCCCGAGCGAGGCGTGGCTGACCTTCTTGCCGGCCCGCAGCGCGTCGGCGACGATCTTGGCCTTGTTGCTGGGGATGGCGAACCCGACGCCGATGTTGCCGGTGCTCTGGCCGGAGGTGGCGATGGCGGTGTTGATGCCGATCACCTCGCCCCGGGTGTTGACCAGCGCGCCGCCCGAGTTACCGGGGTTGATCGGCGCGTCGGTCTGCAACAGGCCGGAGATCGAGCTGACCGCCTGCTGTTGCTGCTTCGGCTGGAACGGGTTCTGCTGCTGGTCGTTCTCGTTGCCGGTCTGGATGGTCCGGTCCCGGGCGCTGATGATCCCGGAGGTCACCGAGCCCTGCAGGCCCAGCGGGCTGCCCAGGGCCAGCACGGTGTCGCCCACCTGCATGGCGTCGCTGTCGCCGAGCTTCGCCGCGTTCAGACCGGAAACCCCGTCGGCCTGGACGACCGCCAGGTCGGTCTTCGGGTCGGTACCGACGATCCGGGCGGTGGCCGACTTGCCGTCCGCGAAGACCACCTTGACGGTGCCTCCGGACGCGGTCGCCACCACGTGGTTGTTGGTCAGGACGTAGCCGTCGGCGCTGAGGATGACGCCCGATCCCTCACCACTGCCGGTGGTGATCGAGACGACGCTGTTCTGCACCGAACTGGCGATCTTGGGCAGGTCGGCGCCGTTGATGATCGGCGCGGCCGAGTAGGTCCGGCTGATCGTCGGCGACGAGTTGCCGTCCAGGGCCAGCGCGATGATCCCGCCGGCGACGCCCGAGCCGGCCATCAGGGCCAGTCCGGCGACGGCGGCCACCACGATCTTCGCGGCCCGACCCGGGCGGGCGGCCGGACCGGGCTGCTGGGCCCAGACCGGAACGCCGGGGTGCGGCTGGTACGGGTGCCCGCCCGGTCCCTGCGGTCCGGGCTGACCCGGCTGCCCGAACTGGCCCGGCTGGCCGACGTGGCCCGGCTGTCCCGGGTAGCTCGACTGTCCCGGGTAGCCCGGCTGGCCGGCTAAGGCCGGGCGGGCCTCCGGGTGACCCGGCTGCTGCCAGGGACTGGCCGGATACGGCGTACCCGGCTGGGCCGGTCCGCCGGTCACCGGCGCGGCGGCGTCCGGCGCGGCCGGGTGGGCCGCGCCGATCGGGGCACCATCGGCGGACGGGCCGCCGCTCCCGGGCGCTGCGGCGACCGGCTCGGGGGCGATCGGCTCGGGGTGGGCGTCGCCCGGGACGGATGTGCTGGCTGAGCCGGACTGCCCGCGGTCAACGGAGGGCAGCTCGGCGGTGGGGTGCGACGGCTCGGCGTCGGCGGGGGCCGGCGACCGCTGCGGGTCGGTCTCGTACTCGCTCATGCCATCTACCTTTCTCCATCCCACTTGGTTCGTCCTGAGATGCGGCTGGACATTAACTGTGAGTGTCCACCGGTTCCTCGGCCTCGGTCTCCGGGACGAGCGGAAGCCGTACCCGGAAGGTGGCCCCCCCACCCGGCGTCTCGGTCACCTGGACCGTGCCGTGGTGCGCCGCCACCAGCGCGGCGACGATGGCCAGGCCCAGGCCGGTGCCGTTGGCGACGCCGGCCCGCCGGCTGCGGGCCGCGTCCGCCCGGTAGAACCGCTCGAAGACCCGTTCGGCCTGTTCCGGCGAGAGTCCCGGGCCGGTGTCGGCCACCTCGACCACGGCCAGGTGACCGGGCTCACTGCGCAGCCGTACGGTCACCGCGGCGTCCGGCGGGGTGTGGCTGATCGCGTTGGTCACCAGGTTGCCCAGCACCTGCCGCAGCCGGGCGTCGTCGCCGAACACCACCAGGCCACCGGCACCGGGCTCGACCTCCAGGGCGATCCGCCGGTCCGGTGCCACCGCCTCGGCGGCCTGCACCGCCTCCGCGGCGAGCACCCGCAGCTCGACCGGGGCCAGCAGCAGCGGGCGCTCCCGGTCCAGCCGGGCCAGCAGCAGCAGATCCTCGACCAGCAGCCCCATCCGGGCGGCCTCGTCCTCGATCCGCCGGACCAGCCTGGCCACGTCCTCGGGCGAGCTGGCGGCGCCCTGCCGGTACAGCTCGGCGAAGCCGCGGATCGTGGTCAGCGGCGTCCGCAGCTCGTGCGAGGCGTCCGCGATGAACTGCCGCATCCGCTCCTCGGACCGCCGGGCCCTGGCCTCGGACGCCTGCGCGGCCACCGCGGCGTCCCGGGACGCACTCTCCGCCGACCGGGCCGCCGTCTCCGACGCGGCGCGCGCGGTGAACGCCGCCTCGATCTGGGCGAGCATCGCGTTGAGCGCCCGGGACAACCGGCCCAGCTCCGACCGCGGCTCCAACTCCCCCGGCTCCGGGTCCGGCACCCGCCGGGTCAGATCACCGCCGGCGATCGCCGCGGCGGTCCGCTCGATGTCCGACAACGGCCGCAGGCTGGTCCGCACCACGGCCGCGCCGAGCGACGCCAGCAGGATCAACACGGCCCCACCGACCAGTACGTCGATCCAGATCAACCGCCGCACCGCCAGGTCGATGTCGGTGAGGTGCTGGCCGACGGCGAGCATCTGCCCGTTCGGCAGTGGGGTGTAGAGCATCCGCCACCGCACCCGGCCGTCCTTGGCCGAGACGGTGAACGGCTCGCCCTGCAGATTGGCGAACCCGGCCGCGTCCGACGGCAGGGCCGGCAGGTCATCGGGATGGAACCGGTTCGTCTGGTAGGCCGGCGCGTCGGCCAGGCCGGTCCTGCGGTCGGTGACCGCCATGACGTAGTCGGTGGGCGGCGTGTACTCGGTACTCGTCCTCGCCGGCGACTCCAGCCGCTCCACCGCGTCGCGCACCTGGCTCGCGGTGTCGCGCAGCTCGCCGTCGACCTGGCCGATCAGGTAGCTGTGCAGGAAGTAGGCCGTCATCACACTGATCACCACGAGCGCCGAGGCCACCAGGGCCAGCACGGCGGCGACCAGCTTGACCCGCAGCGGCGTACCGCGGATCTTGCCCTTCAGCCGCAGGTGGTCGACCAGCCCGCGGGGCCGCAGGCGGTCGGTGATCATGCCGCCGGCTTGCGCAGGACGTAGCCGACGCCGCGCAGGGTGTGGATCAGGCGCGGTTGGGTGTTGTCGACCTTCCGCCGCAGGTACGAGATGTACGACTCGACGATGTTGTCGTCGCCGCGGAAGTCGTAGTTCCACACGTGGTCGAGGATCTGCGCCTTGGACAGCACCCGGTTGGCGTTCAGCATCAGGTAGCGCAGCAGCTTGAACTCGGTCGGCGACAACTGGACCCGGCGCCCGGCCCGGTGCACCTCGTGGGTCTCCTCGTCCAGTTCCAGGTCGGCGAAGGTGAGCCGGGCCGGCGCCTGCTCCCCGGTGGCCGTACGCCGCAGCACGGCCCGGATCCGGGCGGTCAACTCCTCCAGGCTGAACGGCTTGGTGACGTAGTCGTCGCCGCCCAGGGTGAGGCCACGGATCTTGTCGTCGGTGGCGTCCCGCGCGGTCAGGAACACGACGGGCGTACGCGTGCCGCTCTCGCGCATCAGCCGAATCACCTCGAAGCCGTCCAGGTCCGGCAGCATGACGTCGAGCACGACGAGGTCGGGCCGACGATCCTTGGCCGCCCGCACCGCCGCGCTGCCGCTGGTGGCGGTCGCCACGTCGAAGCCGGCGAACCGGAGGCTGGCGGAGAGCAGTTCAAGGATGTTCGGGTCGTCCTCGACGACGAGCAGACGTGCTTCGGACTGGGTCGCGGCCATGCCGACCATCATGCGTCCGACCCCTGCGTCATGGCTGGTGACTGCCTGAAAGTTTTCTGAGAGCCGCCAAACCGGGCGGCGTCGGACGACGGCGGGTCAGCGCAACAGCCGGCGCAGCGCGTCCAGGGCGCCGTCCAGCACCCGGATGGCGGCCCGCAACTGCCGCTCGGACGCGTGGCTGTGGCTCGCCCTGGCCCGGACCTCGGTGACGAACGCGGCCAGCCGGTCCTCGAACTCGGTGCTCAGGTCGACCGGGGCGGCCGGGCCGGGCGACGCCGCCTCGGTCGACATCCCCCACCCGTTGCGGCGGGTCTCCCGCGCCGCCTCGCGCAGCTCCCGCCGCAGGTCGCGGACCGAGTCGCGGACCCCGGACCGGATCTGGCCGGCCAGGCTGGCCAGGTCCGCCACCGAGGCGCTGATGTCGATCTCCAACTCGGCCAGTTCGGCCGCCCGCCGGTGCAGTTCGTCCCGCCCGGCCGCGGTGATCTCGTAGACCTTGCGTCCGCCCACCCGGGTGTGCGCGACCAGTCCCTCGGTTTCCATCCGTTGCAGCCGTGGATAGACGGTGCCGGCGCTCGGCGCGTAGGTGCCGTGGAAGCGGTGTTCCAGCAGCCGGATCAGCTCGTAGCCGTGCTTCGGGCCGTCGTCGAGGAGCTTGAGCAGATAGAGCCGCAGCCGGCCGTGGCTGAACACCGCCGTCACGGATCGACCTCCTCACCGCCGGGCCCGTCCCGCCCGGTCTTTGGGGCCGGACCGAAGCCGTCCCGGTCGACCGGACGGGCCAACAGGGCGATGCTGCCAGACGCGGAGTCGACCCACAGCTTGCCCTGCCCGGCGCCGAGCACGCCGTGGCCGGTCGCGGACCAGAGCCGGGTCCCGGGCCGCACCTGGGGGAAGGCGCTGGTGATCCGCCCGCTGCCGGTGTGCAGGTGCACGGTCAGGTCGCTGTCCTCCGGGACCCGTACGGTGACGCTGCCGGACGTCGTGCCGAGTCGGACCTCGCTGTGCCAGGCGCTGTCCAGGTCGCAGGTGATGGCGCCGGAGACCGTGCTGGCCCGCACCCGGCCGGCGGTGCCGTCGGCCAGCACCAGCTCACCGGAGACCGTCTCCATCGACAGGTCGCCGGCCACCCCGAGCGCCTCGACCGGCCCGCTGACCAGCTTCGCGTTCGTGGTGCCGTCGAGCCCGAGCAGGGTCACCTGCCCGGAGGTGACGTCGACGGTGGTCTCGGCCCGCAGGCCGGACACGATCACCGGGCCGTCGATCAGCCGCAGGTCGGCCACGACCCCGGCCGGTACGGCGATCGAGACGTCCGCCCGGAGCGTCCGGCTCCGCAGCCACCAGAGCGGGCCGGGCCGCCTCGGGATCCCGTCCTGCCGGACGACGAGCCGGCCGTCCCGGTGTTCCACGGCGACCGGCGACCGGCCGATCCGGGTCACCTCGACCCGGGCGGGCCCGTCGGTGGCCATCACGTTGAGTCGCCCCACCACCAGGTGCACGTCGAGCCGGTCCACCGACTCGGACAGGGTGAGCCGCCGCGGCTCGCCGACCGTCCAACTGGCCATGCCGTCCTCCCCGGGCCACCCGCGATGTATCACGTTGACTATAACGCGATACATCGCGTCTGCACCACGACCTTCGTCGCGGCGGGTGGTACGGCCGGCGGAGGTGTCGAATTCGGCGCCCACATCGAAGGCGATGTGGTTACCAGTTCTTGATGTGGCACCGAAATCGAGGTGTCCGGGCCACCTGGTGGGGCAGACGTCGGCTCAGGCGGCCAGGTCGAGCGGGTCCCGCGCGGCGGGACGCCCGCCAAGCGGGACCGTGACCGGGACCCGAACCGGGACCCGAACCGGGACCCGAACCGGGACCGGGACCGGGACCCGAACCCGAACCGGGACCGGGACCGGGACCGGCACCTCGGACCGGCCGCGCCGGGAAAGGTTCGCGGGCACGGCGCCGCCGTGGACGGCCCGCTCGGCGAGCCGGGCCAGGGCCCGCCGGTCGGCACCGGCGTCCGGGTGCAGCGCGTCGGCCAGCCGCGCCGAGACGGTCAGTCCCCGGACCGCCAGCACCCGGCGCAGCGACCGCCACAGGTTGTCGTCGCCGAGGAAGGCCGCCGCCGTGGTGTCCCGCGCCCCGACGGCCGACCGGTAACGCAGGGTCAACGGCACGACCGGCACCCCGGCGTCCAGCGCCGCCTGGAACAACGCCGGCCGGAACCGGCCGACCATGTCGCCGTACCCGGGTCCTCCGGGGCCGCCGCACCAGGTCGTACCCTCCGGGAAGACCGCGACCACGCCACCGGCGCGCAGCCGCGCGGTCACCCGGGCCACCGTGCCGGGCAGCGCCCGGGGCCGGGACCGGTCCACGAAGATCGTGCCGGCGGCCGCGGCCAGCGGGCCGACCAGCGGCCAGTCGCGGACCTCGCGCTTGGCCAGCAGCCGGCTCGGCGAGATGGCCAGCACCGCGACGATGTCCAGCCAGGAGACGTGGTTGGCCACCAGCAGCGCCCGTCGGGTGGGCGGGCGCCCCCTGACGGTCAACCGGACGCCGACGGCGCGCAGGACGCCGCGGGCCCAGACCCGACCGGCCCGGTGCCGGCCGGCGGAGGTCAGCACCGGCAGCACCGGCAGCAGCGCGGCGCCGAGCAGCATGACGCCGAGCAGCGCGATCAGCCGGGCCGCCTGGCGCGGCCCGGAGACGGTCGGATCGGCGCCGGTCGCGGGCAGGCAACCCGGTCCGCAGGCGGACCGCGGCTGCCAGAGCGCCCGATCGGGGTACGCCGCCACGCCGGCCGGGCTCACGACTCCTCCCCCAGGAAGTGCCGGCGGTAGCGGGGGTGCATCCGGTCCATTGAGAGCAGGACGTAGAAGTCGGCGACGTCGAAGTCGGGGTCGTACGCCGGTTCGCCGCAGACCCAGGCGCCGAGCCGCAGGTAACCCTTGAGCAGGGCCGGTACGCCGACCCGTGGGGCGTCCGCGCCGGCCGCGAGCCGGGCCGACACCGCCGCCGCGCCGGCCGGCTCGGCGAGCCAGGGTCGGCCGGGGCGGACCCGCAGCGCCGGCGGTGACAGGTGCCGGGTGGCGAACCGGTCCCACACGCCGGCGGCGGTCGTCCCGCCGTCGTCCAGCGGGACTGAGGCGCAGCCGCCGAGCCACCGCAGACCACGCAGGTGCAGGTAGCGGGCGATGCCGGCCCACATCAGGTTGATCACGGCGCCGGACCGGTGCTCGGGGTGCACGCAGGACCGGCCGATCTCCACCAGTTGGTCGGTGAGCGGGCGCAGGGCGGTCAGGTCGAACTCGGCCTCGGCGTACCGGCCGCCGGCCCGGCCGACCCGGTCCGGCGGCAGCATCCGGTAGGTGCCGACCACCTGTCCGGTGCTGTCGTCGCGGACCAGCAGGTGGTCGCAGTGCTCGTCGAAGGGGTCGATGTCCAGGCCCGACCGGAGGGTGTGCAGGGTGGCGCCGAGTTCCTCGGCGAAGACCTGGTGGCGCAGCCGCTGCGCGGCGGCGACCTGTGCGTCGTCGTCGGCGATCAGCAGGGTGTAACCGCTGGTGCCGGTGGGTGCGGGAGCGGTGAGGAGAACTGCCATGGATTCTGTGTAGAGCGGCCCGCTGCCGGTGGGGTGTCGGCCGCCGGTGGACCGGGTGTCGATCGGATGAACGCCGGTGCGCCGGGCCTGCCGGGGCACCTCCCATAGGGTGTGCCCATGATCGTGGAAGCGCGTTTCAACGGACCGCCGAACTCCGGCAACGGCGGGTACGCGGCCGGGATCTTCGCCGCCGCGCCGCCCGCCGGCACCGGGCCGGCCGAGGTCACCCTGCGCCGGCCGCCGCCGCTGGCCACGCCGCTCACCGTCGTCGCCGGTGCCGACACCACCGAGGTACGCGACCCCGACGGCGAACTGGTGGCCGAGGTACGCCGGGTCGAGCCGTTCGACGCGACGGTGCCCACGGTGCCCCGGGCGACGGCGGTCGAGGCGTCGGCCGACTACCCCGGTTTCGTCGACCACCCCTTCCCGACCTGCTACGTCTGCGGCCCGGAGCACCCCGACGGGTTACGGATCTTCCCGGGCCGGCTGCCGGACGGTCGGACCGCCGCGCCGTTCCGCGCCCCGGCCGACGTGACGCGCGAGACGGTCTGGGCGGCCCTGGACTGCCCCGGCGGCTGGGCGGTCCTCGGCGCGGGCCGGCCGTACGTGCTGGGCCGGATCGCGGCGGTGGTCGAGGCCGTGCCGGCGCCCGGCGACGAGTGCGTGGTGACCGGGCGCCTGCTGGGCACCGACGGCCGCAAGGCGCTCGCCCACTCCACCCTGTACGGCGCGGACGGCAGCCGACTCGGCCACGCCCGGGCCACCTGGATCGCGGTCTGACCATCCACGTCACGTCCCGTACGGGCGCCCTCGCCCACCGGCGCCGTCCTGCTCGGGGATGAGCGGGTCCGGCCCGGGGATGAGACCGGGTTCCGCATCCAGCCGGATTGACCGCGGCACCCCGGAACCGTCACGCTGTGCAACGGCGCGACCGTCCGGTGGCGCCGTCCACTGAAGGAGCGAGATGTCCGACGGGCGCAGCCCCACGGCCGGGGACGGCAGGATCGTCGTCGCCGGCCTGACAAAGCAGTACAAGAACCTGAGAGCGGTCGACAATCTGTCGTTCACCGTCGAGCCGGGCCGGGTGACCGGCTTCCTGGGTCCGAACGGCGCGGGTAAGACGACCACGCTGCGGATGCTGCTCAACCTGGTGACCCCGTCCGGCGGGACCGCCACCATCGGTGGCCGGCGCTACGCCGACCTGTCCGACCCGCTGCGGCAGGTCGGCGCGATCCTGGAGGCGTCCAGCGCGCACAAGGGCCGGACCGGCATCAACCACCTGCGGGTGATCTGCGCCGCAGCCGGGCTGCCCAGGCGGCGGGCGGACGAGGCGCTGGAGCTGGTCGGGCTGGCCCCGGCCGCCAAGCGCAAGTTCAAGGGCTACTCGCTCGGCATGAAGCAGCGGCTCGGCATCGCGGCCGCGATGCTCGGCGACCCGCGGGTGCTGATCCTCGACGAGCCGGCCAACGGACTCGACCCCGAGGGCATCCGCTGGATGCGCGGTTTCCTCAAGAACCTGGCCGCCGAGGGGCGGACCGTGCTGGTCTCCAGCCACCTGCTCTCCGAGATGCAGCTGCTCGCCGACGACGTGGTGATCATCGCGGCCGGGAAGCTGGTCCGGCAGGGCACGGTGACCGAGGTGCTCGGGTCGATGCAGCACGGCGCCCAGGTCCGGGTGCGCACCCCGCAGGTCGAGGAGCTGACCACCGCGCTGACCGCGATCAACGCGACGGTGACCCCCGGCGCGGAGGGCGCCCTGTTGGTCGCCGGGGCGGACGCGCCGGCCATCGGCAAGGCCGCGCTGGCCGCCCGGGTCGAACTGCACGAGCTGACCACCGAGCGCCCCGACCTGGAAGGTGTCTTCCTGGAGCTGACGGCCGGAAAGGCGGAGATCCGATGAGGCTGGTCCGAGCCGAGTTGCTCAAGATCCGTACCACCAACACCTGGTGGTTGTTCGGCCTGGGCGCCTTCGTGCTGCTCGCGTTGTCCTTCCTGGTCAACGCGGTCAGCGCGCACTTCATCTTCAAGCAGGCCACCGACGTCCCGCCGAACGCCAGCCCGGAGCAGGCCGAGCAGATCCGGGCCGCGGCCGACACGCTGTACCAGGCGGCCAACCTCTACACCTCGGGCCAGTTCTTCGGGCTGCTCTTCGTGACCCTGATCGGCATCATCGTGGTCACCAACGAGTTCCACCACCAGACCGCGACCACCACCTTCCTGACCACCCCGCACCGGACCGCGGTGATCCTCGGGAAGCTGGTCGCCGCCGCGCTGATGGGCGCGGGCGCCTGGCTGATCACCACGCTGCTCACCATCCCGGCCACGATCATCTTCCTGGGCGCCGAGAACGTGGACAACCACTTCGGCCAGTGGGGAGTGATCCGACCGATCCTGCTCAACCTGCTGGCCTACGTCCTGTGGGGGACCCTCGGGGTCGGCTTCGGGGTGCTGATCCGCAGCCAGATCGGCGCCACCGTCACCGCCGTGGTGCTCTACCTGGTCGGGACGGCGGCGGCCGGGATCATCTTCAGCCTGTTGCAGCAGTGGCTGAAGTGGGACTGGATCTCCAAGGCACAGGTCATCGTGCCATCGATCGCCTCCCAGCTCATGATCAGCGGCACCGAACTGCCCGGTAACCCACCGCAGTGGGTGGGCGCGGTCGTGCTGATCGCGTACGCCGTGGTGACCGGGTTCGTCGGCACGATGATCGTGCGGACCCGGGACATCTCCTGAGCCACGGTCGGTCGGGGGGCGGTCCGACCGCCCTCCGACCGGCCACCGCGGCCGTAGGCTGTGAGACGCGACACGGGACGGATGCGGAAACGCCGCCGGTATCGGCACGGCGTAGCCTGGTACGCGTCTTCTGACCAGCTCCACCCGTGGCGACAGCCCGCGTGAGATGACGAACCGCGTGAAAGAGGCGATTACTGGCCGTGTCGACCCAGCAGACTTCCCAGGAAAACCCACTGGCGGGTTTCGGCCCGAACGAGTGGATCGTCGAGGAGATGTACCAGCGCTACCTCGCCGACCCCAGCAGCGTCGACTCGGCCTGGCACGACTTCTTCGCGGACTACCGTCCGGTCAACGAGCAGAAACCGGCCCCGGCAACGGCCCCGGCCAAGGGCGCCGACGGCGGCGCGCCGAAGGCGGCTCCGAAGACCGGCACCGAGCCGGCGGCCGGTAAGTCCGCCGCCGCGCCGGCCAAGGCCCAGCCGGCCCCGAAGGCCCCCGCCGCGCCGAAGGCTGCACCGAAGGCCGCGGCCGCCGACCGCAAGGCCACCACCCCGGGTACGCCCGCCGCGACCGGCGCGCAGACCGTACCGCTGCGCGGGGTGGCCGCCAAGATCGTGCAGAACATGGACGCGTCGCTGGCCGTACCGACCGCGACCAGCGTCCGGGCGGTGCCGGCCAAGCTGCTGGTCGACAACCGGATCGTGATCAACAACCACCTGGCCCGCGGCCGCGGCGGCAAGGTGAGCTTCACCCACCTCATCGGGTACGCCATGGTCAGGGCGTTGGCCGCGCACCCGGAGATGAACAACTCGTTCGGCGAGGCGGACGGCAAGCCGGTGATCCGCCGGCCCGAGCACGTCAACCTCGGCATCGCGATCGACCTGGTCAAGTCGGACGGCTCGCGCAACCTGGTGGTGCCGTCGATCAAGGCGTGCGAGCAGATGGACTTCCGCCAGTTCTGGCAGGCGTACGAGGACATCGTCCGCCGGGCCCGGCGCAACGAGCTGACCATGGAGGACCACACCGGCGCGACGATCTCGCTGACCAATCCGGGCGGCATCGGCACCGTGCACTCGCAGCCGCGGTTGATGGTCGGCCAGGGCACCATCATCGGCGTCGGCGCGATGGAGTACCCGGCCCCGTACGCCGGGATGTCCGAGGAGACCCTCGCCGACCTCGCGGTCAGCAAGATCATCACGCTGACCAGCACCTACGACCACCGGATCATCCAGGGCGCCCAGTCCGGCGAATATCTGAAGGTCATGCACGAGCTGCTGCTCGGCGAGCACGGCTTCTACGACCAGATCTTCACCTCGCTGCGGATCCCGTACGAGCCGGTCCGCTGGGTCCGCGACGTGGCGGTCACCTCCGAGGGCCAGATCAACAAGACCGCCCGGGTGCACGAGCTGATCCACGCGTACCGGGTGCGCGGGCACCTGATGGCCGACACCGACCCGCTCGAGTTCAAGATCCGTAAGCATCCGGACCTGGACGTGCTGGAGCACGGCCTGACCCTGTGGGACCTGGACCGGACCTTCGCGGTGGCCGGGTTCGCCGGCAAGCCCCGGATGAAGCTGCGGTCGGTGCTCGGCGTGCTGCGTGACTCGTACTGCCGGCGGATCGGCATCGAGTACATGCACATCCAGGATCCGGAGGAACGCCGCTGGATCCAGGAGCGGATAGAGCGCAAGTACGAGAAGCCGGAGACGGGCGCGCAGAAGCACGTGCTGAACCGGCTCAACGCCGCCGAGGCGTTCGAGACCTTCCTGCAGACCAAGTACGTCGGCCAGAAGCGGTTCTCGCTGGAGGGCGGCGAGTCGCTGATCCCGCTGCTCGGCGAGGTGCTGGAGGCGTCCGCCGAGGCCCAGCTCGACGAGGTCGTCATCGGGATGGCGCACCGGGGTCGGCTGAACGTGCTGGCCAACATCGTCGGCAAGCCGTACGAGAAGATCTTCTCGGAGTTCGAGGGGCACCTCGACCCGCGCTCGACCCAGGGCTCGGGCGACGTGAAGTACCACCTCGGTCAGGCCGGCAAGTTCACCACCCCGGACGGCGAGCACGCGATCAAGGTGTCGGTCACCGCCAACCCGTCCCACCTGGAGGCGGTCGACCCGGTGATGGAGGGCATCGTCCGGGCCAAGCAGGACCGGATCGACCTGAAGCTGGAGGGCTACACCGTGCTGCCGGTGGCGGTGCACGGCGACGCGGCGTTCGCCGGTCAGGGCGTGGTGGCCGAGACGCTCAACCTCTCCCAGCTGCGCGGCTACCGCACCGGCGGGACCGTGCACGTGGTGGTCAACAACCAGGTCGGCTTCACCACCGCCCCGGAGTACAGCCGGTCCAGCCTCTACAGCACCGACGTGGCGCGCATGATCCAGGCGCCGATCTTCCACGTCAACGGCGACGACCCGGAGGCGGTGGTCCGGGTCGCCCGGCTGGCCTTCGAGTACCGGCAGGCGTTCAACAAGGACGTCGTCATCGACATGGTCTGCTACCGCCGGCGGGGACACAACGAGGGCGACGACCCGTCGATGTCCAACCCGCGGATGTACCAGATCATCGACGCGAAGCGCTCGGTCCGGAAGCTCTACACCGAGGAACTGATCGGTCGCGGCGACATCACCGTCGAGGACGCCGAGGAGTTGCTGCGGGACTTCCAGGCGCAGCTGGAACGGGTCTTCAAGGCCACCCGGGACGCCAACGGGTCGGCCGGCAAGCGGCCCAGCCGGCCGCGCCACGAGCCGGAGCCGGAGCCCGAGGTCGAGACCGCGGTGGACGCCGCCGTGGTCCGTGCGGTCGGCGACGCGCACGTGTCGCTGCCGGACGGCTTCACCCCGCACAAGCGGCTCCAGCAACTGCTGGACAAGCGGGCCAAGATGTCCGTCGAGGGCAACATCGACTGGGCGTTCGGCGAGATCATCGCCTTCGGTTCGCTGCTGCGCGACGGGGTCACCGTCCGGCTCGCCGGTCAGGACTCCCGCCGCGGCACCTTCGTCCAGCGGCACGCGGTGGTGGTGGACGCGCGTACCGGCGAGGAGCACGTGCCACTGTCGACCCTGGCCGGTGACCACGGCCGGTTCTTCGTGCACGACTCGCTGCTGTCCGAGTACGCGGCGATGGGCTTCGAGTACGGCTACTCGGTGGAGAACCCCGACGCGCTGGTGTGCTGGGAGGCCCAGTTCGGCGACTTCGTCAACGGGGCGCAGTCGGTGCTGGACGAGTTCGTCTCGTCCGGCGAGGTGAAGTGGGGCCAGAAGTCCGCGGTCACCCTGCTGCTGCCGCACGGCCACGAGGGGCAGGGGCCGGACCACACCTCCGGGCGGCCGGAGCGGTTCCTGCAGATGTGTGCCGAGGACAACATGCGGGTGGCCATCCCGACCACCCCGGCCAACTACTTCCACCTGCTGCGGCGGCAGGCGCTCTCACCCAAGCGCAAGCCGCTGGTGGTCTTCACCCCGAAGTCGCTGCTGCGCCACAAGCTCTGCGTCTCCGACGTGGAGGACTTCACCGGCGGCACCTTCCAGCCGGTGCTGCGGGACACGTCGGGCCTCAAGCCCGAGTCGGTGAAGCGGGTCCTGCTCTGCACGGGCAAGATCTACTACGACCTGGTCCAGGCCCGGGCCGAGCGGGGCATCACCGACACCGCCATCGTCCGGGTGGAGCAGCTCTACCCGCTGCCGGTGGACGAGGTCCGCGCGGCGCTGGCCGAGTTCCCCGACGCGGAGGACTTCGCCTGGGTGCAGGAGGAGCCGGCCAACCAGGGCGCCTGGTCGTTCATCGCGCTCAACCTGCTGGAGCACCTGGAGGGCGTACGGCTGCGGCGGATCTCGCGTCCGTCGGCCGCCGCGCCGGCGGTGGGCTCGGCCAAGATGCACGAGGCCGAGCAGTCCGCGTTGATCGAGGCGGCCCTGCCCCGGCCCTGACCGGGTGGTGGATCGAACGGGATCGCGGCTCCGTCCGGTGACCTCGTCACCGGACGGAGCCGTACCGTAGCGAGGAGAACGGCATGTACTTCACCGATCGTGGCATCGAGGAACTCGTCGACCGACGCGGGGACGAGTCGGTCACCCTGGAATGGCTCGGTGCCCGGCTGCGGGACTTCGTCGACCTCAACCCCGACTTCGAGACGCCGGTCGAGCGGTTCGCCACCTGGCTGGCCCGGCTCGACGACGAGGACGAGGACTGACCGCCCACCGGCTGCGGCGTACCGGCGCCGGCTGGTGGGGACGGTCCGGCCCGGTTCGTGCCCGGGCGTACCGGTCAGGACAGGACGAACCAGGCCAGCACGGCGACGACCAGCACCGCCGCCACGGCGACACCGATCAACAGGGGCAGTTTCGAGGGTTGCCGCGGGGCGGTCTCCGGGGTGTGCGCGAAGGCGCGGAACGCCTCGGTGTTGCCGCTCGGGTCGGCGTATTCGTCAGACATGGGCACGACCATAGCCAACGAGGGGTCGGCCGCGCCGCCCGTGGATGCCCGGGATACCTGGTCGGATACCGGGCGTGGTCGGGTGGACCTGCTCGGTAAACCGGCCACGTGGCCGATCGACGACAACCGGAAAGCTGGCGGCAGGACGACCCGGCCCGCCTACCGTCGATGGTGTGCGGGCTGGTCGGTCGATGCGGGGATTGTTGGGTCTGCTGGTGGCGGCCGTACTGAGCGGCTGCGGACAGCCGGTGGTGGCGTCCACACCGGTCACCCGGGTCTCCACCGCCCAGGAGGGCACGTATGCCGTCGGCGTCCGCACGCTGCGCCTGGCCCGTGGGCCCGGACGGCCACTGCCCACCACGGTCTGGTATCCGGTCAACCGCGCTGCGTCGAACGGGCGTACCGTCCAGAATGCCCCGATCGCGGCCGGACGGTTCCCGCTGGTCCTGTTCAGCCACGGGTTGCACAGCCTGCCCGAGATGCACGGGCAGCTGACCAGTCGCTGGGCCGCCGCCGGCTTCGTGGTAGCGGCCCCCGCCTACCCGCACACCAACCGGCGGGCCGGCCAGTTCAGCCGCGCCGACATCCGCAACCAGCCGGCCGACGCGTGGCAGGTCGTCCAGCAGGTGCTGCGGCTGAACGACGTACCCAGCGACCCCTTCGCGGGGCATCTCGACCCGACCCGGCTCGCCGCGGCCGGGCACTCGGCCGGTGGCTACACCACCGCCGGCCTGTTCAGCGCCGGCCACGCCGCGCAGCTGCGGGCCGGCATCGTCATCGCCGGCGCCGGGATGACCGGCTCGTCGTTCGGCGGCCCCACCGCGAAGATGCTGTTCGTGCACGGCAACGCCGACGGGACCGTACCGATCAGCCGGGGGCGGGCGGCGTTCAACCAGGTCCCCTGGCCCAAGGCGTTCCTGACGGTGACCCGCGGCGACCACGGCGGTTACCTGGCCCCCGGCCGCCGGGCGTTCGACCAGATCGTCCGCACCATGACCGACTTCCTGCGCTGGGCCCTCTACGGCGACCTCACCGCCCGCCGCCGCCTCCCCACCGACGCGTCCTCCCCCGGCACCACCGAATTCGACTCCCGCCTCTAACCGCCCACCCTCGTCCGAAACAGCAGAATCGGCGGCAGGCTCAGAGGTGGTCGTCGAGGACGGCGACGTTGCCGGCGGTGGCCTCCCGGGCGAGCCGGCGCTTGGCGGCCGGGTCGCCGTAGAGCGACCAGCGGAGGAACTCCACCGTGGTGTCACCGACGACCGGGAAGGCCGGGTCACCCTTGCGCAGCAGCGATCGGCCGTGGTCGCCCTCGGGCAGGCTGAGCATCGCCTTGGGCCACGGCACCATGTCGTACGCGGCCTTGCCCTCGGCGTACGACACCACGTCGTCCCGCTCGCCGTGCACGTACAACTGGGGGGCCGCCGCGCCGGCGAAGGCGGTGCCCACGCCGAGGGCGCTGCCGGCCAGCACCACGCCCGCGTCCAGCCGCGGGTCGCGGCTCGCGGTGAACAGCCCGATCGTGGTCACCCCGCCGGCCGAGTGTCCGGCGGCGGCGACCCGGTCGGTGGCGAGCCGCCCGCGCAGCGGGTCACCGGCCCGGCCGTCGAGGGCGAGCACCCGGGTCAATACGTACGACGCGTCCGCCGGTTGGTTGAGCACGTCCAGCACGTTGAGCTGCACGCCCCGGCTGGTGTGCGGGTAGGTGGGCGCGGCGACCACGAACCCGGCGGCGGCCCATCGGGTGAGCAGGAGCTGGTAGTCGGCCGGTCGCGCGGAGAGGCCGTGGCTGAAGATCACCACCGGGAACCGGCCGTCCGCCGCCGACCGGCCCCGGGTCGGGGTGCCGCCGGCGGTGCCGGTCGCCGGGTACCAGATCGTCACCGGCAGCTTCCGGTCGGACCGTTCGACCGTGATGTCCCGTACCCCGACGGCGAACGCGCGGGCCGGCGCCACGCCGGGCGGCACCAACGGGCCGGGCGTGGCGGTCGGCCCGGTGCTCGGCGCGGCCGCCGGCCCGGGCCGCCTCTGGTCGCCGGACCCGGAACAGCCGACCAGGCCCACGACGGTCAGCAGGACGGCCAGCAGGACTCCGGTACGACGCACACACATACGCTCGATTGTGCCGCGCGCCCCGACCGACCGGCCGCCTCCGGCGGGTCGGCACCTCCGACCGATCCGGGAGCGGTGGCGGGACGCCGGCGGCGGGGCCCGGAGGGTGTCTTCCCCAGCGGCCAGCAAGGCGGGAAGACACCCTCCGGACGGTTACCGGGTCAGCGGACCACCGGGGCGCGGCTGTCCACCCACACGTTGGTCGCCTTGACCCACTGGATGCCGGCCTGGGTCTGGCTCCGGGCGGCGATGACGCCGTACCGGTAGTCGTGCCCGTAGGCGTTGTTCTGGAACGTGATGTTGACGGCGCGCAGGTCGACCCGGATCCCCATCGAGTAGTTCCCGCCGTTGCAGTAGTTCTGCTCGTAGAGCAGGTTCGCCACCTGGGGAGCCGTGGTCGAACCGATCATGATGCAGGCGTTGTTCGGGTCCCGGGTGACCGGGTTGTACGCCTCCAGCGAGTTGCCCCGGACCACGATGTTGCTTCCGCCGGTGGTCTGCAAGGCGTCGTTGTGCGAGCCGGCGACCCGGGTGAGGTGGTGGATCCAGGAACCCTCCACCACGGTGTTGTTGCCGAGCCGTGGACCGTCCAGAACGTTGGTGATGTCCACCCGGCGCAGCGTGTAGTTCGCGCAGCAGACCGCGGCGCCGTTCTTGCCCATGCCGTCGATCTCGACGTCCTCGACCAGCAGGTTGGTCGCCGTCGGCCGGCTCAGGATCGAGTAGTTCTGGCCGCAGGTGATCCGGGACTTCCGAATGATCACGTTGGCCGCCGTCACGGTGACGCAGCCCTTGATGTCGAGCCCGGTGATCACCTGACCGGCCTTGGCCACGACGATCGAGCCCGCTGCCTTCAACGGTGTGCCGGCCGGCACACCGGTGTTGGCCGCGCCGGGGAACGCCGTCGGGATGACGGCCGCCGCACCGGCCGCGCCCGCGGCACGGGACGCGTCCGCCGCACCGGCCGCGCCGGGCCGGGGTGCCGACCCGAGGCCGGTCTCCACCGCCGGGTCGGCCGCCGCACGGGGTGCCGGATCCGTCGACGGCTCGGTCCCGGCGGCCACCGGCGTGCCGTTCCACCGGGAACCGGTAATTATCGCGGGTGCGTCGGCGGAATACGCGAAGCCACGCCGGCAACCGAACACTTCAACGCGTTCCGCCGCGTAGTTCCCAGGGACGACGCCATCAGTTTCGCGGGCCAGACAACGAATCTCGGACCGTTCGATCCGGGTGCCGACGAAACCGTCGAAGATCCGGATCGCGGCGGCCCCGTCGGAGCGTACGAGCGCATTCCTGATCGTCACGTTGTTCGCCTTGACCTGCAGTTGCCCGTCCACCCGGCGACCGTCCACGACGGCGCCGTCCTTCGTGATCACCAGCGAGCCGTCGTGGCTGCTCGCCGCGGCGACCCCCACGGCCGCCACGGCCAGGCCGAGCGCCGTGGCGGCCACCGCGACCACGCGGAGCGGGCGACGGTGGAACCATCGTCCGATCCCGTCGAACCCATCGGCCCGACAAATTGCCCTGTGCCCTGCGGAGAACCTCAAGATCTGATTCCTTTCGTACCGCATATCGTTCGCCACAAGCAGCGGAACGGCATGACTGTACCCAGGTGAGCAGATCGGTTCCGGGGCGTGAACAACGGCGTTCACCGGCAACCTTTGGTCTTCCTCAAGACAGTATGTGCATGGGCTTAGGACGGCGTTTGGGTCTCCTGTTTCCGGCGGTCCGAGCACATTTTCCCGGGCCAAGTGTCCTGATTTTCAAAAGGCGCAACCCGGTGTGTTCACGCCGGGACTCACGACAACGTGAGTCCCGGCGCGGCGTTCCTCACGTCCATCCGCCCGTTGTCAGGCGTCGTGGTCCAGCACCACCTTGCCGAAGACCGCACCGGAGTTCAGCCGGGCGAACGCCTCCTCGACCCGGGAGAACGGGTAGACCCGGTCCACCACGGGCCGGATCCCCCGGTCGGCGCAGAGCGCCAGCAGCTCGGCCAACTCGGCCGGGGTGCCCATCGAGGTGCCGAGGATCTCCAGCTGCATCGCGAAGACCCGACGCAGGTTGAGCTTCGGCTCGTACCCGGCGGTGGCTCCGGAGACCACGACCCGGGCGCCCGGTGCGGCCGATTTCAGCGAGTGCTCGAAGGTCGCCGCGCCGACCGTCTCCACCACCACGCCCACCCGCTCCGGCAGCCGGGCGCCGGGTTCCACCGCGGTCGCACCGAGTTCGGCGACCCGGTCCCGCTTGGCGGCGTCCCGGCTGGTCGCGTACACCCGCTTGCCGAGCGCCACGGCCAGCACCACCGCCGCGGTCGCCACCCCGCCGCCGGCGCCCTGGACCAGCACCGCGTCCGCCTCGTCGACCCGTCCCTTGGTGGTCAGCATCCGGTAGGCGGTCAGCCAGGCCGTCGGCAGGCAGGCCACGTCGGCGAACGACAGCCCGGCCGGCTTGGGCACCAGGTTGGCCGCCGGCACCGCCACCCGCTCGGCGAGCGTGCCGGGGTGATTCTCGGACAGGATGGAGACGCCGCGCGGATCGCCCGGGTCGGCCACGATCGGGTAGAGCACCACCTCGTTGCCGTCCGGGTCCACCCCGGCGGCGTCGCAGCCGAGGATCATCGGCAGCCGGTCCGGGGCCAGCCCGACGCCACGCAGCGACCACAGGTCGTGGTGGTTGAGGGAGCTGGCCCGGACCCGCACGGTCACCCAGTCCGGCCCGGGATGCTCGGGCTCCGGTCGCTCACCGACCTCAAGAGCGGTGAGCGGGTTGTCGGCGTCGAACCGGGAGGCATAGGCGGCACGCATGATCCGCACGCTAGCAGCGCCTCCGCGGCTCCGACACCTCCGGCAACCGCCCGGGCCCGGCACGACGGTCGGGCCGTGGACATCGGACCGGCCCGCGGCCAGGGCCCGGGTGGGCGGGACTCAGGCGCGCGCGACGCCGTCCCGGCGCGCGGCCTCGGCCACCGCCTCGGCCACCGCCGGCGCCACCCGTGGATCCAGCGGCGACGGCACGATGGCGTCCGGTTCGAGGGTGTCGGCGACCACGCCGGCGATGGCGTCGGCCGCCGCCAGCTTCATCGCGTCGGTGATCCGGCTGGCCCGGGCGTCCAGCGCGCCCCGGAACACGCCCGGGAAGGCCAGTACGTTGTTGATCTGGTTCGGGTAGTCGCTGCGACCGGTCGCCACCACCGCCACGTGCCGGGCCGCCACCTCGGGGTGCACCTCGGGAGTGGGGTTGGCCAGGGCGAACACCACCCCGCTGGGTGCCATGTCGGCGACCCCCTCCTCCGGGATCTGCCCGCCGGAGACGCCGATCAGGACGTCGGCCCCGCGCAGCGCCTCGACGATCCCGCCCCGCCGGCCGTCGGCGTTGGTCAACGCGGCCAGCTCGATCTTGGTCGGGGTCAGGCCGGTCCGGTCCGCGTGCAGGATCCCCCGCGAGTCGCAGACCACCACCTGACCGGGGTTCACCCCACCGGCCACCAGCATCTTGGTGACCGCCACCCCGGCAGCCCCGGCGCCGCTGACCACCACCCGCAGGTCGCCGAGCTTGCGGTCGAGCAGCGTGGCGGCGTTGCGCAGCGCGGCGAGCACCACGATCGCCGTACCGTGCTGGTCGTCGTGGAAGACCGGGATGGCCAGCGCCTCGTCCAACCGGCGTTCGATCTCGAAACAGCGCGGCGCGCTGATGTCCTCCAGGTTGATCCCGCCGAACGACGGCGCCAGCGCGGTCACCGCCGCGATGATCTCCTCGGTGTCCTGGGTGTCCAGGCAGACCGGTACCGCGTCCACCCCGCCGAACTGCTTGAACAACACCGCCTTACCCTCCATCACCGGCAGCGCGGCGCGCGGGCCGATGTTGCCCAGCCCGAGGACGGCCGAGCCGTCGGTGACCACGGCGACGGTGTGCGACACCCAGGTGTAGTCGTCCACCAGCGACGGGTCGGCGGCGATCGCCTCGCAGACCCGGGCGACGCCCGGGGTGTAGGCGAGGGAGAGGTCCTCGCGGCTGGCCAGCGGGACGGTGGAGGCAACGGCGAGCTTACCGCCGCGGTGCAGCTGGAAGACGGGATCGGCGGGATCCGGGGCAGGCGAGGACATGAGGACTCCAGAAACGAGTCGAGCGCGGTGAACCGGCCGGAAGGGACGCCTGATCGGCGGTGACGGGCGGTGCGTTCCGGGGATCACCCGGTCATGTCCTGCAGAGCTTACTGTCGAGAACCCCGACTTCGTGTGAGCAGGGTCATACCCGTCGGTAACTTATCCGTCCCGGCCGTGGCCAGTAGCGCAGCACCACGCGGCCGAGGACGTCGGCGACGCCGTACGCCCGGGAGTCGTCGGTGACGAACTCGTTGTCACCATGCAGCCACCACCCGCCGTCCACCGCCCGTACCGCCCGCTTGACCACCGGCAGGTCCGGTCGGCTGCGGAAGACCGCGACCACCACGTCGCCCGGTCGGATCCGCCGATCGCCGCGCCGCACCAGCAGGGCGTCACCGTGCCGCAGCGTCGGTGCCATCGACGGCCCGGCCACCAGTACGGGGAACAGCGGCGCCGGCGAACGACGGCCGGAGCGTCCCATCCGCATCAGGTTTCACCTCCACGCCGGTGGGGACCTTCGTCAGGAGTAGTGTCGGCCTCAGATCATCGCAATCTTCCCAGGAGGGCCTGATGCGACTTTCCCGCATCCTCAAGCCACGTTTCGTCGTCAGCGCGCACTGCGATCTGCCGTGCGGTGTCTATGACCCGGCCCAGGCCCGGATCGAGGCCGAGTCGATCAAGGCTATCGACGAGAAATACCAGGCCAACACCGATCCGGAGTTCCGTACCCGGGCTCTGATCATCAAGGAGCAGCGCGCCGAGCTGGTCAAGCACCACCTGTGGGTGCTGTGGACCGACTACTTCAAGCCGGCGCACTTCGAGAAGTACCCGAACCTGCACACCCTGTTCAACGAGGCCACCAAGCTGGCCGGGGCCAGCGGCGCCAAGGGATCCACGGACGCGGCCAAGGCCGACGAGCTGCTGCAGAAGATCGACGAGATCGCCAAGATCTTCTGGGAGACCAAGCAGGCATGAGTCAGCTCCCACCGCGCGGGCCGGTCGACGCCGGCCCGCGCGTCGGGTCCGTCCCTCCGGTCGTGATCCGGCCGGCCCGGCCCGACGACGTACCGGCCATCGTGGCGATGGTGCACGAGCTGGCCGAGTACGAACGGGCGGCCGAGCACTGCCACCTCACCGAGGATCAACTGCGTTCCGCCCTGTTCCCGGTCGCGGACGGCCGGGAAGGGACCGACGGGTCCGGGACCGATCCCCGGCCGGCCCTGTTCGGCCACGTCGCGGTGGACGAGGCCGACCGGCCCGTCGGATTCGCGTTGTGGTTCCTCAACTTCTCCACCTGGGCCGGCGTGCACGGCATCTACCTGGAGGACCTGTACGTCCACCCGACTGCCCGGGGCACCGGCGCCGGCCGGCGGCTGCTCGCCGCGCTGGCCGCGATCTGTGTCGAGCGGGGTTACCAGCGCCTCGAATGGTGGATGCTCGACTGGAACCCGGCCGGCGCCTTCTACCGCGCGATCGGTGCCGAGCCGATGACGGAGTACGTCCCGTTCCGGCTCTCCGGGGCCGCCCTGCGGGACCTCGCCGCGGGCCACGGTCCGGCCGCACCGCGGCCGGTCCCGACACCGGCCGCCGCGTCCGACCCGGCCGCCGCGTCCGACCCGGCCGCCGCGTCCGACCCGGCCGCCGCGTCCGACCCGGCCGCCGCGTCCGACCCGATCGCACCGGCCGGCACCCGGTAGAGTCCCGGTCGTGAGGGGGGCGCAGTGACTCGACTGACCACACAGCCGGCGGTGGACGACGACGTCGTGCTGCTCACGGTGCCCGCCGACGGGGGTTACCTGAGCGTGCTGCGGACCGCCACCGCCGGGCTGGCCGCCCGGTTGCACTTCGCGCTCGACGAGATCGAGGACCTGCGGATCGCGGTGGACGAGGCCTGCGCGATGTTGCTGGCCGTGTCGCGCAACGGTGCCGAACTCGACTGTCGGTTCGCGGTCACCGAGGACGCGTTGACCGTCGAGGTGAGCGTGCCGACGTCCGCCGGGGCGCAGCTGCCCTCCGAGTCCTCGTTCGCCTGGAAGGTGCTGACCGCGCTGACCACGTCGGCCTCCGCCGGCACCGCGAACGGCCGGGCCTCGATCGGGCTGCTGACCCGCCGCGCCACGGCCTGACCCGGCGCGCCACGGCCTCGGGGCTCGGAGGGCTCGGGGCTCGGTTTCAGCCGACGCCGAGCGCGCGGGTGGAGGACGGGCTGACCAGCAGACCGCACACCACGACGCCGAGCACGATCAACGGCGTGCCGAGCCAGCCGAGACCGCCCTGGATCATGTAGTAGCCGACCGGCAGCAGCATCAGTTGCAGCACTATGGCGGGGGCCCGGGCACCCGCCCGGCGGTGGGCCAGCGCGGTGGCGAGCACCCACAGCACGGCCGCCCCGGCGACCGCGAAGCCGGTCACGAAGAGCGCGGACACCAGGTCGGACGCGGTCCCGGTCAGGTCGGACCAGACCAGGAAGACCGCGAGCAGGCCCACGCCGACCGCCTCGCCCCGCAGCAGCCACACCGCCCATCGGAGCGGCCCGGGCAGGTTGTCGGAGTCGATCGTCACGGGCGAAACGATACCCGTGGCGGATCCGGGTACAGTGCCGCCCATGCGGGCCGTTCTGGTGGTCAATCCGAAGGCCACCACCACCAGTGAGCGCAGCCGGGACGTACTGGTCCGGGCGTTACGCAGCGAGGTCGACCTCGAGGTGCGATACACCCGGCGGCGCGGGCACGGCGTGCTGCTGGCCCGGGAGGCGGTCCGGGACGGGGTGGACGTGGTGGTCACCCTGGGCGGCGACGGCACGGTCAACGAGGTGGTCAACGGGTTGATGACCGGCGGCGGCCCGGACGGCGGCGGGCGGGCCCGGGCCGACGACCTGCCCGCGTTGGCGACCGTGCCGGGCGGTTCGACGAACGTCTTCGCCCGCGCGCTCGGTCTGCCCCGGGACTGGACCGAGGGGACCAGCGTGATCCTGGAGGGGCTGCGGACCGGGCGGTCCCGGACCATCGGTCTCGGCCTGGCCGACGACCGGTACTTCACCTTCTGCGCCGGCTTCGGCCTGGACGCGGCCGTGGTGCACCGGGTCGAGGTGGCCCGCCGGCGGGGCCGGGTCTCCACCCCGGCGCTGTACCTGCGGTCGGCCCTCGGGCAGTACGTGTTCGGCGCCGAACGGCGGCATCCGTCGATCTCGCTGGAGCGGCCCGCCGAGGCGGGCGAGGAGCAGTTGGCCACGGTGATCATCCAGAACACCGCCCCGTGGACCTACCTCGGCGACCGGGCGGTCAATCCCAACCCGGACGCGTCGTTCGACCGGGGGCTGGCGGTGCTGGCCCTGCGCCGGTTGCGGGTGCCGAGCACCACACGGGCTGTGGCGCAGATCCTGTCCCGGACCCCCGATCCGCGCGGGCGGGAGGTCCTGCGGTTGCCTGACCTGGACGAATTCAGCCTGGTGTCGTCGCGTCCGCAGGCGTACCAGCTGGATGGCGACTATCTTGGCGAGCGCAGCAAGGTGCGTTTCACATCCGTACCGGCCGCACTGCGGGTAATCTGCTGACCCTTGGGTAACGCAACCTCCGGGGCGCGCCGCGAAACGGAGGAACATGTCGAAATCACCAGCATTGAAGCCCGGATCGTACTATATTGACTCTCGGCTGTGGTACGACGGGTCCCGGACAGCTGCGGGAACCGGACAAAAGGGTCGTGAGCTAGCTCACCCGCCCAGAGTTTTTCTGAGCGTTACCCTTGACATTGCGTGAGTTCGTGAAAGTATTCACAAGCGACTTGAGTTACCGGGACATTGCCGAGGCATGCTCGCCGAGCGAGTGATCCAAGGCAGGACCACCGGCGGAACAGACCGCTAACGCACTGCCGATGCGACAGATGCAATCTGTGCGCAGGCATTGCTGATGCATATAGGAAATAGTAAAAAGAGCACCTGCCACCCCATCCAGAACGAGGAGTGTTGCCGCCATGGACTGGCGCCACGATGCTGTCTGCCGCGACGAGGACCCGGAGCTGTTCTTCCCGATTGGGACGTCCGGCCCGGCACTCCTGCAGGTCGAGCAGGCCAAGGCCGTCTGCCGGCGCTGCTCCGTGACCGACGAGTGCCTGCAGTGGGCGCTCGAGTCCGGTCAGGACGCCGGCGTCTGGGGCGGGATGAGCGAAGAGGAGCGGCGCGCCGTGAAGCGCCGCGGCGGCCTGCGGGTTCTGCGCGCTCAATCCGCCTGATCACAATCCACCACCACAACGCAGAATGCCCCGAGGTTCACCCTCGGGGCATTCTGCGTTTCCGTTCAATCGCCGACGGTTATCGTCGATATCAGAAACTTCACCATTACCGAGCGTATTGCTTCCGGCGATCCCCGAGGGGCCGCTCGCGGCCGACCACGGGGAGTCACCCCGTCGTTCGGTCCGGCCCGCCGGCTGCGGCGCGATCGAGGACGAGCCGGGCCACCTCCGGGGCGTCGGTCAACGGCGCGGCCACGGCGACCACACCGGCGGCCCGAGCGGCGGCGGCGGCCACGCCGTACAACCGGCCCGGGGCCAGGAAGTACGCGGCGACCGCGACCCGGTCCGCCCCCCGTTCGCGCAGCCGGTGCACCGCCTCCCCGACGGTCGGTCCCGCCGCCGAGGCGTAGCCGGCCAGGCAGGAAACCCCGAGCACGGCGCCGAGCGCCGCGGCGGCGGTGTCGACCGTACGGCGGGCGGCCGCGTCCCGGGTGCCGGCGGCGGCCAGCACCACGCCGTCGACCCCTGCCCCGGCACGCCGTCCGCCCGCGGCCGCGGCGCTCGCGGGGACGACGATCCCGTCCGGCACCGACCGGCCGGCCGCCGTCACCCCGCTCTCGGCGAGTCGGCGCAGCAGCCCGCCGAGCAGCGACCCGGGTACGGCCCCGCCGGTCGGTCCGAGCACCTCGGTCACCCGGACCGGCATCCGCAGCCCGGCGTCGCGTGCCGTGGCCACCGCGCCGGGAATGTCCACCCGCCCGTGGTACGCGGCGGTGAGCAGCAACGGCACGAGGGTGGCCGATCGGTGACCGGCCGCCTCCAGCGCCCGCAGCACCTGCCCCGGACGCGGCCCGGCGTGGTCCAGGAAACCGGCCCGTACGGTGGTGCCGGGGCTCGCCGCCTCCACCGCGCGCACCAGCGCCCGGGTCGCCACCGCCGCCAACGGGTCCCGACTGCCGTGGGCGACCAGCACGATCGGCTCCACGGTGGCCCGCGTCACCGGCGAGAGCCCCCGGAGCGGGGAGGCCGACGGGCCGGGATCATGTGTGCAGGCCGCACTCGGTCTTGTCGAACATCGCCCACCGGCCGGCCCGGGGATCCTCGCCCGCGGTGGTCCGCCGGGTGCACGGCCAGCAGCCGATCGACGCGTACCCCTGCCGGAACAGGTCGTTGACCGGCACCTTCCAGCGGGCGATGTAGGCGTCCACGTCGGCCTGGGTCCAGGCGGCGATCGGGTTGACCTTCACCTTGCCGCGCCGCGGGTCGAAGCCGACCACCGGCGTGTTGGCCCGGGTCGGCGACTCGTCCCGGCGCAGCCCGGCCGCCCAGGCGTCGTAGTCGACCAGGGCCCGTTCCAGCGGCTCCACCTTGCGCAGCGCGCAGCACTCGTCGGGCGCCCGGTGGAACAGCCGCGGCCCGTACTCGCCGTCCTGCTGACCGACGGTCTGCCGGGGCCGGACGGACCGGACGGTGACCGGCAGGGTCCGGGCCACCTCGTCGCGGACCCGCAGGGTCTCCGGGAAGTGCAGCCCGGTGTCCAGGAACACCACGTCGACACCGGGGGCCACCCGGGAGACCACGTGGGCCACCACGGCGTCCGCCATCGAACTGGTGACGCAGAACCGCGCACCGAAGGTGTCGGCGGCCCATCCGGCGATCGACTCGGCCGACGCTCCCTCCAGCTCACGGCCGGCCCGTTCGGCCAGCTCCCGCAGCTCACCGGGATCCCGCCGGGACGGGTCGGCCGGCTGCCGCGGGCCGAGCCGGACCAGGCCCAGCCCGGCGGCCGACGCCCGGGTCACCGCTTCACCGCCCGGCTCAGCAGGCCGGTGAACCGGACCGTGAACACCCGGGCGCAGGCGTGGCACTCCCAGGCCCCGTGTGCCTGCTCGTGCGGCCGCAGGTCCTCCTCACCGCAGTACGGGCAGTACAGCGGCGCACTTCGTTCGCTCATGACGTCGCTCCGCTTCGCTCCACGACGCCATGAGGCACCAGCGCGCCGAGCCAAATGATTCGCTCACTTCGTTCGCTCATGACGTCGCTCCGCTTCGCTCCACGACGCCATGAGGCACCAGCGCGCCGAGCCAAATGATTCGCTCACTTCGTTCGCTCATCGCAGCTCCTGTTCGTCGGCCCGCACCGCCCAGCGGGCGAAGGTCTCGCCGGGCTGCCGGTCCGCCAGGTACCGACGGGCCAGCCGCTCGACGTACGCCGGAAGTTCCTCCGCGGTGGTCTTCAGGCCGCGCAGCTTGCGCCCGAAGCCGGCGGTCTGTCCCTGCGCCATCCCCAGCCCACCGCCGAGGTGCACCTGGAAGCCCTCGACCTGGCGACCGTCCGGTCCGGGAACCAGCTGGCCCTTCAGGCCGATGTCCGCGACCTGGGTCCGGGCGCAGGCGTTCGGGCAGCCGTTGATGTGGATCGAGATGTCCGCGTCGAAGTCCCGCAGCCGCTCCTCCAGCCGGGCCACCAGCTCCTCGCCGCGGGCCTTGGTCTCGACGATGGCGAGCTTGCAGAACTCGATCCCGGTGCAGGCCATCGTGCCGCGCCGCCACGCCGACGGCCGGGCCTCCAGCCCGATCCCGCGCAGCGCCGCGACCAGCGACTCGGTCCGCTCCGGCGGCACGTTCAGGACCACCAACTTCTGGTACGGGGTGAGCCGTATTCGGTCGCTGCCGTGCTCGGCCACCACATCCGCCAGCTCGGCGAGCTGGCTGCCGGAGATTCGGCCCACCACGGGTGTCGCCCCGACGAAGTTCCGTCCGTCCCGCTGCCGGTGCACGCCGAGGTGGTCCAGCGGCCGGTCGGGCAGCTCCGGGGCCGGGCCGTCCAGCAGGGTACGGCCGAGGTACTCCTTCTCCAGCACCTCGCGGAAGCGCTCCACGCCCCAGTCGGCCACCAGGAACTTCAGCCGGGCCCGGTTGCGCAGCCGGCGGTAGCCGTAGTCCCGGAAGATGCCGACCACCCCGGCCCAGAGGTCGGGTACGTCGGCCAGCGGCACCCACACGCCGAGTCGCTCAGCGAGCATCGGGTTGGTGCTCAGCCCGCCACCGACCCAGACATCGAACCCGGGGCCGTGCTCGGGGTGCTCGACGCCGAGGAACGCCACGTCGTTGGCCTCGTACGGGACGTCGGCCAGCCAGGAGATCGAGGTCTTGAACTTCCGGGGCAGGTTGGAGAAGTCCTTGTTGCCGATGTACCGCCGGACGATCTCGTCCAGCGCCGGCGAGGGGTCGAGCAGTTCCGCCTCGGCCACCCCGGCGACCGGGCTGCCCATCACGACCCGTGGGCAGTCGCCGCAGGCCTCGGTGGTCTGCAGGCCGACCGCCTCCAGCTCCCGCCAGATGGTCGGCACGTCCTCGATGCGTACCCAGTGGAGTTGGATGTTCTGCCGGTCGGTGATGTCGGCGGTGTCCCGGGCGTACCGCTGGGAGATCTCCGCGATGGTCCGCAACTGGGCCAGGTCGAGTTGGCCACCGTCGATGCGGATCCGGAGCATGAAGTACTCGTCCTCCAGCTCGTGCGGCTCCAGGACCGCCGTGCGGCCGCCGTCGATGCCGGGCTTGCGCTGGGTGTAGAGGCCCCACCAGCGGAACCGCCCGCGCAGGTCGGCGGGGTCGATCGACGCGAAGCCACGGTGCGCGTAGATGCTCTCGATCCGGGCCCGGACGTTGAGCGGGTCGTCGTCGACCTTCATCCGCTCGTTGGGGTTGAGCGGTTCCCGGTGACCCACCGCCCACTGGCCCTCGCCCCGGCGACGACGGCCGGGCGGGCCGGCGGTACCGCC
Organism: Micromonospora zhanjiangensis; assembly: GCF_042650605.1. Taxonomy (NCBI): domain Bacteria; kingdom Bacillati; phylum Actinomycetota; class Actinomycetes; order Micromonosporales; family Micromonosporaceae; genus Micromonospora; species Micromonospora zhanjiangensis. The sequence goes on along the minus strand of NZ_JBHSBN010000007.1, from coordinate 266,535 downwards.
GCGGGCCGGAGTGCTGCTGACCACCATCGCGTTGTCCTCCCGTTCCTGGTACTGCTCTGGGTTGGTCGGGTGGGCGTCGACGCGACGGGACCACCCGGTTTCCGCGGGATCACGGTGGGGACGACGATGTCCGCCGGCGCTTGACGAATGCGCGCCCGAGGCGGTGGGGACTGCCCGGACGGCGTCAGCGGGCCGGACAGATGGCGCTGCGCACGCGGCCGTAGTCGACGTGCCGGCGGGACGTCAGTCCCACCCACATGTCTCGGCGCGCGGCGGTCATGTCCGCCATGCTGCCACACCGTCCCCGACCGGGCCACGGACCGACGGCACGGTTCCCGGATGCCGGACCCGGTGTGCCCGGTCTCACGTTAATATCGGGGCAAATCCACCCGCCGCCGTTTCCGCCGCGACCGCGGTGGCGGTGCCGGTCGGTCGACGTCTAGCCACGGGGGCGACGATGGGTTTCCCGTCCCGGGCCGTCCTCGGCGTACCGGCCGACGACGCCCCGCCGGGCCGCCCGCGACCGGTGGTGTGGCTGGCCCCGAGCGTGCTGACCCTGGCCCTCGCCCTGGTCGGGCTCGACCGTGCCCAGCTCTGGCGGGACGAACTCGCCACCTGGAGCGCCGCAAGCCGACCGGTGCCGGACCTGTTCCGGCTGACGGGGCACGTGGACGCGCTCTCCGCGCCGTACTACCTGCTGATGCACGGCTGGACCACGCTCGTCGGGGACTCGGTGGCGGCCCTGCGGCTGCCCTCGGTGCTGGCGATGACCGGCGCGACCGCGGTGACGGCGCGGCTCGGGCAGCGCCTCGCCGGTCCGCGTACCGGATTTCTCGCCGGTCTGTTGTTCGCGGTGGCACCGAGCACCTCCCGGTACGCCCAGGAGGCCCGCTCGTACGCCCTGGCCACGCTGCTCGCCGTGTTGGCGACGCTGCTGCTGTTCCGGGCGCTGGACCGACCGACCTGGCCGCGCTGGGCCGGCTACGGCGCCGCGGTGTTCGGCCTGGGGCTGGCCCACCTGGTGGCGCTCGACCTGGTCACCGGGCACCTGGTGGCGGTGTTGCTCACCTGGCGCCGGACCGGCGACCGACGGACGGCCCGCTGGTTCGCCGCCGTGCTGCCGGCGGCCGTCGCGCTGGTGCCGCTGGCGCTGATCGGTCGGGGACAGCAGACCGAGCAACTCGGCTGGGTCGGCCGGCCGACCCTGGGCGACCTGGCCATGCTGCCCGGCGCGGTGCTGCAGTCCGGCCAGGTCGGCGGGCTCCTGGTCGGCCTGGCCCTGCTCGGCGCGGTCACCGGCGCCCACCGGCCGCCGGCCGCGACCCGCGAACCGGCCCCGACCCACGAACCGGCGACCGGCGAACCGGCCCCGACCCACGAACCGGCCCGGACCGGACCGACCGGCCCACCGGCGGAACCGCTCCGGACCGGCCCCGCCGGGGCGGCCCGGGCCACCGGGGCGGCCGGGTGGCGGCTGGTGCTCGGGCTGTCGGTGCTGCTGCCGGCGGTGCTGCTGTTCGTGGGCGGTCGGGTGAGCCCGCTCTGGGTGCCCCGGTACCTGGTCTGCACGGTGCCGTTCCTCTGCGTGCTCGCGGCCGGACCGCTGGCCCGGCTGCGGCTCGGCGTGGCGCTGCCCCTGGTGGCGGTGGCCGCCGTCGTCGGCGCCCCCGACCAGTTCGCGCTGCGGCGCACCCACGAGTGGCCGCGCGACGCGCCGATCGACTACCGGGCCGCCGCCCGGATCATCGCCACCGGGCAGCGCCCCGGCGACGCCGTCGTGTACGCCCCCCGCACCGGCCCGAAGCTCCTCGACACGGCGGTCGCCTACCACCTGGGCGCCCACCGGCCACGGGACGTCCTGCTGGCGGTGGATCAACGCGACCGGGGCAGCTTCCAGGCAACCGAGTGCGAGCAGCCGGCGCGCTGCCTGGCCACGGTGCACCGGGTCTGGCTGCTCGCGGCCGGCCGGCCGACCGATCCGCTGGCCGACATGCCGCCGGCCAAGGCCGCCGCGCTGCGGGACTCCTTCACCGTGTCCCAGCGGTGGAACGTCTCCGGTCTGAGTGTCACCATGCTGACCCGTACCGGAGGCTGACCGGCACCCGCGCGGCGGAGCCGTCACCGCGGGACCGGCCGCGCCGGCCCGGGTCGGGATTACCGGCGGCTACGGGACAGCGGGACCACCAGCACCGCCTCGGTACCGCCCTGGGCCCGGTTGCGCAGCTCGATGGAGCCGCGCAGTTCACCGGTGGCCAGCGCGCGGACGATCTGCAGACCGAGCCGACCGGTGCTGCCCTGGTCGAAGTCGACCGGCAGTCCCCGGCCGTTGTCGGCGACCGTCACGTGCAGCTGCTTACGGAAACGGTGCGCGGAGACCACCACCTCGGCCGGCTCGCCGGACGGATCCCCCACCGTCGCCACGACCGGCGGCCCGGGCGCGTCCGCCGGCTCCTCGAACGCGTGCTCGACCGCGTTGATCAACAGCTCGTTGAGCACCATCACCAGCGAGGTGGCGATCTCGGCCGGCAGCACACCGAAGGTGCCCTGCCGGCGCATCCGGACCGTGAAGTCGGTGGCGGCAACGTCGGCGGCGGCCTGGGCCACCCGGTCCACGATCCCGTCGAACTCGACCGCCTCGTCGCTGCTCATCGACAGCGTCTCGTGCACCAGGGCGATGGAGGCGACCCGGCGTACCGACTCCTCCAGCGCGGAGCGGGCCGCCGGGCTGTCCACCCGTCGGGCCTGCAGCCGCAGCAGGGCGGCCACCGTCTGCAGGTTGTTCTTCACCCGGTGGTGGATCTCCCGGATGGTGGCGTCCTTGGTGATCAGCGCCCGGTCCCGACGGCGTACCTCGGTCATGTCCCGGACCAGCACCAGCGCGCCGATCGGCACCCCGGCGGGCATCAGCGGCAGCGAGCGGGTGAGCACGGTCGCCCCGCGCGCCTCGACCTCCCGCCGGGGCGGCGCCTCGCCGCGTAGCGCCGCGAGCACCCCGTTCGCTGCCTCGGTGCCGTCCAGCGGGTCGCTGGCGAGCCGACTGTTCAGCGCGGCCAGGTCCTCGCCGACCAGGTGCGACGAGAAACCGAGCCGGCGGTACGCCGACTGGGCGTTCGGGCTGGCGTAGGTCACCTTGCCGTTGGCGTCGAGCCGGACCAGCCCGTCACCGACCCGGGGGGCGGAGGTGGTCTCGCCGGGATGCCGGGGCGGCGGGAAGGTCCCGTCGGCGAGCATCTGGGCCAGGTCGTCGGCGGTGGTGAGGTAGTTGAGTTCCAGCTGGCTCGGGGTCCGGGCGGTGGACAGGTTGGTGTCCCGGCCGACCACCGCGATGATCTCGCCCGCCGACTCGCCGTCACCGGCCCGCAACCGGACCGGGATCGCCTCGTGCCGGGCCGGGGTGTCGCCGTACCAGACCGGGTCGCCCTCCCGCCAGATCCGGCCCTGGGCGTACGCGATGGTCAGGTGGGCCACCTCCGGCCCGCCGACGATCCGGCCCACCTGGTCGTCCTGGTACGCGGTCGGCGCGGTGGTCGGCCGCACCTGGGCCACGCAGAGGAAGGTCTCGTCCCCGTCGGTCGGCACCCAGAGCAGCAGGTCGGCGAAGGAGAGGTCGGAGAGCAACTGCCAGTCACCGGCCACCCGGTGCAGGTGGTCGATGTCGGCCGGCCGGAGGGCGGTGTGCTCCTCGGCGAGATCGCGCAGCGTGGACACGCAGGCAAGCGTGCCACGACCGGCTCACATCGTGGCGGTGACCTTCTTGAGTCCGCGCGGCGCGTCCGGGTCCTCCCCCCGGGCCAGCGCCAGGGCCAGGGCCAGCCGTTGCAGCGGCAGGATGTCCAGCAGCGGGGCGTACCGCTCGTCCACCTCGGGCACCGCCAGCCGGGTGGCGGCCCCGGGCACCGCGGCGGACCCGACGGCGACCAGGTCCGCGCCGCGCTCGGCGAGCCGGGGCAGCACCTCGCCCATCGCCCGGCCCCCGGGCCCGGAACCGACGACGGCCAGCACCGGCACGTCCGGGTCGGTCATCGCCAGCGGCCCGTGCAGCAGGTCCGCGCCGGAGAAGGCCAGCGCCGGCAGGTACGACGTCTCCATCAGCTTCAGCGCGGCCTCCCGGGCGGTCGGGTAGGCGTACCCGCGCCCGGTGGTGACCAACTGGGCGGCGAACCGGTACCGCGGCGCCAGTTCCTCCGGGGTGCGGTCGGCCAGGGTCGCGGCGGCCAGCTCCGGCAGCGCGTCGAGCGCGGCCCGCTCGGCCGCCGGCAGCGCGCCGTCCCCCGCCCGGATGCCCTCGACCAGCATGAGCAGGGCGAGCAGCTCCGCGGTGTACGTCTTGGTGGCGGCGACGGCCCGCTCGTGCCCGGCGGCCACGTCGACCGCCAGCTCGGCCACCTCCACCAGCGGCGAGTCCGGAGCGTTGGTGACGGCCAGGGTCAGCGCCCCGGCGGACCGGGCCACCCGCAGCACCTCGGCCAGGTCGGGCGAACCACCGCTCTGGCTGACCCCGACCACCAGCGCGTCGGACAGGTCGGGCCGGGCGCCGAAGAGGGTGATCGTGCTGGGCGACGCCAGCCCGGCGGGCAGCCCGAGCCGGATCTCGGTCAGGTACGCCGCGTACAGGGCGGCGTGGTCGGAGGTGCCCCGGGCGGTGAACACCACGTGTCGCGGCCGGCGCTCGGCGATCGCGGCGGCCACCCGGGCGATCGGGTCGGCCTGCGCCGGCTCCAGCAACCGGGCGAATCCGGCCGGCTGCTCGGCGATGTCGGTTGCCATACCGGCGCCAGGTCGGCTCACGGGAAACCTCCACTCGATGCTCAGTCCATGCGCATTCTTGCAGGCTTCGATCGCTCAGAGCAATTGAACGCGCAGAATCGCGCAGCGGATCACAGTTGCTCGCGATCATCGCCTACGCTGCCCAGACCCAGGGAAACGGACGGCGACGGGGAGACTGCGACAGGTGCCCGAGGGAACGGACGATCCACGGCTGTCGGCCGAGGGCGAACTCGCCCTGGCCCGGCTGGCGATCAGCGACGGCGATCTGACGCACGCCGCCGGACACGTCGCCGGGGCCTTGGCGTACGCCCCGACGATGCCGGAGGTGCACGAGGTCCTCGCCCGGCTCGCCGCCCGTACCGGTGGCGGGCTGGACCTGTTCCCGCTGGACCAGCACGCCTTCGTCGGCACGGTGGTGGCGCGGGCCCACCTGCTCGCCGCCGCCGGGGAGCCGGCCGAGGGACTGGAACTGCTCGCCTCGGCCACCAGCTACGCCCCCACGGCCGACTGGGCCGGCGTGCCGTGGGTCAACGCCCCGGGCCTGGCCGCCCGGTTGGACCCCGAGCAGATGGCCCGGATCCTCATGCGGATCTGCGCCGGCACCCCGGACCCGGTGCCGCCGCCGGGCCGGCAGCCGTTGCGCGCCTACCTGCGGCTGGCCGCCCACATGGTGGACGCCAACCCGGAACACGGGCTGCTGCTCGGTGCGGCCTCCGCACTGGCCCGGCGGCTCGGCGAGGCCGACCTCGCCGTGGACTGGGCGCGACGCGGCGCCCGCGGCCGTCGGGACAAGCTGGCCGAGGTGTGGCTGGGCTACGCCTACCGCAGCGCCGGCCGGACCGAGGAGGCCATCGCCGCCCTGCGCCGGGCCGTCAGCTACGACCCCGACGACCTGTCGGTGTACGCCGACATCGCCGGGACGCTCGCCGACAACGGCCGGCTCGACGAGGCGCTGCGCTGGATCGACCAGGCCCTGGACCGGAACCCGACCTTCGACTGCGCGGTGCACACCGGCCACCGGCTGCGGTACCAGCGGGACGGGGAACTCACCCACCTGGTCGCCCTCGCCGACTTCCAACGCGACCATCCGGACGACTCGCACGAGCACACGGACCTGGCCGAGTGCTGCCACAGCGTCCCGTGGCTGGGGCACCTGCCACCGGCCGGCGAGGCGGTGGCCAACGCACTGCGGCAACTGCTGGCCACCCAACCGCGGGACGGCGACGACGACGCTCCGGGCGACGGGTCCTCCGGCGTCGACGACGACCGCCCGGTCTCCGCCGGCCCGCCGCGTGCCGGCGGCGAGGTCCGGCCCCCCACCGTCGGGCGGCTGCCCACCCAGGGCCGGCTGCGGTTGAGCGGCCTGGAACCACCGAGCGCGATGCGGGCGCTGGCCTCCGCCGCCCCCGATCTGGTGATCAGCGTCGCCGAGGCGCCGGAGCCGGACATCCGGCTGCCGCGCCGGGCCTCCGCCCACCAGTTGTGGCGCTACGACGGCATGGTCGCGGCACCGGTGGTGGGGCCGCCGTCGGCGACGGCCGTCGAACGGATCCGTCAGCTCGCCCATCCCGCCTGGCCGCACCCGCCGGCCGCGTACGACGGCGCGGTCGGTCTGGCCACCCTCGACCTGGACGACCTGCTCGGGCTGCTGGCCCACCCGCCGCGGCCGCCGGCCACCCCGCTCGGTCGGGCGCTCGCCGAGCACGACCCGACGCTGTGGGTCCGCTGCGTGCAGGTCTGGGCCTGCCTCGGTCTGCTGCACCACCGCACCGACGAACCGTGGCCCACCTCCACCCGCCGCCAGGTGCTGCTCGATCTCGTCTGGGGCGTCGAGGACTGGGTCACCGAGGCCGCCCTGTTCGCCCTGGTCACGTACGCCTGGGTGGACCCGGACGTCCGGGCGGACGTGGCCCGGGTCGCGGCCGAGCGGCTGACCGACGGGATCACCGTGGCGCGGGACCGGCCGGTCTCCATCGCCCGGTCGCTGGCCCAGCTGGTGCTGGCCACCCCGGCCATGGCACCGCCGATGATCGCCGCCACCCGGCTGTTGCTGGTGCCGGACGGGGCGGACGAGCGCCGGCCGGGCCCGCTGACCCGGCTCTGGCGTCGACTCACCGCGCGGCTGCGCCGGACCCGCTGAAGACCTGGCAACGGGTCACCACCGCTGTCCGGAACTCCCCATCCGCGGGACGCGCGGGCCGAGGCCCGTGCACCGGCCGCACCGGCCCCCCACCCGCGGGACGCGCGGGCCGCAGGCGGCAGGCCACCGCCGCTGCCGGCACGGCCGTGCCCTACGCGGAGGGCCCCTTTCCCACCCCGACCGCGGGATGAGAAAGGGGCCCTGGCGAACCGTCGGCCGGCCGCGTTCGGCGCGCGCTCAGTGCACCGGGGCGTTCGCCAACGCGGTCTCGGCCTGCTCCTCCGGCGTCTCGGCGGCCTCGGCCTCGGCCCGGTCCGCCGATCCGCGCAGCGGGATCTCCTTGATGAACCAGGCCAGCACCGGCACCGCGACGGTGAACAGCATCGCCCAGACGAACACCCCGGAGATGGAGTCGGCCAGCCCGCCGAGCACCACATCCCGGATCCGCACCGAGAGCTTGGCCAGTTCCGCCGGGTCCATCCGGCCGCCGCCCGAATCGCCGCCGGCCCCGGCCAGGACCGGACCGGCCGCCGAGGCGGCCAACCGGTGCGAGAAGATCGCGCCGAACAGCGAGATGCCGAACGAGCCGCCGATCGACCGGAAGAAGGTGGCCGCGCCGCTGGCCGCGCCAAGGTCCTTCTGCTCCACGCTGTTCTGCGCGATCAGCATCGTGGTCTGCATCAGGAAGCCCATCCCGACACCGAGCACGACCATGTAGAGCGCCAGCTGGGTCTTGCTGGTGTGCACGTCCAGCAGGGTCAGCAGCGCCATGCCGGCCGCCATCACCACGCCGCCGACGATCGGGAAGATCCGGTACCGACCGGTCTTGGTGATCGTCCGACCGACCACGATGGACACCACCAGCATGCCGAACATCAGCGGCAGCAGCAGCAGGCCGCTGTTGGTGGCCGAGGCGCCCTGCACGGTCTGCTGGAACAGCGGCAGGAAGTTCATCGCGCCGAACATCGCGAAGCCGAGCAGGAACCCGATCAGCGAGATCAGCGTGAAGTTGCGGTTGGCGAACAGGTTGAGCGGCAGGATCGGTTCGACCGCCCGGCGCTCGACGAAGGCGAACGCGACCAGCGAGAGCAGGGCCAGCCCGGCCAGTCCGAGGATCTGCCACGAGGCCCAGGCGTACTCGTTGCCGCCCCAGGTGGTGATCAGGACCATCGCGGTGATGCCCACCGACAGCAGGCCGGCGCCGAGCCAGTCGATCCGGTGCTCGGTGCGGTATTTCGGCAGGTGCATCGTGGTGGCCAGGACCAGCAGCGCCAGCCCGCCCAGCGGCAGATTGACGTAGAACGCCCAGCGCCAGGAGAGGTGGTCGGTGATGAACCCGCCGACCAGCGGACCGGCGACCATCGCGATCGCCATGATGCCGGCGATCATGCCTTGGTAACGACCCCGCTCGCGGGGCGGCACCAGGTCGCCGATGATCGCCATCACGCCCACCATCAGACCGCCGGCGCCCAGGCCCTGTACGGCGCGGAAGGCGATCAGCTCGGCCATGCCCTCGGCCGGGCCGCCGAGGAGGCTGGAACCCGACATGCCGCAGAGCGCCGAACCGACCAGGAAGATCACGATCGAGGTGAGGAAGACCGCCTTACGGCCGTACAGGTCACCCAGCTTGCCCCAGATCGGGGTGGAGACGGTGGTGCCCAGGACGTACGCGGTGACCACCCAGGTGAAGTGGTTCAGGGCCTTGAACTCGCCGATGATGCGCGGCAGGGCGGTGCTGATGATCATGTTATCGAGCATCGCGAGCATCATCGCGATCATGAGGCCGCCCAGTACGACCCGGACGTTGGGTCGCACGGCCGCAGGCTGCTCCGTGGTGGTCATCGCTAGGCTCTCCCCGGATGTGAGACGAACTTACTTGCCGCCCGGCTAGTGTACTTACTAGCCGTACGGTAAGTTGGTGGTCGGTGAGAGTCAAGCGAGTTAGGCGGTTTCCCGTGAGTTCGGTGAGCGAGGGCACAGGCGGCACCCGGGCGCGCATCCAGGAGGTGGCGCTCGAACTCTTCACCGAGCAGGGCTACGAGAAGACCTCACTCCGGGAGATCGCCGAACGACTCAACGTGACCAAGGCGGCGGTCTACTACCACTTCAAGAGCAAGGACGACATCGTCAACAGCTTCGTCGAGGGTCGCGCGCAGCGGATGGACGAGCTGCTCGACTGGGCCGAGGAGCAGCCGGTCGGCGCCGCCACCCGACGGGAGATCCTGGCCCGGTACGCCGACCAGTTCTTCGCCGGCTCCGCCCCCACCGTGATGCGGTTCTTCGAGCAGAACCAGACGGTGTTGAAGAACCTCTCCGCCGGCCAGCAGATGCGTGACCGGCTGATCCGGATCGCCGACGTGATCTCCCGGGGGGACAGTTCACCACAGGGCAAGCTGCGCGGCGCGTTGGCGCTGTTCGCCGTGCACACCAGCTGGTTCGCGGTCCGGGCGCCGGAGATCGACGAGGAGGAGCGGCGGCGGATCGCGCTGGTGGTCGGCTACGAGATCCTGGACGGCATCGGCGCCACCGACCCGACCGCCTGACCGGGCACCGGGGCCGGGGCCGGGACTCGCGAACCGCCCGCCCGGTCCGGGCCGTGATCGCCCGCCCGGGCGGTCAGGTCGAGCCGCAGGCCGATCAGGTCGACGCCGGGCATCGGGGACCAGTCGAGTTCGGGCGCCCGGACGAAGCCGAGCCGGGCATAGAGCCGGTGCGCCGGCGCCGAGAAGCTCCGGGCGCAGATGACCAGCCGGGCACAGCCGGCCGCCTCCGCACGCTCCCGGCAGGCGCGGACCAGTGCCTCGCCGACGCCACGCCGCTGGGCCGCCGGGGCGACGGCCAGCATCCGGAACTCCGCCTCTCCGGGCCGGGAAAGCTCCGCGTACGCGGACCCGGGCAGCACGAACAGCACCGAACCGAGCACCTCGCCGGTGGTCGGGTCCACGGCAACCAGCAGTTCGCCGGCCGAGGCGCGGCCGGGTACGTCGGCGAGCACCCGCTGGTAGCCGTGTTCGCCGGCGAGCTGGCCGTCCGCGTCGTAGGCGGCGACGGTCAGCGCGCCGATCGCGTCGTACTGCTCCGGCCGGGCGGCCCGCACCACGACCGCGACGGTCATCCGATGACCGCGATCAGATCACCGTCCTGGACCACGTCGCCCTCGTTGACGGCGAGCTGCTCCACCACGCCGTCGGACTCGGCGACCACCGGGATCTCCATCTTCATCGACTCCAGGATCACCAGCGTGTCGCCCTCGGAGACGCTGTCACCGGTCGACGCGACGACCTTCCAGACGTTCGCCACCATCTCGGCACGGATTTCCTCGGCCATCTCGAACGGCCCTCCTCGTCAACGGCGTGTGCGTGCGAACGGTATCCAATCACGCGCCCGCCCGCTCGGGCCGGCCTACGCCGCGACTACCATCGTCGGGTCGCCTCCCGACACCGGGAGGAGCAGCCAGGACGGTCGGCGGAAGGCACGCCGAACCGGACCCGGCTGTCCCCGCGCAGACGACAGGAGAACAGATCGATGGCCAAGAAGGCACGCAAGAAGAAGGCCCGTAAGAAGAGCTCCGCCAACCACGGCAAGCGCCCCAACTCCTGATCACCACCGCCGACCGGCCCGGTCGACACCCACGGGTGGACACCGGACCGGGTCGGTCAGTGGTTCAGTGAACCTCAGTCGGGCAGGTACTCCCGGGTCTCGGCCTCGACCACCAGCTCGCTGAGCCGCAGCCGGAGCCGCTCGCGCAGCTCGGCCGGCGCGGTCTCGTTCCCGCAGCAGCGGGCGACCAGCGCCTTGACCTCCTTCTCGATGCCGTACTCGCGCAGGCAGGGCGAGCACTCGTCGAGGTGTTCCCGGATCAGCAGCCGGCGCTCGTCACCGCACTCCAGGTCGAGATAGAGGTAGACCTCGGCGAGGACCTCGCGGCAGTCGGTCTCGTGGGGTTCTCCGCAACTCACGTCGCTCACCTCTCCCCACTGGTCGCGGTCTGCTTGCTGGGCTGGGCGGCGCTGAACCCGCGCTCGACGGCGTACTGCTCGAGCAGCTTGCGCAGGTTCCGACGACCACGGTGCAGCCGGGACATCACGGTACCGATCGGCGTGCCCATGATGTCGGCCACCTCCTTGTAGGAGAAGCCCTCGACGTCGGTGAGGTAGACGGCCAGCCGGAACTCCTCCGGCAGCGCCTGCAGCGCCTCCTTGACGTCGCTGTCCGGCAACCGGTCCAGCGCCTCGGTCTCGGCCGACCGCAGCCCGCTGGAGGTGTGCGACTCGGCCTCGGCGAGCTGCCAGTCGGTGATCTCCTCGGTGGGCGCCTGCACCGGCTGCCGCTGCCGCTTGCGGTAGGAGTTGATGTACGTGTTGGTCAGGATCCGGTAGAGCCAGGCCTTGAGGTTGGTGCCCTCTTCGAACTGGTGGAAGGCGGCGAACGCCTTCAGGTACGTCTCCTGGACCAGGTCCTCCGCGTCGGCGGGGTTACGCGTCATCCGGAGCGCCGCGGCGTACAGCTGGTCGACGAAGGGCAGCGCGTCCCGCTCGAACCGCGCTCGTCGCTCGTCGGTCTTCTCCGGTCGTGTCAACCGCGCGTCCCCTCGGCTCGACGGCGTGTCCCGGAGGCGCTCGCGCGTGGCGGGGCGACGCCGGGACTTGCCCACCCTGGGCGCCGCCGGCGCCGGCGACGCCGCGGTGCCAGTCCACTGTCCCGATGAGGATACGCGCAATGCGCGGTCGGCAGATCCACTTCCGGTCGGTGTGCCGATGCTCACCACCGACGGCTGCGCCGACGGTCGGGCGGTCGGCCATTCCGGTCCGCGTAACAACCGGTGCAGCCGGGACTCGCGCTCAGCGCGCTCCGGGCTGCGGGTTTCGGTGGGCACCGGGTCAACTCCCTCGTTAGACGGCTTCCGGCTGGTGTAACGCCGGGCGCGGCACGGGGAATTCCGAGATCGCCCCATCCCTGGTCCCGGCCGTCGGCGCGAAACCACCACTGGGACGCCATGGCACGAACCCACCGCTGGGACCAGGAAGGGCCTGGGAGGACGACACCGGGCACCGTACGGGCGCCCGACATCATGAGATGCAACGACAACCGTGCCGACGGGAAACGGCGTACCGGGGTGGTCAGGCCGCCCAGCCGGCGGCCCGCAACCAGCCCAGGACGGCGTCGGCCACGGCCGCCGGATCGCCCCGCAGGTCGTGCCGCTGGCCCGGGAGCACCTCGACCCGCCGGTCCGGCCCGGCCGGCGGCACGCCGAACGGGTCCCGGTCGCCGCTCACCGCCAGCGTCGGCAAGCCGGTGTCGAGTTCACCGATCCGGGAGCGCTCCGGCCGGCCGGGCGGGTGCACCGGAAAGGCCAGCGCCACGATCCCGGCCGCGCCGACCGTAGCCGCGGTGCGGCACGCCACCCGGGCCCCGCTGGACCGCCCGCCGACCACCAGCGGCGGGTCCGGCAGCTCGGCCCGGAGCGCGCCGACCGCCACCGACCACGCCTCGTCCAGCTGACCGGCCGGGGCGGGTGCCCGCCGCCCGGCCAGCCGGTAGGGCTGGGTCACCCGGCACACCAGCACCCGGGCGGCCAGCACCGCGTCCCGGACCGCGACCAGGTCCGGCGCGTCGACGTCACCGCCGGCGCCGTGGCCGAGCACGAGCAGGCTCACCGGCCGACCGGCCGGCACGTCGACGGAGAGCCGGGCGGGCCCACGCGGGGTCCGCACCCGCCGTTCGCCACTGCGCACCCGGCCATTGTGCCGTCCCGGGTGCCCACCGACGGGCCGGCCGGGCGGTCAGCGGCGCGACGGGACCAGGGTCAGCAACCGGTCCCGGACCGGCGGGCCGGGTTCGTCCGCGGCGTCCGGGTCCCGTTCCACCTGACCGCGCCAGGCCACCAACATCGCTCGGCGTTCCCGGGGTGTGGTGCCGCCCCAGACCCCGTGGCAGTCACCCACCTCCAGCGCCCAGGCGAGGCAGGAACCCTGTACGTCGCAGGTGCGACACAGGGCGACCGCCGAGTCGGCCGGTTCGTTCGGTGCCGGAAAGAATGTCTCCGGGTCCACGCTCTGGCACGCCCCCCGGGTACGCCATGCGTCGTCCTGTTGCCGTTCGCTGACTGCTCGCAGCAGCCTCGGGTCCCGCTGTGCCGCGGCGACCTCGTGCGGGCGTGGCATCCGCGCCCGTGTCATCAACCCACCTCCCCCGTGGGACCGGCATGATCGGCGGCAGTCAATCGCCCAGTGCGAATCGATGCCCAGTGCCGGCGCTGTGTTCTATCGCATACACGCGCGGGCAGACAAGTGGTTGCGGCAAACCTGCCGGAATTGCTTGCGACGTTTCGCCCCAAGCCCGTCCAATCCGTACGCGACAATGGGGCGGTACGCGGTCAGAAAAGCGTCAGTTCGACCGTCTCGGTGGCCGGTGCGGCCAACGGCGGAGCGGGCACCCGGACGACCAGATCGGGGCCGTCGTTACGAACGTCACCGACCGATGGGCCGACCGGCCGGATTTCGATTTCGGTCAACAGTTCGTCACCGGGTGGAGTCAGCAGTCGGGCCGGATCACCGCCGCCGGCCAACCAATCCGGCCAGCGCTCCGCCGGCAGCAGCAACGGCATCCGGTCGTGCACCAGGGCCAGATCACCCCGTGCCGCGGTGGTGAGCACCGCGCAGCTGACCAGGGGATCAGCCGACTCGGCAGCGCCGGACGCCCGGTCCGGCGGCGACCAGACCGACCACAGACCGGCGAATGCCAGCACGCTTCCATCGACCGGGGTCATGAAGTACGGCTGCTTTCCAGCGCCGTCCCGGCGGACCCATTCGTACCAGCCGTCGGCCGGAATGAGACACCGGCGCCGGGCGAACGAGGCGGCAAAAGCCTTGCCGGTGGCAACGGTTTCGGCCCGCGCATTGATCATCCTCGCGGCGCCCCGGGAATCCCTCGCCCAGGAGGGCACCAATCCCCATCGGGCCACCGTCAACATCCGCCCGTCGACCTGCGAATTCCGTACCATCGGCACCGGATCGGTGGGAGCGACGTTGAAGTCGGCCACCAGTCGGCCGCCGGTCTCGTCGGACGATTCGAACAGCGCACTGAGATCCGCCGCACTGCGAGTGGTCGCGTACCGTCCGCACATGGCGCCCACGCTAGCGCGCCGGACGTCCCGGCGCTGCCCGCGCCTTCCCGTCGGCCGCCCGCCGATGTCCCGTCAGGCGGGAGGGCGCCGCCGGCGATCACCCTTCGTCGGCGCGGGGCGGCAGAATGTACCCGTGGTGAACCTGACCGCCAAGAACCCGCCGCAACCGTGGATCGCGCCGGCCGCCGCCGGCCCGGTCCGGTCGACCGTCCGGCTGCCCGGCTCGAAGTCGATGACCGCCCGGGCCCTCGTGCTGAGCGCGATCGCCGCCGGGCCGTCCACCCTGTCCCGGCCGCTGCGCGCCCGGGACACCGAGCTGATGGCCGCCGGGCTGCGCACGCTGGGCGCCCACGTCTCCACAGTGGATGACGAGCGGTGGCTGGTCCGGCCGCGTCCGCTGGAGGGCCCGGCCACCATCGACGTCGGCCTGGCCGGGACGGTGATGCGCTTCCTGCCACCGGTGGCCGCGCTGGCCGACGGTCCGGCCGCCTTCGACGGCGACCCGCACGCCCGGGTCCGTCCGCTGGCCCCGCTGATCGGGGCGCTGCGCTCCCTCGGGGTACGCGTCGACGCCGCCCCGGGCGGCTTCCTCCCGCTCACCGTGCGCGGCCGGGGCGGTGTCGAGGGCGGCGAGGTGGTGGTCGACGCGTCGGCGTCCAGCCAGCTCGTCTCCGGGCTGCTGCTGGCCGCCCCCCGCTTCGACCGGGGGGTGCTGGTCCGGCACGTCGGCCCGCCGGTGCCGTCCGCGCCGCACCTGCGGATGACCGTCCAGATGCTGCGCGCCGCCGGCGCCGGGGTGGACGACAGCACCCCGGACGTCTGGGCGGTCGAACCGGGCCGGCTCACCGGCCGGGGCTGGGACATCGAGCCGGACCTGTCCGGCGCGGCGCCGTTCTTCGCCGCCGCCCTGGTCACCGGCGGCGAGGTCACCCTGCTCGGCTGGCCGCGCAGCAGCGCGCAGCCGGTCGACCGGCTGCGCGCCCTGCTGCACGAGATGGGCGGCGAGGTGACCCTCGGCACCGACGGGTTGACCGTCCGCGGCTCCGGGGTGGTGCACGGGTTGGCCGCCGACCTGTCCGAGGTCGGCGAGCTGACCCCGGTGCTGGCCGCGCTCGCCACGCTGGCCGACTCGCCGTCCCGGCTGTACGGGGTCGCGCACATCCGGGGCCACGAGACCGACCGACTGGCCGCCCTGGCCCGCGAGCTGACCGCGCTGGGCGCCGACGTCATCGAGTCCCCCGACGGGCTGGAGATCCGGCCCCGACCGCTGCGCGGCGGCGTCTTCAAGACCTACGACGACCACCGGATGGCGCACGCCGCCGCGGTGATCGGGCTGGTCGTCCCCGGCATCGAACTCGAGGACGTCGCGTGTACCGCCAAGACCCTGCCCGAGTTCCCGGCACTATGGTCAGCGATGGTGGACGGCGGGAGCTGACCACCCACGACGGTAGGGGGCGGCGCTGGCAGGCAGGCGACGGGAATACGACGAGGAGGACGTCCGGGTACGACCCGGTCGTTCGTCGCGCCCGCGGACCCGTACCCGGCCGCGGCACACGGACGCGGTCGAGGGCTTCGTGGTGGCGGTCGACCGGGGCCGCTACACCTGCGTGCTGACCGACTCCGCCGACGACCCGGCGGACCGGCTGGTCACCGCGATGCGGGCCCGGGAACTCGGCCGCCGGTCGGTGGTGGTCGGCGACCGGGTGGCCCTGGTGGGCGACACCTCGGGCGCCGACGGGGCGCTGGCCCGGATCGTCCGGATCGGCGACCGCGGCTCGGTGCTGCGCCGGACGGCCGACGACGACGAGAACACCGCCGAGGGCCGGCTGGAGCGGGTGGTGGTGGCCAACGCCGACCAGCTCGTCATCGTCAGCTCGCTGACCGACCCGCCGCCGCGGACCGGGTTCATCGACCGGTGCCTGGTGGCGGCGTACGACGCCGGGATCGAACCGCTGCTCTGCCTCACCAAGGCCGACCTGGCCGCGCCGGACGAGGTGCTCGACTACTACGCCGAGCTGGACCTGCCGCACGTGCTCACCCGTCCGGACGCCGACCTCGCCGAGCTGCGCCGGTTCCTCGACGGGCGCGTCTCGGTGCTGGTCGGCCACTCCGGGGTGGGCAAGTCGACGCTGGTGAACCGGCTGGTCCCGGACGCCGACCGGGCGGTCGGTGTGGTCAGCGCGATCGGCCGGGGGCGGCACACCTCGACCAGCGCCGTCGCGCTGCGGCTGCCCCCGGACCTGACCGGGTCGGCCGGGCCGGGCTGGATCGTCGACACCCCCGGGGTACGCAGCTTCGGGCTGGCCCACGTGTCGGCCGAGAGCCTGCTGCACGGCTTCCCCGACCTGGTGCCCGGCACCGTCGAGTGCCCGCCCAACTGCGAGCACACGACGGCCGAGGGCGACTGCCGGCTGGACGCCTGGGTGGCCGCCGGCAACGCGGACGTACGCCGGCTGGCCTCGTACCGCCGGCTGCTCGCCTCCCGCTCCGGCGACCTGGACCAGTCCTAGGGCATGACCTCGCCGGCCGGTCGCTCGGTCGGCCCGGTGACGTCGACCGGGCCGCCGCTGCGCCAGTAGAGCGCGTCGGCGCGGGACAGCAGGCCGGCGTCGACCAGGTACCGGCGCAGGGCGGCGTGGTCGTCGTACCAGGCGCGCAGGATGGCGTTCACCTCCCGCTCGGGGTAGCGCACGCCGGGTTCGAAGACCGCGACGACGTGCTCCAACACCACCTGTCGCTTGCCCTGGGCCGCGGGCAGTCGCTCGATCCGGCCGTCCCTGATGAAGTTGCGCAGCACGGCCGCCCGGTCCGGGTCCGGGTCGAGATCCGTCGGGTCCACGGCACGGGCGGGAGCGTTCTCCCGTACCGCGGTCTTGGCCGCGTCGGTCCGGGCGACCAGCCGGCCGTCGACGGCCGTCACCAGGCCGCCGGTCGTCAGCCGGCGCAGCGCCGCGTCGGTCTCCTTGGGTCCCAGGCCGGCGCGCCGCCCGACCTCGGACGGGCTGTCGGCGCCGAGCACGACGGCGGCGAAGGCGGCGAGTCGGTCGGGCTCGGCGAGCAGGCCGGCGAATTGCTCCGGAGTCATGCCGGCAGACCCTACGCGTGTCGCGGACTTCGATCAGCTACGTTTCGAGGCGATGGCTCGCTACGCAGACGACCTGGCCCTGGCCCACGTGCTGGCCGACACCGCCGACTCGATCTCGACGACCCGGTTCCGGGCCCTCGACCTGAACGTCGACACGAAACCCGACCTGACCCCGGTGACGGACGCGGACACCGCGGTCGAGCAGGCGATCCGCTCCACCCTGGCCCGGACCCGGCCCCGGGACGGGGTGCTCGGGGAGGAGTTCGGCGGCGGTACGGCCCCCGCCGGGCGGGGAACCCGCCGCTGGGTGATCGACCCGATCGACGGCACGAAGAACTTCGTCCGCGGCGTACCGATCTGGGCCACCCTGATCGCGCTGCTGGAGGACGACCGGCCGGTGCTGGGGCTGGTGTCCGCACCGGCGCTGGGGCGGCGCTGGTGGGCGGCGACCGGACACGGGGCGTACGCCGGCCGGCATCCCACGTCGGCGTCCCCGATCCGGGTGTCCCGGGTACGCCGGCTGGCCGACGCCAGCCTCTGCTACTCCTCGCTGACCGGCTGGGAGGAGCGGGGCCGGCTGGACGGGATGCTGGACCTGATCCGGCGCAGCTGGCGCAGCCGGGCCTACGGCGACTTCTACGGCTACATGCTGCTCGCCGAGGGCGCGGTCGACGCGATGGTCGAGCCGGAGTTGTCGCTGTGGGACCTGGCGGCCCTGATCCCGATCGTCACCGAGGCCGGCGGCACCTTCACCGACCTGGCCGGTCGGCCGGGGCCCGGCGAAAACGCGGTGGCCAGCAACGGACCGCTGCACCCCGACCTGCTCGCCCGGCTGGGTGATCCCCGGCCGGCCACCGCCTGAGCGAGCCGACCGCGCGGGGTACCCGGTCTACCTCTATTCTCGCCGGGTGGTGTCCTCTGGCTGGTGCTTCCTGGCGGCGATGATCGTCAGCTACGGAATCGCCAACCTGCTCCAGTCGGTCGCCGCCGCGCGGACCACCGTCCACCACACCTTCGACCCCGGCCTGCTGCTGCGACTGGCCAGCCACCGCACCTACCTGGTCGGCCTGACCTGCCAGTTCCTCGGCTTCGCGCTGGCCTTCCTGGCCCGCCGGGACCTGCCGCTGTTCCTGGTCCAGGCGAGCGTGGCGGCCGGCCTGGGCGTGACCGCGCTGCTCGGTGTGCTGCTGTTGAAGTGGAAACTCCCGGCCGCCGAGGTATGGCTGCTCACATTGTTGTTCGGCGGGATCGCCGGGCTGGTGATGGCCGCCCAGCCGGCGCCCTCCAAGCAACTCGGCACCGTCGGCATGATCGCCTTGGTGGTCGCGCTGGGAGTGATCGGGGTGCCGAGCTTCTTCGCCGTACGGCTGCGCGGCGCACCCGGTTCGGTGGCCCTGGGGTCGCTGGCCGGGATGGCCTTCTCCGCCGCCGCGGTCGCCGCCCGGCCACTGGCCTCGGTGGACTCGTGGACCGCGTTCGTCGGCAACCCGCTGCTCTGGCTGCTGATCGCCCACTCGATCGTCGGGCAGTTGCTGCTCGGGCTGGCGATGCAGCGGGGTTCGACCACGGCGGCGGTCGCCGCCATGGACGCCGCCGGCGCGGTGCCGGCCGCGATCATCGGGCTGCTCTTCCTCGGCGATCGGATCATGCCCGGTCGGGAGTGGTTGGCCGGCGCCGGGTTCGTGGTCACCCTGGCCGCCGTGATCGGACTGACCCGGTACGCCGAGCCGCAGCACCACCACACGGTGGCCGAACGCTGGCGCCGGCTGCGGACCCGGGAGGAGACGGCGACCCCGCCGACCGGCAGCGTCTGATCCCTGATCGGACCCGGCCCGCCCCACCCGATCCGACCGGCGCTACGACTCGGCGGGCACCGGCGAGTCGGCGGGCACCGGCGCGGGGGCCTCGACCTCCACCTCGACGCCGACGGTCCCGATCCCGGCGGCGGGTTCCTCCGCCGGCGGTCGCCGGCGGTGCACCACCCGCTCGTAGAGCCGCTCCAGGGCGGCCGCCGCGCGGTCCCAGGTGTAGGTGCACCGCACCCGGTCCACCGCGGCGTGCCCGAAGGCGAACCGCTGCGCGTCGTCGGCCAGCAGGCGGCGCAGGGCCACCCCGAGACCGCGTACGTCGCCGGGTTGCACCAGCCGGCCGGTGACCTCGTCCACCACGGTGTCCGCGACGCCGCCCATGGCGTACCCGATCACCGGAACCCCGCAGGACATCGCCTCCAGCGGCACCCGACCGGCCGTGGCGTACCGCGCCGGGCAGGCCACCACGTCGGCCGAGCGGTACCAGGACGGCAGTTGGTCGTTCGGCACCGCGCCGATCAGGCGTACCTGTTCGGCGACGCCGGTCTGCTCGGCCAGGTCACGCAGCCGGCGGGCCTCGGCGTGGCCGGCCAGACCGCTGGCCGGCGGTCCACCGGCGATCACGAGTTCCGCGTCGCCGACCAACCGCATCGCCCGGATCAGATCCTCGTGTCCGCTACCCGGCCCGAGGCCCCCGACGGACAGGATGCGGGCCCGCGAGCCCCGCTCCTCGGCCGTCCCCTCCGGGCTGAACGTCACGGTGTCCACCGCGGCGGGCACCACCGTCACCGCCGCCCGTCGCAGGCCCATCCGGGTCAGCTCGTCCACCTCGTCGGTGGACTGGGCGACCGCCACGTCGACCGCCCGGGTCAACGCGCGTTCCAGCGCGATCCGTTCCCCCGGCCCGCCGTAGGCCGCACCGAGGTGCCGCAGCTGTTCGAGGCCGACCGAGTGGAAGGTCTGCACCACCGGGATCTCGGTCGCCCGTACCGCGCTGGCGGCGACCAGCCCACCGAGCCAGAAGTGTCCGTGCACGACGTCCGGCGTCCAGTCGGCCGACCAGCGGTTGGCCAGCCACCGGCCGAACTCGGGCACCAGCGAGACCAGTTTCGCCGTTGACGTCCGGGTGGACGGTCCGATCGGCACCCGTTCCACCCGGTAACCGGCGGCCTCGGTGACTTCGGCCAGGTCCGGGTCGTCCCACCGCTCGTACACCCGGACGTCGTGTCCCCGACCGGCCAGTTCGGCGGCCGTCCGGGTGATGTGCTGGTGGGTGCCCGCCGAGCCGTCGGAGCCGGACGGGGTGGCGTGAGCGCGAACGAGACCAACGCGCATGGCTGGCACCTCCATCAGGGCATCAGGGACCAACGGCCTTCCGATCAGAGGCTCCCATTAACCTCCGTGGCGGGAGCCGAAACCTGTCAATTGACGGACCGGAGAAACATCATCCGCATGACCCGCACCTCGCGGGGGTAGTTGCGAAGGGTGACGACCTGCCAGCCAACCGGACCGATGAGCCTTTTTCAACCTCCCCTTGCGCTCCGGCGTCGGCCGAGGCCGAAGACGCGGCTTGCGCACCGCGCGGTTCAGGTTGAAAAAGGTTCAATCCTGACGATCATCACCTTTCCGTGCCA
The DNA here is from genome assembly GCF_042650605.1 of Micromonospora zhanjiangensis. Classification (NCBI taxonomy): domain Bacteria; kingdom Bacillati; phylum Actinomycetota; class Actinomycetes; order Micromonosporales; family Micromonosporaceae; genus Micromonospora; species Micromonospora zhanjiangensis. The sequence continues at coordinate 245,975 of NZ_JBHSBN010000007.1, read as the reverse complement.
GCACCATGTCCGGCCCTGACCTGCCGACCGGGGCACCCGCGCCGCCCCGGGACGTCCGATCCACGCTGCCGGTCGACGGGTACCGGCAGGTGACGGCGGACCGGCCGACCGCCCTGGTCCGGCTCACCGGCACGCTCGACCCGACGACCGCGGACGGGTTGCGGGCCACCCTGCTGACCCGCCTCGCCGACCTGCCCGGCGCCGCGGTCGTGGACCTGACCGGCCTGCGGATCGGTGATCCGGCGGCGCTCACCGCCATCGTCGAGGCGGCCCGCGAGGCCGCAGACTGGCCGGGTGGCCGGCCGCTGTTCTGGACCCGCGTCCCGCTCCCGGCCGCCGGCTGGGAGTCCGGCGCCGCCGACACCGTCGTCTCGACCGACGTCGGCGCGGCGTACGCCCGGCTGGTCGCCGACGCGTCGACCGACCGGCAACTGCACGCCGAACTGGAACCGGTGGTGGGCGCCGCGCGCCGGGCCCGGGAACTGCTCACCGAGGGCTGCCTCCGCTGGGACCTGCCGGACCTGGCCGGGTCCGGGTGCGTCGCCGTCACCGAGATGGTCAACAACGTGGTCGCCCACGCGGGCACCTCGATGACGCTGCGGATCGGCTGGCGGGACGGTTCGCTGCGGGTCGCGGTGCGCGACTACTCGTCCCGGGCGCCGAGTTTCGGCGGTCTGGTCCCACCCACCTCGCCGGGTGGCCGCGGACTGCTGCTGGTCGACACGGTCACCCGGCGCTGGGGCACCAGCCGGTTGACCGACGGCAAGTTCGTCTGGGCCGTGCTGCACCCGGAGGACGAACTGGCCGACTACGGTCGCTGAGCCGCATACCGCCCGACCCGATCGCCACGCCGCCCTTGCCGTCGGCTCCCCCGGCGCCGGCGGGTCGGCGAATCCGGTACGGGTCCCCGGCGCGTCCCGGTTACCGGCGGGGGTTCAGCGGGTAGGTCACCCGGCATGCGTGACGACGACTTTCCGACGCCCCTGTCCGATCCGGAGGCCGACGGCCTGCCCGGCACCGCGGACGACGATTCCGCCGCGTACGACGAGGTGGAGACCGGCCGGGAGGCGGACGGACCGGACCCGGCGGGGTTCCCGCCGGACCGTGAGGACGGGCCGCTGGCCGTGGACGAGTTCGGCAACACCGCCGACGAGCAGCTGGACGGCGAGTCGCTGGACTACAAGCTCAGCCGGGAGCGGTTCCAACCGCCGGTCGACGATCCGCTGGCCGGTCCGGTCGATCCGGCGATCGCCGCGGAGGCGGACAGCGAGGAGGCCGCGGCCCAGGCCCAGCTGGACGCGGACGTGATCGACCCGGGCCCCACGTCGGATCCGAACTCACCGGTCTCCGTCTACGACCACGGCAACCTGGGCGGCCCGGTCGCACACCCGGTGGGCCGACTGGTCGAACCGGACGAGGGCAGCCACACCGACACGGAAACCGACTCGATCGGGATCGACCGGGGCGCCGCGGGTGGCGGAGCCACCGCCGAGGAGGCCGCCGTCAACGAGACGGAACCCCCGGACCTGCACTGAGTGAGAAGGATCCGGCCAAACAGCTGACCGCCGGCGTCAGTCGCCCAGGCCCTGCTCGATGGCGTAGCGGGTCAGCTCGACCCGGTTGTGCAGGTGCAGTTTGCCGAGCGTGTTCTGGACGTGGTTCTGCACCGTCCGGTGGGACAGCCCGAGCCGCTCGGCGATCTGCCGGTACGACATGCCCTTGGCCACCAGCCGCAGCACCTCGGTCTCCCGGTCGGTGAGCCGGGGCGTGTCGGGTTCACCGGTCCGCCCGGGCACGGTCGCCAACCGGCGGTACTCGCCGAGCACCAGGCCGGCCAGGCCGGGGGTGAAGACCGGTTCACCGGCGGCGGTCCGGCGTACCGCGTCGAGGAACTCCGCCGGAGCGGCCGACTTGAGCAGATAGCCGGTGGCACCGGCCTTGACCGCGTCCAGCACGCTCTGCTGCTCCCCGCTGGCCGACAGCATCAGCACCCGCGCCCCGGGTACGGCGGCCAGCAGGCCGTGGATCACCTCGACCCCGGAGACGTCCGGCAGTTGCAGGTCCAGCACCACCACGTCGGGCCGGGTCGCCGCGGCGACCCGGACGGCCTGCCGCCCCTCACCGGTGGTGGCGACCACGGTGTGGCCGGCCTCGGCCAGGTCCCGGGCCACGCCCTCGCGCCACATCGGATGATCGTCCACCACCATCACCCGCACCGAACCCGCCTCGACCACGCGACACACTCTAGTGAGCCGAGGCCGCCGCCCGGCGACCTAGGCCCGCGGTATCCGCAGCTCGACCTCGGTGCCCCGGCCCGGTGCCGAGACGATCCGGGCCGTGCCGCCCAGCTCCGCCAGCCGGGCCCGGATCGACTGCGCAACGCCGAGCCGCCCCTGGCCGGCGGCCTCGGCCAACCGGCCCGCCGGCATGCCGGGCCCGTCGTCCCGGACCGACACCGTCACGGCGTCCACCTCGTCCTCCACCAGCACCCAGGCCCGCCCGCCGGCGTGTCGGTCGACGTTGTCCAGCGCCGCGCCGACGGCCGCGGTGACTTCCCGGGCGATTCGTGCCGGCAGGCGTACCGGGGTGGCCGGGATGGCGATCGAGACGAGCGCGGAACCGTACCGGCCGAGCAGTTCGGCCAGGTCGAGGGTCGCACCGTCGTCCCCGGCGGTGGCGGTCGATCCCGCCGTGATCAGCGACCGCAGCGCGGCCTCCTGCTCGCCGGCGAGCCGGGCCAGTTCGCCCGCCTCCCCGTCGAGCCGGGCGCCGCGCCGCTGGACCAGCGCGAGCACCTGCAGCACCGAGTCGTGGATCCCCCGGGCCAGCCGCTCCCGCTCCCGGGTCGCGGCCTCCCGCTCCCGGGTCGCGGCCTCCAGCTCGACGGCCCGCTGCAGCCGCGACTCGGTGACCGCCGCCAGCCGGGCGAGGTGCCCCACCGCCACCGCGGCGAGCAGCAGCAGCATGCCGCCGGTGAGCGACGACTGGTTCACCCGCTCGCGGACGCTCAGGTCGGCCGCGCCGAGCAGGACCGCCGCGGCCACGCCCCACCGCCGCCCACCGGTGACGGCCCAGGCCAGCACCGGCGCGGCCAGCCAGGCCACCGCCAGGGTGGGCGCCCCGGCCGCCAGCCCGGCCCGGCCGATCACCCACGGGCTGAGCAGCAGCACCGCCATGGTCAACAACAGGTCCACGCCGAGCAGCGGCCAGCGGCGCCGCTCCGGCCGGGCGTACGCGAAGGCGGTGTACCCGGTCCAGCCCGCCATCGCCAGCAGGACCGGCACGGCGGCCACCGGATGGGCGTACTGCCGGAGGTTGTTCAGCGCCAGCGCGACCACGTACCCGAGTGCGGCGAACCGGAACACCGCGATGGAGCGCCAGAGCGGGGCCAGCAGGCTGCCGGTCGGTGAGGGGGCGGTCACGCCGCGACCATGCCACATCGGGCCGGACCCGACGACGAAGGTGCCACGAGCCCTCGTCGTGCGGGATGCCATATGGAGACGTACGGTGGAAAAGCCGCGAAAACTCGACCAGCAACGGTGGGACCGGACCCATGACCGACGCAGATCCTGACGCACCGCGTACGGTAGTGCCCATCGAATCCACCGCTCTGCTCGCCGAGTCCTTCGACCGTGGTCGGGTGACCGACCTGCGGCACGTCGTGGCCTCCTCCGTCGAGGCGACCGGGCTTTCCGGTCAGCGCCTCGACGATTTCGTGCTGGCCGTCAACGAACTGCTCACCAACGCCGTACGGCACGGCGGCGGCCGGGGGGTGCTGCGGCTGTGGTGCGAGCGGGACACGGTGCTCTGCGAGGTCTCCGACGACGGCGGCGGCATCGGCGCCGAACGGCTCGCCGACCGGCAGCGCCCGGCGCCGGACACGGCCGGCGGCTGGGGGCTGTGGCTGGCCGAGCAGCTCAGCGACAGCATGGACGTGCGGACCGGTCCGGCCGGCACCACGGTACGGATCACCGCCGCCGTCGGGACGCCCGAGCCGGCCAACGGCCCCGACCCGGCGGTCGAGCCGGAGCGCCGGCGGCAGTGACCGGCCGGCCTACCAGGTACGCCCAGTGAGCCGCTGGTAGACGTCCACGTACCGGTCCCGGGTGGCCTCGACGACCTCCGGCGGCAGCTCCGGTGCGGGCGACTGCCGGTCCCAGCCGGATTCGGTCACCCAGTCCCGGACGTACTGCTTGTCGTACGAGAACTGGGAGCGGCCCGGCTGGTAGGAGTCGGCCGGCCAGAACCGGGACGAGTCCGCGGTGAGCACCTCGTCGCCGAGCACCAACCGACCGTCCGGTGCCCAGCCCAGTTCGAGCTTGGTGTCGGCCACGATGATGCCCCGGTCGGCGGCCGTCTCGGCGCCGCGCCGGTAGACGTTCACGGTGATCTCCCGCAGCGCGGCGGCCGTCTCCGCGCCCACCTTGGTCACCACGTCCTCGAAGGTGATGAACTCGTCGTGCTCGCCGAGGGCCGCCTTGGTGGTGGGTGTGAAGATCGGTTCCGGCAGGATCGCCGACTCGACCAGGCCGGGCGGCAGCTCGACCCCGGACACCGCACCGGTACGCCGGTACTCCGCCAGCCCGGAGCCGGTCAGGTAGCCGCGGGCGATGCACTCGACCGGCACCATCTCCAGCCGTCGGCACCGGATGGCCCGCCCGGCGAACTCGGCCGGCACGTCGGTGGCCGAGATCACGTGGTTGGGCACCAGGTCGGCGAGCTGTTCGAACCACCAGAGGGAGAGCGCGGTGAGAAGCTTGCCCTTGTCGGGGATCGGTGTGGGCAGCACGGTGTCGTAGACCGAGATCCGGTCCGAGGCGACCAGGATCAGGTCGTCTCCGTCGGAATAGACGTCCCGCACCTTGCCCGAATGCACAAGTTCCACGCCCGCCAGTACACCACGACCCGTTCGACGGGCCGGCGTAGCCGTCCGCTTCGCCGACTGGTGGACGACGGACCGGACCGGATCTCCTCCCCCGGATTGACACCATCCGTACGCCCTGGGTGAATGTTCCAGGTCACCGCAACCCCCGGCGGTGCCGTCAGGAGAGCACGTGCCCCGCGGAACGACCCCTACCCACCGCACCGGCGCCGCGTCAACCGGCCGCCGCGGCCGGTCACCGGTTCGGCTACCGGCCGCCCTCACCGTCGTCGCCCTCCTGCTCAGCGGCGGGCTGACCGGCTGCCAGGAGTCGTTCGCCGACCCGGACACCGACACCGTCCAGTTGTCCGTCTTCTGGTGGGGTGACCAGCAGCGGGCCGACCGCACCGAACAGGCCCTGCGGCGATACTCGGCCCGGCATCCGAAGGTCGGCTTCCGGGTCACCTGGCAGGGTGCGGGCGGCTACTACGACCGGCTCGCCACCGAGGCGACCGGCGGCAACGCGCCGGACCTGTTCCAGATCGACGACGACTTCCTGACCGAGTACGCCCAGCGCCGGATCACCCTGGACCTGACCGACCAGGTCAAGCGCCGCCGGGTCGACCTCGGCGGCCTGCCGCCCGGCCTGGCCCGGGCCGGTGAGGTGGGCGGCCGAACCGTCGCGGTGGCGGCCGGCGAGGCCACCCCGGCCCTGGCCTACGACAAGACCGTGCTCGACGGGCTCGGCGTGGCGGAGCCCAGACCGGGGATGTCGTACCAGGAGTTCGTGGCGTGGGCCGCCGAGGTGACCCGGCGCAGCGGCGGCCAGGTGGCCGGCGCCAGCGATCCGGCCGCCCAGCAGATGGCGCTCTGGCTGTGGCTGCGGGCCCAGGGCAAGGAGTTCTACACCGACCGGCAACTCGGCTTCGGCGTGCCGGACCTCACCCGGTGGTTCGAGATCTGGCGACGCGCCCGGTCGGACCGGGCCACCCCGTCGGCCACGGTCACCCAGGGCGCGAACTCGGGGATGGTCGCCCGACAGCTCATCGCGACGGGCAAGGCCGTCACCTCGTTCATCCGGTCCGACCAGTTGGTCGAGCTGCAGTCGTACACCAGCGACGAACTCGGCGTGGTCGCGTATCCGGGCAACCCGAAGGCCCAGTGGCCACAGGCGACGATGTACTGGGCCGGTTTCCGCGGCACGCGGTACCCGGACATCGTCGCCGACGTGATCAACTTCCTGGTCAACGACCCGGAGGCCGGCCGGATCCTCGGCACCGACCGGGGGTTCAGCCCCAACACGTCGGTCCGGGCGGTGGTGGCCCGTACGCCGGTCGAGCGGGGCGGTCGGGCCGCGGCCGCCTACGAGAGCAGGATGTCCACCCTGTTCGGCCCGGCCCCGCAGGCGCCGCCGCGGGGCCACGCCCGGATCCGCGAGCTGCTGCTGCGGGCCGCCCAGGACGTCCAGTTCGGCCGGGCCACCAGCGCCGAGGCGGCGGCCACCTTCGTCCGCCGGGCCAACGCGGCGCTGGCCGGCTGAGCGGTTGAGCGGCGCCACCGCCGACGGCGCCATCGGCCGGTCAGGATACGAAGAACTCCCGGAGAGAATCTCTCCGGGAGTTCTTCGAACAGTAGCGGGGACAGGATTTGAACCTGCGACCTCTGGGTTATGAGCCCAGCGAGCTACCGAGCTGCTCCACCCCGCGTCGGCTCGTTAAGCCTAGTTCATCGGCGGGGCGATCCGCAAAACGGTTCCCCCCGGACCCCCACGGGCCGCCGGGCCGACGGTCCCGTCAGCTCGGCGGGCCGGACCGGCGGTTGTTCCGCCCTCGCATGATCAGCACCACGATCAGGACGATCACCCCGACGCCCACCAGGCAGCACAGGCTGAACAGCCCGCCGCCGAAGCCACGCCGCCGCCGGGCGGCCTCGATCACGAGCGCGCCGGTGTCGGACGACGCCCAGGCCGCCGCCGCCGGCAGCAGCACCGCCGCCGCCATCGTGCCGACGATCGTCGCCAGCCGGCTCCACCACTTCACCAGATCAGACATGGCTCCATCCTGCCTCGCCGCCGCAACCGGCACGCCTGCTAAACGCAGAAATGCCCCCGGATGCTGGGCATCCGGAGGCATTTCGTGAGCAGTAGCGGGGACAGGATTTGAACCTGCGACCTCTGGGTTATGAGCCCAGCGAGCTACCGAGCTGCTCCACCCCGCGTCGGCTGGTTAACCCTAACCTACCCACTGACGAACCCGCAAAACGGCCCCGTCGCCGCGGACCGGCAGTGCGGCACCGGGCCGGCGGTCGGGCCGGTCCGGTGCCGCACGACCGTCATCCGCTGGGCGTCGGCGTGCCGCCGGCACTCGGACCGGGCGAGGGCGGCGGGGCGGCCGACGAACCGGTCGGCGCCGGCGCGGTCGCGTTCTTCGACAGCGCCTGGAACCGGTTGACGGCGTCGTCCAACGCCTTCAACGCCTTGCCGTACCGCTCGAAGTCGCCGGACGACTGGGCGGCCTTCACCTCGGCGATGGCGGCCTGGACCTGGGCCGCCGCGGCGGCCAGCTCACCGGTGAGCGCGGGTGGCTGGTTGCCGCCCGCGGCCGGTAGCGGCGGGTTCGCCGCCGGCGGGGTGCCCGCGGCCGCCTGCTTGCCCTGCTCGACCAGTTGCTTGATGCCGTCGGCCAGGCTGTTGGCGAGCACCACGTACGACCCGCCGTCGCCGTAGGACAGCAGCACCTTCTGCAGCAGCGGATAGGCGTTCTGCTGGTTGCTCTTGACGTACACCGGCTCGACGTAGAGCATCCCGTCGGCGAACGGCAGGGACAGCAGGTTGCCGTACTGCACCTGGGCCTTGCCGTCCGCGTTCAGCTGGCTGAGCTGTTGCCGGATGGCGCCGTTGTTGGTCATCTGCTGGTGCACCTGGACCGGCCCGGAGATCCGGGTCTGGTCCGGCAGCTCCAGCATCTCCAGCCTGGGCTGACCGTCCACGTACGACCCGGAGATCAGCGCGGCCAGGTTCTGCCGGCCGATCGGGGTGACCGCGGAGGTGAGCTGGAACCGCGGCCCCTCCTGCCCCGGGAACTGGGTGTAGAGGTAGTACGGCGGCTGCTTCTGGCCGGTGTCCGGCGCGTCCGGCACGTTCGGCACCTGCCAAAAGTCGTCGCCGTTGTAGAACGCGCCCGGGTCGGTCACGTGGAACTTGGCCAGCAGGTTGCGTTGCAGCTTGAACAGGTCCGCCGGGTACCGCAGGTGCGCCATCAGCTCGGCCGGGATGGCCGACCGGGGCTGCACCAGGTCACCGCCGAACGCCTTGTTCCACGCCCTGAGCACCGGGTCCTTGTCGTCGAACTGGTACAGCTTGACCGTCCCGTCGTACGCGTCGACGGTGGCCTTGACCGAGTTCCGGATGTAGTTGACGTTCTCCCGGGCCAGCTGGAACGTGCCCTTGTTGGTCAGCTCGTCGGCGGTCTCCGCCTGGAGGTTGACCTGCTCGGCGTACGGGTAGGTGGCGGCCGTGGTGTAGCCGTCGACGATCCACTGGATCCGGCCGTCGATCACGGCCGGGTACGGGTCGCCGTCCAGGGTCAGGAACGGCGCGACCTTCTCCACCCGGTCCCGGGGGTTACGGACGTAGAGCAGTTTCGAGTTCTCGTTGACCGCCTCGGAGAGCAGGAAGTTGCTCTCCTGCTCCTTGATCGCGTAGAGCAGCTTGCGCGGGAACGACCCGATCGCCACGCCGCCCTTGCCGTCGTACGTGTAGTTCACCCCGTTACCGGAGGACTGGTCCCCGCCGGAGCCGGTCGGCCGGTCGAACTCCACGTTCCGGTCCCCGGTCTGCCCGACGATGGCGTAGTCGGAGTCCCGCATCCGCTCGCCGTAGTAGATCCGCGGCTGCTGCGCCTGAATCTGCTCGGTCGGCGCCGAGCACGCCTCCTGCGCCTTCTCGCCCAGGTAGCCGGAGACGAAGTACGGCTGACCGCCGCAGACCACCTGGTTGGCCGGCGCGCCGACCAGCCCGTAGCCGTGGGTGAAGACGGTGTGCCGGTTGATCCAGTTGTTCTGCTGGCTGGTCAGCTCGGCGTAGTTGATCTCCCGTACGCCGACCACGTAGTCCTGCGTCCGGCCCTCGACCGTGTACCGGTCGATGTCGAGCTTCGGGCCGAAGTCGTAGAAGTTCCGGACCTGCTGGAGCTGGGTGTAGGTCTCGGAGACCAGCTGCGGGTCGAGCAGCCGGGTGTTCGGCACCACCGACGTGTCGGTGGCCAGGCTCGCCGGCGGCACCAGGTTGTTCGCCGCGTACGGGCTCGACTTGGCCTCGGTCAGGCCGAAGGCGTTCCGGGTGGCGGCGATGCTCCGTTCGATGTACGGCGCCTCCTTGTCCTTGGCGCTGGGCTTGACCTCGAAGGTCTGCACCGCCCAGGGGTAGATGCCGCCGATCGCCACCGCCGAGATGCCCAGCAGGGCCAGCGAGATGCCGGGCCAGACCAGGTTCCGCATCACGGCGTTGGAGAACACGATGATCGCGATGGCCACCACGATCGAGATGTAGGCCAGGATCTCCTTGGCCGGCAGCAGCGCGTTGATGTCGGCGTACCCGGCGCCGTAGAGCTTGGCACTCTCGTTGTACTCCAGCAGCATGGCCCGCCGGTCCAGCACGTAGGCGACCGCCTTCAGCAGCACGAAGACCGCGACCAGGCTGGTCAGGTGGGCCCGGGCGGCGTTGGTCATCCGGTCGCCGACCCCCTGCAGGCGTACCCCGCCGAAGATGTAGTGCACCGCCAGGGCACCGATCACCGAGAGCACGACGGCGGTGAACCCGAGGCCGAGCAGGTACCGCCAGAACGGCAGCTGGAAGACGTAGAAGCCGATGTCCACGCCGAACTCGGGGTCCTTCACCCCGAAGTCGCCGCCGTTGCGGAACAGCATCCACTGGCCCCACCGGCCCTGCGCGGAGAGACCGGCGAACAGGCCGACCAGCACCGCCACCAGCAGGAGCCAGGTACGGATCCGCGGCGCGATCAGGATCCGGTAGCGCTCCAGGGTGGCCTGCTCGGCCGAGTGCGGCCGCAGCAGCGGGCGCAGCCGGTAGGCCAGCCAGAGGTTGCCGCCGACCACCAGGGCGACCCCCGCGCCGACGGCGCCGAACAGGGCCAGCTTGGTGACCAGCACGCCGGTGAACACGGCGGTGTAGTCGACCTCGTCGAACCACAACCAGTCGGTCCAGGCGTTGACCCCCCAGCCCAGCAGGGTGAAAAGGACGAAGACCCCGAGCAGTACGCCGACCGTCACGCGACCGCGCCGGCTCATTCTCGGGAGGGGGCTGCTACGCATTACCACGGTTGGCTCCACCTGCTTGCCTGAAGTCGGCTCGGAATCAAGGCACCCAGAGTACGTGGTGGAGCTGAGTGTGGTCGGTCACGGTCAGCAGCGGGGTGGTTGACCCCCCGCGCGCAGGGTCTCCAGCGCCTTCAGCGCGTCGTCCAGCGTCGCCACCCTCAGCAACGGCAGACCGGGCTGCGGGTTGCGGACCGCCTCGGCGCAGTTGTCGGCGGGCACCAGGAAGACCTGCGCCCCGGCCTGCTTGGCGCCGACCAGCTTCTGCGGGATGCCGCCGATCGGGCCGACCTCGCCCTCGTCGTTGATGGTGCCGGTGCCGGCAATGATCTTGCCACCGGTCAGGTCCGCCGGTTCGAGCTTGTCGATGATGCCGAGGGTGAACATCAGCCCGGCGCTGGGACCGCCGATGTCGCCCAGGTCGATCTTGAGCTGGAACGGGTGCGGCTGCTGCTGCTCGATCGCCACCCCGATCCGCGGTGGCTCGCCGTTGCCCGCCCGGCTGGTGATCGTGGCCGTGGCCGGCGCGCCGGACCTGGTGTAGCCGACGGTGAACGTCGTGCCGGCCGGCTTGGCCCGGATCAGCTCGGTGAGCTTGCTCGCGGTCGGCACCGGCTGCCCGTCGACGGTGGTGATCACGTCACCCGCCCGGAGCAACCCGTTGGACGGCCCGTCCGGGGTGACGGTCTTGACCGTCACCTGGACCGGGTAGCCGAGCTTGCGCAGCGCCGCGGTCTCCGCGCTGCTCTGCGAGGCCTGGAAGTCCTCCTTGTTGCGCTGGTCCACCTGCTGCTCGGTCTCGCCGGGCGGGTAGATCAGCTCCCGCGGCACCACCGCCTCGTCGGCCGAGAACCAGCCGACGATGGCGGACAGCAGCTTCACGTCCGGCTGCACGCCGACGGTGGTCAGCCGGAGTTGCCCGGCCGAGGCGGAGGTGGCCCGGCCGGAGACCTGGATCACGTCCTTGTTGTCCTCCTGGCCCAGGGTGTTCACCGTCGGACCGGGACCGAGCACCACATAGGGGACGGGAGCCGTGAGAATGCCGATGCTGAGCAGTGCGGTGACCAATGCGCCGAGCAGAACCGTGACACCGCGACGTCTCATGGCTCATCAGCGTACCGACCGGTGCGGGCCGGTGCGGTGGACCCCGAGGGTACTCCGGGCCGGTCCCGGACTTCGCCCTGAGCGCAACGCCGGGGGCGGCATCCGGCCTCCCCGCGCGCGTACCGTTGGGGCCGTGCCTGATATTCCGTTCGGTTTCGCGCTCCCGGGTGGTCAGCCCCCTGACCCCAACGACCCGCAGCAGATGCAGCAGTTCATGACCCAGCTGCAGCACCTGCTGGCCTCGCCGGGCAGCGGCCCGGTCAACTGGGACCTGGCCCGGCAGGTCGCCGCCAGCCAGCTCGCCGGCGGCGGTGACCCGATGGTCAACCCGTACGAACGCAACGCCGTGGAGGAGGCGCTCCGGCTGGCCGACCTGTGGCTGGAGCCGACGTCGGCGCTGCCGTCCGGGATCCGGACCTCGGTGGCCTGGAACCGCAACGAGTGGATCTACAAGACCCTGGACGCCTGGCGCCGGCTGTGCGACCCGGTCGCGTCCCGGATGGTCGGCGCCATGGGTGACCTGGTCCCGCCGGAGGCCCGCGCCCAGCTCGGACCGATGCAGTCGATGGTCACCGCCCTGGGCGGCGCGCTGTTCGGCGGCCAGCTCGGCCAGGCGCTCGGCTCGCTCGCCGCGGAGGTGCTCTCCGCCGGCGACATCGGGCTGCCGCTCGGACCGGCCGGCACGGCCGCGCTGATCCCGGCCAACATCCGCGCGTACGGCGCGGGCCTGGAACTCCCCGAGGACGAGGTACGCCTGTACGTGGCCCTGCGCGAGGCGGCCCACCAACGACTGTTCGGGCACGTTCCGTGGCTGCGCGGGCACGTCTTCGCCGCCGTCGAGGCGTACGCCTCCGGGATCACCGTCAACCGGGAGGCGATCGAGGAGGCGATGGGCCGGGTCGACCCGGCCGACCCCGAGTCGGTGCAGGCGATCGCCCTGGAGGGGATCTTCACCCCGGAGGACACCCCGGCACAGAAGGCGGCCCTGACCCGGCTGGAGACGGCACTCGCCCTGATCGAGGGCTGGGTCTGTCACGTGGTGGACACCGCCGCCGCCGACCGGCTGCCCAACCTGGTCCGGCTCGGGGAGGCGTTCCGCCGTCGTCGGGCCGCCGGTGGACCGGCCGAGCAGACCTTCGCCGCCCTGGTGGGCCTGGAGTTGCGCCCGCGTCGGCTGCGCGAGGCGGCCGCCCTGTGGGCCGCGCTGACCGAGCACCGGGACATCTCCGGTCGGGACGCGCTGTGGGGGCACCCGGATCTGCTGCCCTCCGGCGACGACTTCGCCGACCCGGAGGCGTTCGCCCGGTCCCAGCTCGACCTGGGTGACCTCGACGACTTCAACTTCGACGCCACCGAACCGGCGCCCGAGCCCGGCACCGACCCGCCGGCCGGTCCGAAGCCGGCGCCCGGTTCGGACGACCGGGACGACAACGGCGAGGCAGGCCCGGACCGCCCGACCGACGGCTGAACTCACCGCCGGCCGGTGCCGGGGCCGGGTCAGGAGTGGGGCGACGGGCTGAGCAGCAGGCGGGTGGCGTCCCAGCCCGCCACGGCCGGGTCGAGGGTGGCCAGTTCGCCGGGGCCACGCAGCCGTCGCCAGGCCGGGGTCACGGCCACCGCGCCGGGGTGCGGCGCGGCGGCCCGTACCGTCGCCTGGTCGGTGCGGTCGAGATCGACCTCGGGCAGCCAGTCCGGCACCGGCAGCCGGGTGGCCAACCCGAGCAGGCCGGATCCGGTCCGCGGGTCCCCGCCGACCGCCGCGGCCGGGGCCACCGCCACCGGTTTGCTGGTCAACGGGCGCAGCAGCTTGCCGAGCACCAGGCCGGGCAGGTCCGGCGCGTCGGCGGCGATCACCGCCGCCTGGTCGTACCCGTCGGCGGCGACCGCGGCCAGCGCGGCGTTGACGGTCCGGTCGGGTAGCTGGTGGATCGGCATCATGGGCCAGGCCACCCGCTCGGCCAACTCCCGGTCGGGCGCGGTCACCGCGATCGCCGGTTCGGCCTGTTCGACCATCGCGAGCAGGTCGACCACATCCTCGACCAACGCGGTCCGCCAGTGAACCGGGTCGATTCCCGGCGGCACCCACTCGACCGGACCGACCAGGACCACGACGGCTCTGCGCACCATGCCCCGACCCTACGGTGGCGGTCCGACCACTCCCGAGGGCCCACCCCGGGCGGATCGCCGATCGGGCCGAGCCCGTTCCGGGTGTCCCCTGACCGGGGAACCCGGCACGAGCGGAGCGGACCGGACCCGCCGCTCAGTCGGTCAGGTCGGCCGGGTCGGTGCCGCTGGCGGCGGCGACCCCCTCCAGATAGCCGCGGGCCCGCTCGGTCCTGGGGTAGCGCCCCACCAGGGCCCAGAACCGGGCGTTGTGGCTGGGCACGACGAGGTGGGCCAGCTCGTGCAGCAGCACGTAGTCGATCACCCAGTCCGGCATCTCCTGGATCCGGTGCGAGAGCCGGATCGTCCCGTCGGCCGGGGTGCAGGAGCCCCACCGGCCGTTCTGGTTGGTGACCCACCGGACGCTGGCCGGGACCGCCTTCGGACCGTACTCGCTCAGGTATCTGCCGATCAGCCGCCGGGCCCGGGCCGCCAGCTCCGCGTCGGAGCAGCCCAGCCGCTCCTCCCGGGCGGCCAGCCGGGCGAGCATCCGATCCACCCACTCGGACTCCTCGGCCCGGGAGAACTGGTCGGGGATGAGCACGACCACCCGCTCGCCGTCCCGGTAGGCGGACACCGTCCGGCGCCGGCGCTGACTGCGCCGTACCTCGACGACCGGCTTGCGGGCCCCAGCCATTACCGGCTCACGGAGCCCCGGCTTTGCTTCACGAACGAAAGCTACTGGGTAGTGGCCTGGTCACCGCAAGGGTCAACATGCCGACCGCGGCGGGAATGGTCCTGATTAGCGCGATTTCGTCCGAAAAAATATTTAGGCACGATAGATGAACGGACGGGTTCGGCCCGACCGGGGTGCGCCCCGGGCGCGACCCGATCGTGGGTCACGCGATCCGTTCGGCGCTGCTCTCGCCTTCACCGTAAGGGATCATCCGGAGCGCCGCCCAGTGCCCCCTGGAGGTGGCATCTCGCACGCTTCATCCGGCGTGTCATTCCGAAACTGACTTATCCGACCTATTGCGGCATGCACACTCTGACCGTCAACTTACTCACAGTGTCGACCAATGCTGACATGGACCCGCCCAGTACTGGGTAGGGTCCGCGAGCCGACGGCCACTCGAGGTGGCCGCGGAGAAACCCCAGCGCCGGGCGCCCACACGCGGCCCGCCGATGGGCGCCAGTCGGGATCACACCCGACGCAAGACGATGAGGAGGGGCGCCGTGACCGACAAGGCCCAGACCTACAACGGGTACTGCGTGAAGTGCAAGGAAAAGCGTGATTTCGAGGGCAATGTCGAGGTGTCCAAGACCGGCATGAACATGGCCAAGGGCAAGTGCCCGGTCTGTGGCACAACAGTCAACCGGATCCTGGGCAAGGCGAAGGTCTGACCGGATCCGGACCTGCGGAATCAGCCGGGAGGGGTGGCGTCGAGCCGCCCCTCCCGGCGTACCCGGGCCCGGCTGCGCCGGGGTGGGAGCCACTTCTGTCGGGGCGGCGACACGGACGGTGATGTCCGGGCCGAGACAGCTACCGGCCCGACCTGTGGAAAATCTGCCGATCCCTGTGGATAACCCTGGGAGCAGTGGAAGATGCTTGTGGACAACGATCGGCGGACCGTTCGGCAACGGTGACACGGTGTCATCCATGACCCGCACACCGATCCCCCGCCCGACCCTGTTGCCCGGCCTCACCCGCCTCTGGCGGGACCGGCACACCCTGCAGCTCGGCCTCGACCCCGAGCGGGCGGTGCTGCTGGAGATCACCGATCCGGGTGCCGCCCGGCTGCTCGAGCTGCTGGACGGTGCGCACAGCGAGACCGCGATCCTGCGGCACGCCGGCACCCTCGACGTGCCCCGGGCGGACGTCCGGGCCCTGATCGACACCCTGCGCGCCGCCGGCCTGGTGCTCCCCGGGCCGGCTCTCACCCCGTACGGCCTGGTGGAGTCGGCACGGCGGCGGCTGGCCGCCGAGGCCGCGGCGCTCGCCCTGCGCGGACCGGACGCGCCGGCCAGCCCGGCCCAGCTGCTCCGCCGCCGGGCGGCGGCCCGGGTGGTGGTCACCGGCCGGGGCCGGTTGGGCGCGCCGCTGGCGCTCGCCCTCGCCCAGGCCGGCGTCGGACACGTGACCCCGGCCCTGACCGGCCGGGTCGAGCCCGCCGACCTGCCCGGTGCAGGTCTCACCACGGCGGACCTGCACCGGCCGTACGCGGTCGCCGTCGCCGACGCGATCGGCCGGACCGCCCCCGGCACGCACACCCGCCCGGCCCGGCGGAGCCGGGTCGACCTGGTCGTCCAGGTCGGCACGGACCGCCCCGCCGCGCTGCTGGCCGCCGGCCACGCGGGTCGGCGCCAGGCGCACCTGGCGCTCGGCCTGCGCGACGGGGTCGCGGTGGTCGGTCCCCTCGTCCCACCCACCGGTACGCCCTGCCTGAACTGCCTCGACCTGCACCGCACCGACCGCGACCCGGGCTGGCCCACGCTGGCCGCCCAGCTCGCCACCGCCCCCGCCCTGCAGCCGTGTGCGGTCGCCACCCTGATCACGGCCGTCGGCTACGCCACCGCCGAGGCGCTCACCTTCCTGGACGGCGGTACGCCGGAGACCGTCGGCGGCGCGGTCGAGATCACCACCCGGGCCCGGATCCGCCGCCGCTCCTGGCCGCCGCACCCGACCTGCGGCTGCGCCCACCGCCGCCCCCGCTGACGCCGCCTTACCCGTTTCGGCGCCGGCCCGGCCTTCAACACCCGTCGCCGACGCCGCGACGGCCGAGACATGACAGTCGCTGGAGCGACAACGGATGCACCCAAACTGCCGACTCGTGTCCGACTGGCGGGATGGGCGGCCCGCGGGCGCACATCGAACCGCGGTCAGTGGCGTCGGCCACCCGCGCTCAGGGGTCGAGGAGGCTTCACGTCGGTAACAATGATCTGGTGACCGACATCCCGCGCCGGGCAGTGTCCCGGACCGCCAAGCTCGCCGCACTGCCGCTCGGCTTTGCCGGGCGGACCGTCCTCGGGATGGGCAAGCGGGTCACCGGGCTGGCCCAAGAGGTGATCTCCGCCGAGATCCAGCAGCGCACCGCCGAGCAGCTGTTCAGCGTGCTGGGCCAGCTCAAGGGCGGTGCGATGAAGTTCGGTCAGGCGCTGTCGGTCTTCGAGGCCGCGCTGCCCGAGGAGATCGCCGCCCCGTACCGACAGGCGTTGACCAAGCTCCAGGAGGCCGCCCCGCCGCTGCCGGTGGCGACCGTGCACCGGGTGCTCGCCGAGCAGCTCGGACCGGACTGGCGGACCCACTTCGTGGAGTTCGACGACATCCCGGCCGCCGCGGCCAGCATCGGGCAGGTGCACCGGGCGGTCTGGAAGGGTCCGGCGATCGGGCCGGGCGCCGGTCGGCGCCGGGCGGCCCGGCCGGTGGCGGTGAAGGTGCAGTACCCCGGGGCCGGCGACGCGCTGCTGGCCGACCTCAAGCAGCTGTCCCGGCTCGGCACCATGTTCCGGGCCATCCAGCCGGGGTTGGACATCAAGCCGCTGCTGGCCGAGCTGCGCGCGCGGATCACCGAGGAGCTGGACTACGAGCTGGAGGCCCGGTCGCAGCGCGAGTTCGCCGCCGGCTACCAGAACGACCCGGAGATCTTCGTCCCCGAGGTGCTGACCGCCGCGCCCAAGGTCCTGGTCACCGGCTGGGTGGAGGGCACCCCGCTGGCCGAGATCATCCGGGACGGTACGGAGGAGCAGCGGGACGCCGCCGGTCGGCTGATGGCCACCCTGCACCTGTCCGCGCCGATGCGGACCGGCCTGCTGCACGCCGACCCGCATCCGGGCAACTTCCGGTTGCTGCCCGACGGGCGGCTGGGTGTGATCGACTTCGGCGCGGTGGCCCGGCTGCCGGGCGGCACCCCCGAGCCGATCGGGCGCCTGATCCGGCTCGCCCTGAACGGCGACGCCGAGGCGGTGGTGGCCGGGCTGCGGGCCGAGGGATTCGTCAAGCCGGACGACCCGATCGACGCCGAGGCGGTACTCGACTATGTGCTGCCGATGCTGGAACCGCTGTCGGTGGACGAGTTCCGGTTCACCCGCGCGTGGTTGCGCCGGGAGGCGGCCCGGATCGCCAACCCGCGCTCGCCGGCCTACCAGCTCGGCCGGCAGCTCAACCTGCCGCCGTCGTACCTGCTGATCCACCGGGTGACGCTCGGCTCGATCGGGGTGCTCTGCCAGTTGGAGGCCGCGGCGCCGTACCGGTCGATCATCGAGCGCTGGCTGCCGGGCTTCGCGCCGGTGGTCTGAGCCCGCACCGGCGTACGCCGGGTCGGGTGGCCCGGAAAGCGAGCCAGGGCACGCCGCTGGAGTGCGACATGCCCTGGCTCGACGGGGGTCGGGTGTTCGGTTACAGCGTGCCCAGTTCGCGGGCCGCCTGCTGGCGGGCCTTCAGCGCGACGGTACGGGCGGATCGGGTTGCCTCAGTGCTCGCGGTGGTGCGATCGGCCTGAGGCCGGCGCATTCGAGCCCGGGACAACGCTTCGTGGATGAGATACATCTTGGTCACTCCATTGCTGGTCGGCCGTGCGAGGTTCAACTCGATGGGTTTGACCGGTACGACACCGGTCGACGTACGGAACGGGTTCATGTCAGGCCGCCAACCGGACCGCGCTGCGCGACTCGGCGGCCTGGACCGCCGCCATCCGCGCCTCGGCCTCGACCCGCAGGGCCGCGTCCCGGGCGACGTCCTCCTTGCGCGGACGGCCACGGGGCCGCTTGCGCGGAACGACCGCGCCACGCTCGAAGATCTCGCCACCCCAGACGCCCCACGGCTCGGCCCGCTCCACCGCACCGGCCAGGCACTCCATCCGCAGCGGGCAGTCCCCGCAGAGCGACTTGGCGAGCTCCAGCTCGGTGGGCGAGTCGGCGAACCACAGGTCAGGGTCGAACTTCCGGCAGGGCAGGTTTGCCTCCAACTCGACGTCGAGGACGGTTGGGGCGAAGGCCAGACTCATCAGCCCGGTCACCTCTCTCTCGCTGCGATCTCTTGGATCGTCGTGTCTAGCGGCGTGCACGGGGTGCACAAAAAACTGAGGCCGCGGATCCCGGTATGCGGGTTCCGCGGCCTCGAGGTGAGCCGGCTGGTCTGTCTGTCAGACCGGTGGTCTACCTCGAGGTGGAACTCCGCGGGCCTCCGTCCGCTTGCCAGCGACCTTGACGCCCTTGCCGGTGAACCCACTGGTGCCGTTGATCCCGGTCAGCGTCAGGGCCAGCTGCCA
Organism: Micromonospora zhanjiangensis; assembly: GCF_042650605.1. NCBI lineage: Bacteria > Bacillati > Actinomycetota > Actinomycetes > Micromonosporales > Micromonosporaceae > Micromonospora > Micromonospora zhanjiangensis. The sequence goes on along the minus strand of NZ_JBHSBN010000007.1, from coordinate 227,306 downwards.
CACGGCCGGAGCCGGGGCGGAGACCTGGTGCGCCTGCGGAACCATGGGGATATCGACGGTCAGGAGATCCCGGACAGCCGACACCGGACCGTAGGCAGCGGCGAGCGCCGACGGTCGTTCGTTGATGTAGTTCTTCACCGGGCTCACCTCCTGTCCTACGCTCGTCACCAACACGGTCCTCCCCCTTGAGCAGCGAGAATTCCGCCGCTCGCGAGGTGTGTCCTGAGGTTATTCCTCCGCCCCCGGCGAGGGCAAACGATTTAACGGGTCGGATCTGGAACTTTTTTCCGGGGCGATCCCGTCCACCGCCGCGCCGGCCACGAGCGCCAGTACCGCCTCGCCGTACAGGCCCACCTTGCGGGGACCGATCCCGGCGATGGCCAGCAGTTCCTCCCGCCGGGACGGCCGCCGTTCGGCCAGCGCGACCAGGGACGCGTCGGTGAACACCACGTACGCCGGGACCTTCTGCGCCCCGGCCACCCGGGACCGCCACTCGCGCAGCCGCGCGTGCAGTTCCTCGTCGAGATCCGACGGGCAGCCCGGGCAGCGGCCCAACTTGCGGTCCGCGCCGGCCAGCAGCGTCGCGCCGCAGATCCGGCAGGAGACGACCTGGCTGCGCCGGCGCTCGGCCCGCCGGCCGGCGACCGCCGGCCCGCCGGTCCGTTCGGCGCCGCCGCCGGAGCGGTCGAACTGCGGCAGGAACCGGCACGGCCGCCGGGCCCGACCCCCCGGCGAGCGCGCCGAACCGTACGACAACCAGAGCCACTCGCGGGCCCGGGTCACCCCGACGTAGAGCAGTCGGCGTTCCTCCTCGACCTGCTCGACCGTCTTCGCGTACGTGGTGGGCAGCGTCCCGTCGGAGAGGCCGACCAGGAAGACCGCGTCCCACTCCAGCCCCTTGGCCGAATGCAGCGAGGCGAGCGTGACCCCGTCGACCGTCGGCGCGTGCTGCTGCGCGGCCCGCCGCTGCAACTCCGCGCAGAAGTCGGCCAGCGACATCTGCCGCTCGGCCACCCCGGCCTCGCCGATCGGCGACAGAACCGGGGTGGCGCGCTGTGCCCGCTCTTCGCTCGCGACTGCGGGGCTCGCAAGCTCACTCCTCGCGCTCGCGCACTCCTGCGCCAGTTGCACCAGCGCGGCGAGCGCCTCCCAGCGCTCCCGGGCCGCACCGCCGGCGGGTGGCTGGTCCGGTGCCCAGCCGACCGCGGTCAGCGCCTCGACCACCGCCGGCACCAGCGGGGTCTCGCCCGGGGTCGACCGCACCGCCGAACGCAGCGCGACCATCGCCTGCCGTACCTCGGCCCGCTCGAAGAACCGCTCCGCGCCCTGCACCACGTACGGCACCTCGGCCTCGCTGAGCGCCTTCTCGTACGCCTCGGACTGGGCGTTCGTCCGGAACAGCACGGCGATCTCCCGGGCCGGGGTGCCGGTGTCCACCAGTTGCCGGCAGCGCGCCGCCACCGCCGCCGCCTCGGCCGGCTCGTCCGGGAAGATCCGCAGGTCGGGTTCCGGGCCGGGGGGCCGTTGCCCGACCAGTTGCAGGCGCAACCGGGATCCGCTTCCCCGGGCCTGCCCGATCACCGCGTTGGCCAGCCCGACCACCTGCGGGGTGGACCGGTAGTCGCGGACCAGCCGGACCACCACCGCGTCCCGCCGCTGCCGGGAGAAGTCGATCAGATAGTCGGCGGTGGCCCCGGTGAACGAGTAGATCGTCTGGCTGACGTCACCCACCACGGTGAGGTCGTCCCGGCCGCCGAGCCAGGCCGTCAGCAGCCGCTGCTGGAGCGGGTTGACGTCCTGGTACTCGTCGACGACGAAGTGCCGGTACTGGGCGCGGACCTGCTCGGCCACGTCCCGGTGTTCCTCGATCCCCCAGACCGCGGCCCGCAGCAGGTCCTCGAAGTCGATCACCCCGGAGGAGCGCTTGACCTTCTCGTAGTGCGCGAAGATCTCGGCCACCCGGGCCGCCTCGTACGGGATGTCCCGGGCCGCCTTGGCCGCGGCCACCGGATACTCGGTCGGTTCCACCAGCGACGACTTCGCCCATTCGATCTCCCCGGCCAGGTCGCGGGCGGCGGCCCGGTCGGCCCGCACCCCGGCCCTGGCGGCGGCGAGGGTGACCAGTCGCACCTTGCTGTCCAGCAGTTCGGGCATGGCCCGCCCGTCGAGCAGCCGGGGGGCGAAGTAGCGGACCTGGCGCATCGCCGCGGCGTGGAAGGTGCGGGCCTGCACCCCGCCGACGCCCAGCGCGGTGAGCCGGGCGCGCATCTCGGCCGCGGCCCGCGCGGTGAAGGTGACGGCCAGGACGTGCCGGGCGGCGATCTCGCCGGACAGCGCCCGGTAGGCGATCCGGTGGGTGATCGCCCGGGTCTTGCCGGTGCCGGCACCGGCCAGGATGCAGACCGGTCCGGCCGGCGCGGTCACCGCCGCCCGCTGCTCGGGGTCCAGCCCGGCCAACACCCGCTGCGCGCCTGAGTCAACCGCCACAGCAAGGAATCATGGCAGCCCGCCCGGACGTTGCACTCGTTAGCCTGTCGGCACGACGGGTGCGTCACCTCATCCCACGGAGGACCTGACCATGCTGACGATGTACTCCACCCCCTGGTGCGGCTACTGCCACCGGCTCAAGTCGCAGTTCGACCGGGAGGGCATCGGCTACCAGGTCGTCGACATCGAGCAGGACCCGGCCGCCGCCGAGTACGTGATGAGTGTCAACGGCGGCAACCAGACCGTGCCGACCGTCAAATTTTCCGACGGCACCGCGCTGACCAACCCGTCGATCGTCCAGGTCAAGGAGCGGCTGGCCAGCCTGTCCGCCTGACCGTTCCGCAGCCCCGATCCGGCTCCGGTCGCCCACCTGGCGGCCGGAGCCGTCGCGTCTGCGGGGTCGACACGCGGGCGAAGGGGTGAGATGCGGGCCTTTCGGCGGTCGCATACTTACGGTGGGGGGCGCATTCCGTACGGTGATCAACCTGCGGCATGCTCGTTTCGATACGATCGAGTGAGGGATCAATGCCTGCTCCCCAGCAAAGTCCGATCCGCCGACGCGGCCGCCTCGGCTCCGAGCTGCGCCAACTTCGCGAGGCCGCCGGACTCACCGGCGACCAGGTCATCGAGCGGATCGGGTGGAATTCGGCCTCCAAGCTGTCCCGGCTGGAGAACGGCCGGAGCAAACCCGAGGTGCAGGACGTCGTCGCCCTGCTCGATCTCTACGGGGCCGACCCCGCGAAGCGCGACGAGGTCGTCATGATCGCCCGCGACGCGGGCGACCTGAAGGGCTGGCTGCGCTCCTACGCCTCCAAGATGACCGACGCCCAGATGCCGTACGCGGAACTGGAGGCCGGTTGTGCGGAGATCTGGGAGTTCAGCCCGATCGTCGTGCCCGGCCTGCTGCAGACCGCGGACTACACCCGGATCCGGCTCGAGTCCACCCAGCCGCTCAACCAGGCCCATCCGCCCAAGCGCGAGCTGGCGGCCCTGGAGGCGGAGGTGAGCGCCCGGACCTCGCGGCAGATGTTGCTGACCCGCGAGGAGGAGCCGGCCCTGTACCACGCCGTGCTGGACGAGGCGGTCTTCGGCGTCCGCGCCGGCCCGCCGAACGTGCTCCAGTCACAGATCCGCCGGCTCCGTACGCTCGCCGAGCTGCCGAACGTGACGATCCAACTGCTGCTCCGCGACACGCCGGTCAACGGTGGCTGGTATCTGCCGCACACCGGCTTCTCGCTCTACCGGTTCCCCGATCCGAACGACCCGGAGGCCGGCTCGATCGAAGGACTCGACAGCAATCTGGCCATTGACGACGAAAAAGAGATAAAGCGGTATAAAATGGTGTTCGGGTGGCTGCAGGCGGCGGCACTCTCGGCCGAGGACACGATCCGCTGGTTGGCCGAGGCGGCGCTGACCCGGACGAACGGATCGCACGATTCCCATCCGGGGGTGCCGAAGCCGCCGTCGCAGCGCGGCCCACGCACCGGACGACTCACAGAGCCGTGAGCGCCGCTCCGGTGCGGCCGCGTGCCACTCGGCTCGCAGAACCGTTCAACACCAGGAGCACTTCATGAACAACGATCGCCTGGCCAACGCCGCGTGGCGTAAGAGCACGCGCAGCCAGACCTCCAACTGCGTCGAGATCGCCCCGCTCGGCACCGGTAGCGCACCGGTGGCGCTGCGCGACAGCAAGGACCGGAACGGGCCCGTCCTGGTCTTCGGGCGCGACGGTTGGCTCGACTTCATCGCCGGCACCAAGGCCGGCGAGTTCGACCTGAACTGACCGCCACCCGGTGGACCACGGCGGTCCCCACCGCATCCGTGGCCGACCGGGTACGCGACGACGGCTGTCGAATCCCCTCCCCCAGGGATCCGACAGCCCTCGTCGCGTACCCGTGACGACGGCTCTCGGGCCGGCTGCGACCCGCCTATCGGCCGGTACCGGTTACCGCATCACCCGAACGGATTACCCGCGGTTCCGATCAGGATGTTCTCCTTGCCCTCCGTGGCGGACGGCGTGACCATGGCTGAGGGGCGCTCGTGGAAGTTCCACGAAACCCCGCTCCATTCCTCGCGGTTCATCCGGAGACACCCATGCGGTTCCTGATCGTGCGCACCGACATCCGCGTCGCCGCCGATGACGAGCTGGCCGCCGCCTGGGCCGGCGGACGGTGCCTCCGCGACGAGCAGACCGCCCCCGAGCAGCGGCGACAGACATTGCGCGCCGAGGACCGCGAGGCCGCCATGGTGGTGGCCCGCGCGCTGTCCACGGTCGGCGCCGTCCGCGCCGGTCGGCAGCGGGTCAAGGTTCTGCCCCTCGGTGAATCGGGGCACCCACCACCCGCCGCGCCGCCGGTCCGCAGTTTCGGACCGGGCCGGGGTTAGCGGCCGTCGGGCCGGGTGCGGCACCCGTCGCACATCGCGCCAACCGGCCACGACGGCTCGGAAAACCTCGGTCCGTGACCGCTGCGGCAACAGCGGTCACGGACCGAGGTCCACCGACCGCGCCGCGGGTCCACCGACCGCGACGGCCCGGTACGGACGGACGGTCAGCCGGCTCCGGCCAGCCAGCGGTCCACCAGGAACAGCGCGATCGAGGACGGCGGGGGCAGTACCAGCCGCCGCCCGTCGCCGACGTCGAGCCGGTCACCGGCCAGCACCCCGGCGACCTCCCGTCGGCTGAACCAGCGGGCCTGCGCTATCTCCGTCGGGTCCAGCCGCAGGGGCGCGTCCGGGTCGGCCACCGCGAGGAAGCCGAGCATCAACGAACCGGGAAACGGCCAGGACTGGCTGCCGGCGTACGCGATGTGCCGGACCGGGAGGCCGACCTCCTCGCCGACCTCGCGGAGCACCGCCGCCTCGGCGGACTCCCCCGGCTCGACGTAGCCGGCGAGGCAGGAGAACCGCCGGCCGTCCCGGTGCTCCGGCCAGGCCGCGTTGCGGCCGAGCAGGCACCGACCGTCCGGCCCGGCGACCCCGTCGTGCACCAGCACGATCATCGCCGGGTCGGTCCGGGGCCAGAGTTGCCCGCCGTCGGGTTCCACCCGGCTCCAGCCGGCCTCGGCGATCTCGGTGGGCTGTCCGGTGACCGGCGAGTACCGGTGCCGGGCGTGCCAGTTGGCCAACGCCACCGCCGTGGTGAGCAGCCCGGCGTCCCGGTCGCTGAGCAGGTGGCCGCTCTCCCGCAGGCTCACCCGGGGCGCCGTACCGGACGGCGGCAGGGGTGCGTCGACGGCGAACACCGGGGTGCCGTCCGGCTCGACCCCGAGGAACAGCCGCGCCCGGGGATCGTGCGGGCCGACCTGCGCGGCGTCCAGCAGCAGCAACCCGGGGCGCTCTGCGGCCGGCCCGGCCAGCGCCCGACCACCGGCCGCCGTGTCGACGACCAGCACCTTCGCGCGTTCCCACGCCTCGGCCAACCACCGTGAATCGGCCCGCCGGTGCGCGGCCCGGTCCACCCCCGCCCGGCCCAGTGGCGGCCCGGCCGGACCGCCGGCCGCGGGGTGTTCACCGGTCACGAGGGGGCGCTCTCCCGCTCGATCGAGGCCAGCGCCGACAGCGGTCCGGCGATCCGTTCCGCGTCGCCGAGGACCACCGTCACCGCCCGCGCGGGCGCGAGGTAGCTGGTCGCCGCAGCGGCCACGTCGTCCACCGTGACCCGGGCCAGCCGGTCGGCGTGCTCGGCCAGGAAGTCCAGCCGCAACCCGGAGCCCGCGTACGCGCTGGCCAGCGCGGCCAGTCCGGCCTGGGTGGACATGCCCAGTTGCAGCGTGCCCAGGGCGTACTGCCGGGCCTGTTCCAGCTCGTCCGCGCCGGGCGGCAGGGAGGCGAGCCGGCCCAGTTCGTACAGCGTCTCCAGCAGTGCCGGGCCGGTCACCTCGGTGGCCACCTCGGCGGCGACCACCAGGGCGGACCCGGCGACCGAGTGCTCCACCAGCGAGTGCGGCCCGTAGGTGTAGCCCTTGTCCTCGCGGATGTTCTCCACCCAGCGGGAGGAGAAGTAGCCGCCGAAGATCATGTTGGCCAGTTGCAGCGCCGCGTGGTCGGGATGCGTACGCGGCACCGCGGGCAGCGCCAGCCGCATCGACGACTGCACCGAGTCGGGGCGGTCCACCAGCAACAGCGGACCGGCCGACAACGGCGGGGTGGGCGGCAGTTCCGGCGCGGCGCCGACGGCCTTCCAGTCGCCCAACGCGCGTTCCGCCGCGTCCAGCGCCCGGTCCGGCTGAACGTCACCGACCAGCACCAGGACCGCCCCGGTGGGCTGCACCCGCTCGGCGTGCAGGGTGCGCAACTGGGCCGGTCGGACCGCCCGGACCTGGCTCGCGTCGGGCGTCTGCACCGCGTACGGGTGCTTGCCGTACATCCGCTTCAGCAGCGCCACCCGGGCCAGGTGGGCCGGTTGGCTGCCGGCCACCTGGATCCGGTCGACCAGCCGCTCCCGCTCGGTACCGACCTCGTCGGTCGGGTATGCGGCGCCGGTGAGCACCTCGGCGAGCAGTTCCAGGATCCGGTCCAGCCCGGTGGCCAGCGCGTTGCCGGACACCATCAGCCGGTCCGGGTCGATCCCGGCGAACAGGCCGCCGCCGACGGTCTGCAACTCGGCCGCAAGCCGCACGTTGGTCCGCTCGGCGGTGCCGGCCAGCAGGGTCTGCGAGAGCATCGCCGAGCGGGCCAGGTGCGCGCCGCCGAACGGCACCCAGAGCCGCAACTCCACCAGCGGCACCGCGGGACGCCGGATGGCGATCACCGTCAGCCCGTTCGGCAGCGTGCGCTCGACCTGCTTGGGCAGCTTGAGCTTACGGTTCGGGCCGAGCGGCGGAAGCGGACGGACACTCATTTGCTACCTCCGGGGACTACCTCAACCGACGCCCGGCGCTCCGGGCGCAGCGCCGCGGCCGCGGTCCGGATCTGGTCCTCGGTCACCTCGCCGATCAGCCGGGGCAGGTCGTTCAACAGCCCCGGCTCGCCGCGCTGCTGTTCCAGCACGGCCATGCTCAGCGCCCGGCCGAGCACCGCGTCGGTGTCCCGCAGCAGGTGCGTGGCCATCCGGGCCTGGGTCCGGTCGAGTTCACCCGGGGCGAGCCCGTCCGCGGCGAGCCGGTCGAGTTCCTCGTCGACGGCGCGCAGCACCTTGTCGGTCGAACCACCCGGTGGCAGGTGCGCCTGCAACAGCAGGGCGGTGGGATCGCGGACGTCGAACGGGTCGCCCATGAAGCCGAGGTAACCGCCGACGCTGGACACCGTCCGGTCCCGCAGCACCAGCCGCTCGACCAGCCGGGACGCGTCGCCGTCGGTGAGCACCTCGGCCAGCACCACGTACGGGAGGTAGCCGGCGAAGTCACCGACCGGGTCCGGCACCCGCCAGCCGCTGGCCACCGCGGGCAGCGGCGCCAACCGGTCGGTGTACGACTCGCGCCGCTCGGCCGTCAGGTCCGGCTCGGCGAAGTCCGGCCGCCGGGGCGCCGGCCGGGCCGGTACGTCGCCGAAGTGCGTCTCGATCAGCCGGGTCGCCTCGGCCACGTCCAGGTCGCCGGAGACCGCCAGTACGGCGTTGCCGCAGGCGTAGTAGCGGGTGAAGAAGTCGGCGGCGTCGGCGACGGTGGCGCTCTCCAGGTCGACGAACGAGCCGTACCCGTCGTGGGCGTTGGGGAACGTGTCGAACATGACCGGCGGCAGGGTGAGCCAGGGGAACCCGCCGTACGGCCGGTTGAGCACGTTGACCCGGATCTCCTCCTTGACCACGTCGACCTGGTTGCGCAGGTTCTCCTCGGTCAACCGGGGGCCGCGCATCCGGTCGGCCTCCAGGAACAGCGCCCGCTCCAGGGCGTTGCTGGGCAGCGTCTCGAAGTAGTCGGTGTAGTCCAGGTGGGTGGACCCGTTGAAGGTGCCGCCGGCGCCCTGCACGTGCCGGAAGTGGGCCAGCTTCTCCAGGTTCTCCGAGCCCTGGAACATCAGGTGTTCGAAGAGGTGCGCGAAGCCGGTCCGGCCCTCCGGCTCGGACCGGATGCCCACGTCGTAGACGACGGCGACGCCGATGACCGGTGCGCTGCGGTCCGGGGTCAGCACCACCCGCAGGCCGTTGTCGAGGGTGAACCGCTCGACCGGGTATTTCGTCGCTGGAATTCTGGATCTCCGGGCCGCCACGCACCGACCCTAGCGCGTCGCTCGTCGGCCGTGCGGCTGCCCGTCCGGACGGTGCCCGGGTAGCCCGGAAGGCGCCCGGGAGGGAACTGTCCCGCCGGACTTCCCGGCCCGCTTCCCGGCATATGGATGGGGCCTTGACCCGAGGGTCGGCACGCAGTCCACTCTTCCTATCAAATAAGTAGGGAATCTGGATTGGATGGCCGATGAACCGACTCCCGTACCGCCGGCTCGGCACCCTGGCCGCTGCCGCGCTGGTGGCCGCCGCGACGCTCGGCGGCACCGCCGCCTGCGGCGGCGACAGCGCGCCGGGCGCGTCCTCGGGACCGACCACCCTGCGCCTCGGCTACTTCCCCAACATCACCCACGCGCCGGCCGTGGTCGGGGTCGAACGGGGCATCTTCGCCGACAAGCTCGGCTCCGGCGTCAAGCTCGAGACGAAGACCTTCAACGCCGGGCCCGCCGCGATCGAGGCGGTCTTCTCCGGCGCCCTGGACGCGACGTACATCGGCCCCAACCCGACCGTCAACGCGTTCTCCAAGAGCAAGGGCCAGGCCGTACGGGTGGTCTCCGGCGCCGCGTCCGGCGGGGTGGCCCTGGTGGTCAAGCCCGGGATCACCTCGGTCGAGGGACTGCGCGGGAAGAAGATCGCCACCCCACAGCTCGGCAACACCCAGGACGTGGCGCTGCGCTACTGGCTCAAGGAGAAGGGCCTGGCCACCACCAAGGAGGGCGGCGGCGACGTCAAGGTCGTACCGCAGGAGAACGCCCAGACGGTGCAGACCTTCACCAGCGGCGCCATCGACGGCGCCTGGGTGCCCGAACCGTTCGTCTCCCGGCTGGTGAACGCGGGCGGCAAGGTCCTGGTCGACGAGCGCGACCTGTGGCCGGACAAGCGGTTCGTCATCACCAACCTGCTGGTCAGCACCAAGTTCCTCAAGGCGCACCCGGACGTGGTCAAGAAGCTGGTCGAGGGCCAGGTGGCGGCGAACGAGTTCGTCAACACCCACCTGGAAGAGACGCAGCAGGCCATCGCGACGCACATCGGCAAGATCACCGGCAAGCCGCTGGATCTCAAGCTGATCAAGCAGGCCTGGCCCACGTTGGAGTTCCTCAACGACCCGATCGCCGGCTCGCTGAAGACCGGACTGGACCACGCGGTCGCGGTCGGTCTGACCCAGCCGGTCGACCTCAACGGCCTCTACGACCTGAGCTTCCTCAACGAGGTCCTCAAGGCGCAGGGCAAATCGGAGGTGGCACTGCCGTGACCGCGACGACGACGGTGCCGGCCAGCACGACCGACGCGGTCGCGCTGTCCGGCGTCACCAAGGTGTACGGCCGGGGCGACCAGGCCGTGCTGGCGCTGGACGGGGTGTCGCTGGACGTGGCGCCCGGCGAGTTCGTCTGCCTGGTCGGCGCGTCCGGCTGTGGCAAGAGCACGCTGCTCAACCTGGTGGCCGGGCTGGACACGGTCAGCTCCGGCACGGTCCGGGTCGCCGACAACGCCGACCCCGGGCTGATGTTCCAGGAACCGGCGCTGTTCCCGTGGCTGACGGTGGCCGCCAACGTGGAGATGCCGCTGCGGCTGCGCGGACTGCCCCGGGCCGAGCGCCGGGCCCGGGTCGCCGAGCTGCTCGACGTGGTGCACCTCGGCGAGTTCGCCCGACGACGGCCGCACGAGTTGTCCGGCGGGATGCGCCAGCGGGTCGCGCTGGCCCGTACCCTCGCGCTGGACACCCCGGTGCTGCTGATGGACGAACCGTTCGGGGCGCTGGACGCGATGACCCGGGACGTCCTGCACGACGAACTGGAACGGATCTGGTCGGAACGCCGGCTCACCGTCCTGTTCGTCACGCACAACGTCCGGGAGGCGGCCCGGCTGGCCGACCGGATCGTGCTGCTGTCCAGCCGCCCGGGCCGGATCATCTACTCCACCCGGGTCGAGGTGCCCCGCCCGCGCCGGATCGACTCCCCCGAGATCGCGGCGATCGCCGCCGAGGTCACCACCCGACTACGTACGGAGGTGGGTCGCCATGGCCAGTGACACCCTCACCCGCGACGACCGCACGGAGACCCTCTCCGGCCTGGACGCGCTGGAGGTCGCCGCCCGGCAGAAGACCACCGGCCGGTCCGGCCGGTTCTGGTCCGCCACCTGGCCGAAGCTCGCCGCCCTCGGGCTGGCCGTGCTGGTCTGGGAGCTGGTCTACCTGAGCGGGTGGAAGGAACCGTGGGTGCTGCCCGGCCCGGCCACCGTCGGCAAGGACCTGGGCCATTACTTCCTCACCGCCGCGCTCTGGGACGGGCTCGCCACCACCGGCCGCCGGGCGGTGACCGGCTTCGCCGCCGCGGTGGCGGTCGGCCTGCTGCTCGGCCTCGCGGTGGCCCGGATCCGGGTGCTCCGGGCCGCCCTCGGCTCGATGATCACCGCGCTGCAGACCATGCCGTCGATCGCCTGGTTCCCGCTGGCCATCCTGCTGTTCCAGCTCAGCGAGCAGGCCATCTTCTTCGTGGTGGTGCTCGGCGCCGCCCCGTCGATCGCCAACGGCGTCATCCACGGGGTGGACTACCTGCCACCGCTGCTGCTGCGCGCCGGCCGCAATCTCGGTGCCCGGGGCTTCTCCCTCTACCGGTACGTCATCGCGCCCGCCGCGCTGCCGGCCATCGTGGCCGGGCTCAAGCAGGGGTGGGCGTTCGCCTGGCGCAGCCTGATGGCCGGTGAGCTGCTGGTGGTCATCGCGACCAAGACCTCCATCGGCGCCCAGCTGCAGTACGCCCGGGAGTTCTCCGACGCGCCACGACTGCTCGCCATCATGATCGTGATCCTGGTGGTGGGCCTGCTGGTCGACGCCGCGTTCGGCGCCGCCGACCGGGCCATCCGCCGCCGCTGGGGCGTGCTCGACCAGGCCGGCAACTGACCCGCCCAGGGCACGGCGCCGTCGGTCGACCCCAGCGACCGGCGGCGCCGCGGCCGGCGACGAATCCGATCGACGGCGACGAACCGGCTCGGCGGCCGCGACCCCGGCCGGCGCGCACCCGACCGGCGGATTCGCCGGGCGCGGGTCCCGTGCCCGTCCCTCGGTCAGCCGATGGCCGCGTGGGAGGTCTGGCCGGGCGGCGGCTCGGCCGGCGCGTGCATCTCCACGATCTGCGGCCGGGGCGGGGTGGTGGTCGGTGCGTACCATGGCGTGAAGGCGGCCAGCAGGGCCAGCAGCAGGCCGGCGAGGCCGAGCGCGAGCACGACAAGGATCTCCCGGAGCGCCCCCGCTCCCACCTGCCCGACCATTCCGACCTCCTTCACCGGACCGCCCCGCGGCTGACGCCAGTCGACGTGTCCGGACCAGGATGTCGGATCAACGGTCACAGGACAGTCGCCCATCGGACGCAATCCGGCGCCGCAATGGTTCCGCCCCGCCGGTGCCGACACTCCGGACGAGTTGGCCGATCCCCCGCCGCCCGGGCACAGTGGAACACGTGCTACCCGTCGACCTGGCGGTCCGCCTCAAGGAGGCCGGCCTGAGCTGGAAACCCGCGCCGGGCGACCGGTTCGCCGTGCCGGACCGCGATCTCGACGAGGACGTCTTCGTCCTGAGTGACATGACCATCGCGGTGCACCACCTGCCGGACGGCCCGGTCATCGGGTTCAACGGCACCACCGAATGGGCGTTGGACGACATCGAGCAGTCCGAGGCGGTCTGGCTGCCCCGCGAGGACCAGCTCCGGAACCTGCTCGGCGGCACCTTCCGCGGTTTGGACCGGACCGACGAGGGCTACCGGGTCGCCCTCGACCTGCCGGGCGGACCAGCCGCCGTCACCGCGCCCACCGCCGAGCAGGCGTACGGTGAGGCGTTGCTGCGGCTGATCCGCCTCGGCACCGACTGAGCCGGCTCGCCCCTCGATCGAGCCGGTTCGTTCCGGCTGTCAGCCCAGCTGCACAGTGTCGGCACCGCCCGGCCACAGCATTCGACCGAGTCCCAAACCCACGGTCCAACAGGGCTGACGACGACAACGACTCCGCGGCCGGAAGGTGGGGACGAAGGTCAGTCATCTGAAAAGGGATGCCGGGCGGGCGGTTTGCGGGCGACCAACCGTTCGACCGCGCCGAGGGCGAACCGTTCCCGCCGCTCGACCGTGAACCCCAGCGCCCGGACCCGGGGCAGCGGCCGGCGGCGGTAGTGCTCGCCGTACAGCGGGACGGTGACCGCGTCCAGCAGCGCCTGCGCCCCGCGGACCAGCCAGTTCGACGAGCCGATGTGGTCGGCCAGCAGCAGCCGGCCGCCCGGTCGGAGCACCCGGGCGAACTCGCCCAGCGCCGCCTCGTGGTCCGGTATGCCGCACAGCGAGAACGTGCACACCACCGTGTCGAACCGGCCGTCGGGGAAGTCCAACCGGCGGGCGTCGCCCTGCCGCAGGTCGACCGGCCGACCGAGGTCGGCGGCCCGGCGCCGGGCCACGGCCAGCATCGCCGGGCTCCACTCCACGCCGGCCAGGCGCACGTCGGCCGGGTAGTGGGCCAGGTTCAGCCCGGTGCCGACCGCCACCTCCAGAGTGTCGCCGACGGCCTGACCGCAGAGCCAGGGCCGGGTGTCGGCGAAGAAGCGGCGCTCGGCGAAGGCCATCTTGCGGTCGTACGAGTCGGCCTGCTGGTCCCAGAACCGGCGCAGCCGCCCGTCCCGCGTCGGGGAATCCGCCATCGACCCACCGTAACCGGGCCGGACCAGTCACCGCCGACCCGGCGGGGCCGGCCGCCGGGGCGGGCGCGGCGCGGGCGCGGGCGCCGGCCGTCGACCGGCGGGCGCCCGTACCCGGGATCAGGCCGTGCCGGTGCGGCGCGGCCGGCGCGGCCGGCCGGAACCGCGGTGCGCGGCCCGCGCCGGGCGGCCCGCTGAGCCGCCGGGCTGCTTGGTCCGGACCGGCTGCGGAGCCGGCGCGGCGATGGTCACCGGTACGCCGGACGGCACCCGCGCCCCGGTCACCCGGACCAGGTCGGCGTCACCCGGGGCGACCCGGACGGTCTCCGGCGTGATCCCGGCGGTGGCCATCAACCGGGACACGTCCCGGCGCTGCTCGGGCAGGACGAGGGTGACCACCGAGCCGGCCTCACCGGCCCGGGCGGTACGGCCGCCGCGGTGCAGGTAGTCCTTCGCCTCGGTCGGCGGGTCGACGTTGACCACCAGGTCCAGCCCGTCGACGTGGATGCCCCGGGCCGCCACGTCGGTGGCCACCAGCGCGGTCACCTGACCGGCCTTGAACTGCTCCAGGATCCGGGTCCGCTGCGGCTGGGACTTGCCGCCGTGCAGCGCCGCCGCCCGGACCCCGCGGTTGAGCAGTTGCCGGGCGAGCCGGTCGGCCCGGTGCTTGGTGCCGATGAACATGATGGTGCGGCCCTCCCGGGCGGCGATCTCGGCGGTGGTGGCCACCTTGTCGACGGCCTCGACCTGCAGCACGTGGTGGGTCATCGCGGTCACCGTTGCGGTGTCCGGGTCGACCGAGTGCGACACCGGGTCGGTGAGAAAGCGGCGGACCAGTCGGTCCACGCCCCGGTCCAGGGTGGCCGAGAAGAGCATCCGCTGCCCGTTCGGCGCGACCTGCTCCAACAGGCGGGTGACCTGCGGCAGGAAGCCCATGTCGGCCATCTGGTCGGCCTCGTCCAGCACGGTGATGGCGACCTGGTCCAGCCGGCAGTCGCCCCGGTTGATCAGGTCGGCCAGCCGACCCGGCGTCGCGACGACGACCTCGGCGCCGGCCCGCAGGGCGTCCGCCTGCCGGCCCAGCGACAGGCCGCCGACCACGGTGGCGCAGCGCAGCCCGACCGCGCGGGCGTACGGCTCCAGGGCGGTGGTGACCTGCTGCGCCAACTCCCGGGTCGGGACCAGGACCAGGGCCAACGGGCGGCCGGGCCGGGCCCGGCGGCCGGTGGTCCGGGACAGCAGCGGCAGGCCGAAGGCGAGGGTCTTGCCGGAGCCGGTGCGGCCCCGGCCGAGCACGTCCCGGCCGGCGAGCGAGTCGGGCAGGGTGGCCGACTGGATGGGGAACGGCTCGGTGATGCCGTTCGCGACCAACGCGGCGTGCAGGCCGTCGGCCAGCGGCGCGTCGGCGAACGACGGAACGACGGACATGGTCATGGGAAACCTCTCCTCGGGTGCGGCACGTGTCGAGGAAAGGCGCCGAGTGGGCGGCGCTGCCGGCACCCCGCGCGGCGGCGGGAGTGCGGTCGCAAGCACGAACCGGAATGATGCGGATCACACGCCTCCGGCCCGCACCGATGACGGCGCGGGCCGGATACGGTGCCGCGCCGGGTGTGGCGTGGCGGTGCTGTCTGCCGAACCCGGCGGGCGGCGCGGCGATGAGGCCACCTCGCCCGCCGGGCGGCGGAGCTTGGGTGCCGGACCGCGCCGTCAGGCGGCGCGGCCGGCGCGGGCGTGCTCGGTGAACCTACGGCCGAGCGGTACCCGGGGTGAGCCGAGGCTCAGAGCGGGCGGATGTTCTCCGCCTGCGGGCCCTTCTGGCCCTGGGTCACCTCGAACTCGACCCGCTGGTTCTCGTCCAGGCTGCGGTAGCCGGACGACTGGATCGCCGAGAAGTGGGCGAAGACGTCCGCGCCGCCGCCGTCCGGGGTGATGAAGCCGAAGCCCTTGTCAGCGTTGAACCACTTGACGGTGCCAATTGCCATTTGTTTCGTCTCCTTGACGGAACGCTCGGACCCGCACTTGTTGCGGACCCGAAGGGTGTGGACCGCGCAGTTGCGCACGGACCGGTGTCGCGCTGGTCGCCCCGCCCGGAGAACTCCGGACACAACAAAGAGCGCCTGGGGCCACAATCCCGCCAGGCGCACACAGAGTCTCTGGTAACCAAAACTGCAACTGGGAAACCGTAGCATGCCTGACGCCGTACCGGCACCCCCTGACTCCGATCATCTTGCCGCCGACCGCCCTGACCACCCTCCGCGTCGCCGTCGCTACGGCCGCTCGGCCTGCTCCGGCAGGCCGGCGAGCAGGGCGGCCAGCCCGTCGGCGTCCAACAGGTCCGCCGGCCGCACGGTCACCCCGTCCCGTACGTAGTGGAAACCGGCCCGGACGTGTTCCACCGGTACGCCGGCCAGCTCCGCCCAGGCCAGCCGGTACGCGGCCAACTGCACCGCCGCCGCCTTCGCCTCCTGCCCGGTGGGCTGCCGGCCGGTCTTCCAGTCGATCACGTCGAACCGGCCGCCCGGTGCGGTGAACACCGCGTCCATCCGGCCCCGGACCACCACACCGGCGATGACCGTGGCGAACGGCACCTCCACCTCGTACGGGCTGCGGTCGGCCCACTCGCTGGCCAGGAAGCGGTCCTGCAACTCGGCCAGGGCCTCGTCGGGTGCCGCGTCCTCGTCGGCGGAACCGGGCAACTCGTCCACGTCCAGCAGCCGCCCGGCGCCGAACCGCTGTTCCAGCCAGGCGTGGAACGCGGTGCCCCGGCGGGCGTACGGGTCGGGTCGGGCCGGCATCGGCCGGCGCAGCGTACGGGCCAGCGCCTGCGGGTCGCGGCGCAACGTCACCAGCTGCGACACCGACAGGTGACCGGGCAGCGCCACCTCGACCGGGCCGTCCCGCCGGGCCAGCCGCTCCCGTTCGGCGAGCAGCAGGTCCGCCTCCCGCCGCCAGCCCAGCACCACCGGGTCCGGCGGCTCGGTGCCGGCGTCGTCCCGGGGCGCCAGGAAGCTCCGCACCAGGGCCGCCGCCTCGGCCATCACCGGCCGGCGCGCGCCGAGCGGGTCGGCCGGCCACTCGGCCCGCATCACCACCTCGGTGGTCGGGTTGACCGCGTCACCCGCGGGTTCGGGCGCCCAGACGTCCACCACCCCGGCGCCGGCCAGGCACTGGTCGTGCACCTCGCGCAGGAACCCGGACGGGCCGCGTGGCCGCTTCACCCCGTCGCCCCACCAGTAGCCGGAGCAGAGCAGCAGCCGGCGCGGCCGGGTCACCGCCACGTACGCCAGCCGGCGCTCCTCCCGCTCGTCGTGGGCCGCCCACCGCTCGCCGAAGGTGGTCAGCGCCCGGGCCACACCGCGCTGGTCCTCGGCCTCGTCGAGCGGGAACTCCGGCAGCCCGTCCGCGTCCCCGCGCAGCGGGAACGGCAGCGCCCCGAGGCCGAAGAGGTAATGGTCGGAGCCGCGCACCAGGCCGGGCCACACGCCGCGGCTCAGCCCGGCCACCGCGACCACGTCCCACTCCAGCCCCTTCGCGGCGTGCGCGGTGAGGATCTGCACCGCGCCCTCGACCACCTCCACCTCGCCCGGGGCCAGGCCACGTTCCTCGTCCTCGGCGGCGGTGAGGAAGGCCAGGAAGGCCGACAGCGGCGCGCCGCCGGTGTCGCCGGCGAACCGGGCCGCCACGTCGCCGAGGGCGTCCAGGTGGCCGCGGGCCAGCCCGGCGTCGCCGCCCGCGCCGTCCCGGCCGGCCCGGACCGCGACCTCCACGTCCAGCCCGATGGTCCGTTCCACGTCGGCGACCAGGTCCGGCAGCGGCTGGTCCAGCCGGTGCCGGAGCAGGGCGAGTTCCAGCCCGTACGCGCGCATCCGGGCGTAGCCCTCGGCCGAGTAGAGCTGTGCCGGACCCAGGTCCGCGAGGGCCTCCACCAGCGTTGCCTCGTCGAGCTGGTCGGTCACCAGCTCCGGGTCCACCGAGCCGCTCTCCGGGCCGCCGCCGGCCAGCCGGGGCAGCTCCCGCCGAGCGGCGGCGATCGACCGGGCCCGTCGGTGCAGGGCCACCAGGTCGCGTGGGCCGATCCGCCAGCGCGCGCCGGTGAGCAGCCGCAGCAGCGACGCGCCGTCGGTCGGGTCGGCCAGCACCCGCAGGGTGCAGACCACGTCCCGGACCTCGGGGGTGTCCAGCAGGCCACCCAGGCCGACCACCTCGACCGGCAGGCCCCGGGAGCGCAGCGCCGCCTCGATCGCCGGGATCTGGCTGCGCAGCCGGACCAGGACGGCGGTCGTCGGCCGGCGGTCGACCGGGATGTGCTCGGGCAGCGCACCCGACATCCGGGCCGCGCCGCGCCAGGCCGCCAGCACGCTGTCCGCGATCCAGTCGGCCTCGTCCGCGTACGTGGGCAGCAGCGCGCAGTGCACCGTCCCGCCGCTGGCCCCGCGGGCCGTCCGGCCGGGGATCGCCTCGTCCACCCCGTACGCCGGGGCCAGCTCGGCGACCTGCGCCCCGGCGGCCCGCAGCGGGGTGGAGAGGGTGTTCGCCACGGCCAGGATCTCCGGCCGGTTGCGCCAGCTCGTGGTCAACGTCAGCACCCGGGCCGACCGGCCGTCGGCGTGCGCGAACTCGGTCGGGAACCGGTCCAGGGTGCCGGCGCTGGCCCCCCGCCAGCCGTAGATCGACTGGCACGGGTCGCCGACCGCGGTGACCGGGTGCCCACCGCCGTAGAGCGAGCACAGCAGCACCACCTGCGCGTGGCTGGTGTCCTGGTACTCGTCCAGCAGCACCACCCGGTAACGCTCCCGCTCGATCGCGCCGACCTCGGGATGGTCCCGGGCCACCCGGGCCGCGCGGGCCATCTGGTCGCCGAAGTCCATCGCCTCGAAGTCCTGCTTGCGCTGGTCGTACGCGCGGACGATGGGCAGCAGCCGGAGCCGGGCCTGCTGGATCGCCAGCGCCTTGCGGACGTCGGCGTAGACCTTGCCGGGCCGGGACTGCACCTCGGCGAAGAACCGGCCGGTCCAGCCGGCCAACTCGTCCGTGGTGACCAGGTGTTCGGCGAGTTCCCCGGCGAGCGCCAGCACCGCGTCGGTGATGGTGCTGGGCATCCGGTCCACCCCGGACATGTCCCCGTCGTAGTTGCGGACCAGCCAGTCGACCACCTGCCACCGGGTCGCCTCGGTGAGCAGCCGGGTGGACGGTTCGTAGCCGGCGCGCAGGCCGTGCTCGGTGACGATCCGGGCCGCGTACGAGTGGTAGGTGGCCACGGTCGGCTCCCCGCCGAGCGCGTCATCGGCCGGGTCCCGGCCCTCCCGCCCCAACCGGCGCACCAACTGGTCCAGCCGGGTACGGATCCGGTGCGACAGCTCACCGGCCGCCTTGCGGGTGAAGGTGAGGCCGAGGATCTGCTCCGGCCGGGCGTACCCGTTGGCGACCAGCCAGACCACCCGGGCGGCCATCGTCTCGGTCTTGCCGGAGCCGGCCCCGGCCACCACCAGCAGCGGTCGCACCGGCGCGGCCACGATGGCGGCCTGCTCCCGGGTGGGCGCGTGCAGCCGCAGCAGCTTGGCCAGCTCGACCGGGGTGTAGCGCGGGCCGGCGTCGGCCGTCCGCTGCGACGGCGCCGCGGCGAACAGGGAGGGTTGGGTCATCGGCCGTCCCCGGGAGCCCTCGGTGCCGGCGGCTCGCCGCCGCCGGCGCCACCCTCGACCGGCTGCGCGTCCGGGCGGACGGTCGGCGGCTCGACCACCTGCCGACCCTGGCCGGAGATCGGGCAGGCGCTGCGCACCGGGCAGACCCGGCACTTGGAGTTGGCCACCGCCGCGAACGTCGAGGCGGCCATCGTCTCGGCGGTGCGGCGGACCATCGCCCGCGCCCAGCTCGCCTCCTCGGCCGGATCCGCGTCGGCCGGCTCACCGTCCCCGGGTGCCGCCTGCGCCTGTTCCTTCGCCTCCTTCGCGGAGGTGCCGAGCTGCACCAGCGCCGCCCCACCGGACCGGTCGCCGTACTCGGCGAACGCGCCCGCCTCCACCGCCGTCTGGTACGCGCCGAGCTGCGGATGCTCGGCCAGCTCCGCCCCGGTGACGGCGGTGGACCGGCCGGTCTTCAGGTCGACGACGACCAGCCGCCCCTCGGCGTCCACCTCCAGCCGGTCCACCCGGCCGGACAGGTCGATCGGCCGGTCCGGGTCGTCGAGGCGGACCGCGAACTCCTGCTCGATGGCGAGCAGCCGGCGCGGGTTCCCGGCCAGCCAGCGCAGCAGCTTGTCCACCATCGCCTCGGCCCGGGCCCGTTCCGGCCCGGCCATCCAGCGGGCGGCCAGGTCGATCGCGTCGAACCGACCGGCCACGTAGTCGATCAGCTGCTGCCGGTCGACGGCGGCGTCCTCCGCCAGCATCGCGGCCGCGTGCACCAGGTTGCCGACCCCCTGCGCGGCGCTGGCCGGCCCGCCGCCGCCGTGCCGTTCCAGCAGCCAGCGCAGGCTGCACCGCAGGGCACTCTCCATGGTGGACGGGGTGACCTTGACCGGCTCCCCCGGGTCGACCAGCGGCCGGTCGTCGGAGAGCCCACGCAGGCCCCACCAGTCGTCCGGATGCGCGCCGGGCACCCCCGCGGCGGCCAGCCGGGCCAGCTCGGCCGCGGCCCCGCGCCGCCGGGCCAGTGGCAACGCCGGGTCGGTGACGGCGGTACGCAGCTCGGCCACCAGCGCCGGCAGGGTCAGTGCCCGGGGCGGCCGGCCGGCCGGCAGCTCGACGGCCCGCTCCGGCCCGTGCTCGTCGTCGTCCGGCTCGGGCGGGACCGGCGACGGGCCGGTCGGATCACCGTCCGGCCCCGGCCCACCCGACGGCCCACCCGACGGCCCACCCGACGGTCCACCCGGCGGCCCGCCCGCGGGGTCGTCGCCACCGTCACCGGCGGGCGGTTCGACCTGGCCCAGCTCGTAGAGGAAGCGGCTGGGTTGTTCCTCGTGGTCGGAGCCGCCGCCCACCGCGGCCGACGCCACCGCGCTGACCAGCAGCCACCGCCGGGCCCGGGTCGCGGCCACGTAGAACAGCCGGCGCTCCTCGTCCAGCAGGCCGGACATCTGCCCGACGATGGTGGCCACCCGACCGGCGCCCTCGGCCCGGCCGGCGAGCACGTCCACCAGCCGTTCCGAACCGAGCAGGCTGCCGCGCAGCCGCAGGTCCGGCCAGACGCCCTCCTGCACCCCGGCCACGGCGACCAGGTCCCACTCCAGCCCCTTGGCCGCGTGCGCGGTGAGCAGGCGGACCGCCTCGCCCCGGTCGGCGCTCGGGGCCAGCGTGTCGGCCGGCAACTGCTGGCCGAGCACGTGGTCGAGGAAGACCTCGGTACGCGCGCCGGGCAGCCGGTCGACGAACCGGGCCGCCGCGTCGAAGAGCACCACAACCGCGTCCAGGTCCCGGTCGGCCGAGGCGGCCCGCCAGCGCGGCCCGGCGTCGGTCTCGCCGGACGCGGCCCGGCCCCGGACGATCGCCCCGGCCCACCGGTCGGCCAGGCCGCTGGCCCGCCACACCGCCCAGAGCACCGTCTCGGCGGTGGCCCCCGACGCGGCGGCCGCCTCCCGGGCGGTCTGCAGCAGCCCGGCGACCGCCTTGGCCGGTCGCGCCCAGCGGCGGTCCACCGCGGCCAGCTCGGCCGGCTCGCGCAGCGCCTCGACCAGCAGGTCACCGGAGGGCCGCCGGTCGCCGGCGGCCAGCGCCAGTGCCCGCAGCCCCTGCCGCAACCGCCGCTCGGCCAACGGGTCGGCGTCACCCAGCGGCGAGTGCAGCAGCGCCACCGCCGCCTCCTCGTCCAGCCGGTCCGGCTCCAGCGCGCAGCGCAGCAACAGCAGCAGCGGGGCCACCCCGGGTTGCAGGTGCAGCGGCAGGTCCTCGGCGTGCACCACGGTGGGCACCCCGGCGGCGTGCAGGGCCCGCTGCAACGACGGCAGCTGCAACGTGGTCGACCGGACCAGGACCGCCATCCGCGACCACGGCACGCCGTCGAGCAGGTGCGCGGACCGCAACGCGTGCGCCAGGTAGGCCGACTCGCTGGTGGTCGAACGGAACGTGCGGACCCGGACCTCGCCGGGTTCCGCGTCGGGCAGCGGGTGCAGCTCGCGGTGCGCCACCGGCCCGCGCAACCGCCTGGCCACCCGGCCGGTCGCCGCGAGCAGCCCCGGCCCGGCCCGGTAGGAGGTGGTCAGCACCACCGTCCGGGCCACCGCGCCGGACGCCGTCCGGAACCGGTGCGGGAACGCGCCGACCCCGCTCGGGTCGGCGCCCCGGAAGGCGTACGTGGAGGAGTCCGGGTCGGCGAACGCGATTACCGTCTTGCCGCCACCCGCCACCAGGGCCAACAGGTCCTGCTGGGCCGGGTCGGTGTCGGCCAGCTCGTCGACGTAGACGTACGCCAGCCGGCGGCGCTCGGCCGCCAGCAGGTCCGGTTCGTCGGTGAGCAGGCCGGCGGCGGCCCGGACCAGCTCGGCCGCGTCGTACGCGATGGAGCCGCGGTTGGCGACGTCGCGCAGGGCCAGCACGGCGACGTACTCGCGGAGGAACCGGGCGGCGGCCGGCCAGTCCGACCGGCCCAGCCGCTCGCCGAGCCGGGCCAGTTGCACCGGGCCGACGCCGCGCTCGGCGGCCCGTAGCAGCAGGTCCCGCAGCTGCTCGGCGAACGCCCGGGTGCGCAACGCCGGGCGCAGCGACTCGGGCCAGCCGATCGGGTCGTCCGCGCCGTCCTCGCCGACCACGTCCAGCAGCTCGCGGATGATCAGATCCTGCTCGGGCCCGGTGAGCAGCCGGGGCGACGGTTCGCCGCGCTCGGCGGCGGCCCGGCGCAGCAGTCCGAACGCGTACGCCGGGAAGGTGCGCACCAGCGGCTCGTGCATCACCCGGCCGGCGGCCCCGGCGACCCGGGCCTCGATCCGGTGCCGCAGCGCGGTGGCCTGCCGCCGGCCGTAGGTGAGCACCAGGATCCGCTCCGGGTCGACGCCCTGGGCGACCCGGGCCGCCACCGCCTCCACCAGCACGTCGGTCTTGCCGGTGCCGGGCCCACCGGTGACCAGCAGCGGACCGTCGGTGTGCGCGACGACCTCGGCCTGCACGGGGTCGGCACGGCGCGCCGGCGCGGCGTCGGCCCGCCGGCGGACCAGCCGGTACGCCTGCACGCCGCCCATCAGATCACGACCGTACGACCGAGGCGCGCACCGAGGGTGCGTCGTCACCGCCGGTGTCCACAACGGTGCGCACCGCCGGTGTCCGGCCCGGTGGTCGCGGGGTGGGTTCGGCGGTCAGGCCAGCCGGGACTCGATCGCGTCGAACGCGGCCGGCACCGAGTCCACCACCACCAGCAGGTCGACCGCGGCACGACCGACGAACGCCGTACCGGTGAGGCCGCGCAGCCAGTCCACCAGGCCGCGGTAGAAACCGTCGGCGTCGAGCAGTACCACCGGCTTGTGGTGCACCCGCAGCGTCGCGGTGGTCCAGACCTCGAACAGCTCGTCCAGGGTGCCCAGCCCGCCCGGCAGGGTGAGGAAGGCGTCCGACCGGTGCATCATCACGCTCTTGCGGTCGAACATGCCGTCGGTGACCACCAGCTCGTCGGCGTGCGGGTCGGCGACCTCCAGGTCGACCAGCAGCTTCGGGATCACCCCGAGGGTGTGCGCGCCGCCGGCCCGGGCGGCGTCGGCCAGCGCGCCCATCATCCCGACGCACCCGCCGCCGGACACCAGCCGGTGTCCGCGCCGGGCGAGCTCACCGCCGGCCTCGGCGGCCAGGTCCAGCCAGCGCCGGTCGAGGGTACGGGAGGACGCGCAGAAAACGCCGATGGCGGCCACGGTTCAATCCTTTCGTCGGGGGGTGGCCGCCGCCTGCTGGGCGGCCTCGTTCTGGCTGATCGCCGACTCCTGCAGGGCCACCTGCTCGGCGGCCAGCGCCGCGTCGGCGTCCACGATGTGCTTCACCGCGGCCGGCACGTCGTCGGTCACGCAGATCAACTCCAGGTCGGTCGGGCCGATCTTGCCGTCGCCGGCCATGCTGTCGCGCAGCCAGTCGAGCAGCCCCTGCCAATAGCTCTGGCCCATCAGCACCACCGGGAACCGGGTGACCTTGCCGGTCTGCACCAGGGTCAGTGCCTCGAACAGCTCGTCCATCGTGCCGAACCCGCCGGGCAGCACCACGAACGCCTGGGCGTACTTGACGAACATCGTCTTGCGGGCGAAGAAGTAGCGGAAGTCGATGGCCAGGTCGACCCAGTCGTTGAGGCCCTGCTCGAACGGCAGCTCGATGCCGAGGCCGACCGACAGGCCGCCCGCCTCGGTCGCGCCGCGGTTGGCCGCCTCCATCACCCCGGGTCCGCCGCCGGTGATCACCGCGTACCCGGCCCGGGCCAGCGCGCCGCCCAACTCCTCGGCCAGTTGGCACTCCGGGCTGTCCCGCTTGCTGCGGGCCGAGCCGAACACGCTCACCGCCGGTGGCAGTTCGGCCAGCGTGTCGAAGCCCTCCACGAACTCCGACAGGATCCGCAGCGCCCGCCAGGCGTCCCGGGTCTTCCAGTCGGCCCGGCTGCGCGAGTCCAGCAGCCGCTGGTCGGCCGTGCTCGCCGGGATGGCCTCCCGACGCAGCGTCACCGCGCCGCGGTGCCGTTCCCGGCCCGGTTCCCGACCGCCGTTACCTCGAGTCATGCGATCAACCGTAGTGCGCCACCGGCCGGCCGGCGGCACGTCGGCCGGCCGGTCGGCAAGAAAAGGCCCGAACCGGTGCAACCAATTCGGTGGCCGGAGCGTCTTACTTTTCACATACTTGGTATGCACGGACGTCCGGCGGAGGGCCCGGACACCTCGGGGGGAGGACCAGCCGTGATGAACAACAGCGACATGCTCCGCTACCGGCGACAGATGCACCGGCGGATCCGCGACGTGGTGGCCGAGCGGCGGCTGGCCCGCCAGGTCGGTCACGCCGAGGACGACACCGAGGCCGGACCGGCCCCGGTTGAACAGACCGGGACCGATCACTCCCTGATCGCCTGATGACCCGGGCGGCGGCGCCTCAGGGCGTGCCGAGCCAGCGGTGCAGGGTGACCGCGCCCTCGCGGATCTTGTCGATCTCGACGTGCTCGTCCGGGTGGTGGGCCAGGTTCGGATCCCCCGGGCCGAAGTTCAGCGCCGGGATGCCCAACGCCGCGAAGCGGGCCACGTCGGTCCAGCCCAGCTTGCCGATCGGCGGTCGGCCCACGGCGGCCAGGAACTCCTTCGCCGGCGCGGCGGCCAGGCCCGGCGGGGCGCCCTCCACCCGGTCGGTGACGAGCACGTCGAAGCCGTCGAACACCTCGCGCAGGTGGGCCTCCGCCTCGGCACCCGTCCGGTCCGGGGCGAACCGGTAGTTGATCTCCACCTCGCAGCGGTCCGGGATCACGTTGCCGGCCACCCCGCCGGTGATCCGGACCGCGTTCATCCCCTCCCGGTAGGTGCAGCCGTCGATGGTCACCGACCGGGCCCGGTACGCCCGCAGCCGGTCCAGCACCTCCCCGGCCGCGTGGATCGCGTTCACCCCGTGCCAGGACCGGGCCGAGTGGGCCCGTACGCCGGTGGTGCTGACGATGGTGCGCATGGTGCCCTGGCAGCCGGCCTCGACGATCCCGTACGTCGGTTCGAGCAGCACCGCGAAGTCGGCGGTCAACCAGTCCGGGTGGGTCGCCGCGACCAGGGTCAGCCCGTTGTACCGGGACTCGATCTCCTCGGCCTCGTAGAACAGGTACGTCACGTCGTACCGGGGGTCGGGCAGGGTCACCGCCAGGTTCAACGCGTACGCGACGCCCGACTTCATGTCCGAGGTGCCGCAGCCGTAGAGCAGGTCGCCGCGCAGGCTGGACGGGAAGTTGTTGTTCAACGGCACCGTGTCCAGGTGCCCGGCCAGCACGACCCGGCTGGACCGGCCCAGGTCGGTACGCGCCATCACCGTGTTGCTGTGCCGGTCCACCGTCAGGTGCGGCACGGCCCGCAGCACCTCCTCCACCCAGTCGGCGATCTGCTTCTCGTTCAGCGACACCGACTCGATGTCCACCAGGGTGCGGGTCAGCGCGACGGGATCGGCCAGGACTTCGGGGGTCAGCGGGTTGGTCATGCTGGGCACGGTACCGTCAGAAACGTGAGGGCGGGCACGGTGTTCGCCCGCGGACACGCCGGGCGTACCGGCGGCGCAGGAAAGGTTGACCCGTGACGAACGCGCAGCCCGCCTGGGGTATCGGCCTGGCGACCGTGACCGCCGCCGACCAGATCCTGGACGTCTGGTACCCGACCGGGAAGCTGGGCCTGGGCGCACTGCCGCTGGTGTCCGGCGAGGACCAGGGCGACGTGCTCGACCTGCCGCCGTCGGCGATCGGCGAGCGGGCGCTGCCCGGGCTGCGTACGGTCGAGGTGACCACCGAGATCGGGTCGCTGGCCGATCCGATCAAGGACGCGGCCGACGCGTACCTGCGGTTGCACCTGCTCTCCCACCGCCTGGTGCGGCCCAACGAGCTGAACCTCGACGGCATCTTCGGGCTGCTGGCCAACGTGGCCTGGACCTCGGCCGGGCCGTGCCCGCCGGAGCGGGTCGACGAGCTGCGGGTGATCGAGCGGGCCGCCGGCCGGCACCTGGCCGTCTACGGGGTGGACAAGTTCCCCCGGATGACCGACTACGTGGTGCCCGCCGGGGTGCGGATCGCCGACGCGGACCGGGTCCGGCTCGGCGCCCACCTGGCCGCCGGCACCACCGTGATGCACGAGGGCTTCTGCAACTTCAACGCCGGCACGCTGGGCTCCTCCATGGTCGAGGGCCGGATCGTGCAGGGCGTGGTGGTCGGCGACGGCTCGGACGTCGGCGCGGGCGCCTCGATCATGGGCACCCTCTCCGGCGGCGGTACGGAGAAGGTCCGGATCGGCGAGCGCAGCCTGCTCGGCGCCAACGCCGGCATCGGCATCTCGCTGGGCGACGACTGCGTGGTCGAGGCGGGCTGCTACATCACCGCCGGCTCGAAGGTGACCCTGCCGGACGGCCGGGTGGTCAAGGCCCGCGAGCTGTCCGGGGTGAACGGGCTGCTGTTCTGGCGCAACTCGGTCACCGGCGCGCTGGAGGCGAAGCCGCGCACCGGTCGCGGCATCGAACTCAACGCCGCCCTGCACGCCAACGACTGACCGGCCCGGCCGGGGCCGGCCAGCCGCGGCGGCCAAACGTGATTGCCGCGAAAGGGGACATTCATCCGGGGTAGGCCTGGCCGATCGGACGATCCGATCGAACGGGTGTGCGCGCACTCTATGTAGTGAGGCGATTACTCTCCGGGAGGTTGCCGTGGCCGGCCGGCTGATCGAGCTCCGCGTACACGGGGTGTCAAACACCCCACCGGCGGACATCCTCGGCATGCCCCCGGCGCCGGACGGCTCGTCCGAACCGATGGCCCGGCCGTGGCTGGTCGCCGGGGACGCGACCACCGGCTTCTACCGCTCGCCGGCCGACAACCCCAACGACCCGGTGGCGGTCGAGGCGTACAGCTGGGGGCAGTTGACCTCGGGCGCCCGGGCGGCCAAGGACGTCGAACGCGCCCTGTGGACCCTGCTGCTGCCGTTCACCCTGGCCAACGTGGCGCTGCACGCCAGCCCCGAGATCCCCGCCGACCCGCGGCAGGAACGCTGGGCCAGCCGCCCCGGCATCACCGCCTGGCTGGTCCGGCTGTTCTGCCTCAGCCTGACCGTGACGTTCGTGCTGGCCGCGGCCGGCCTGGGCGTCGACCTGATCGGCTGGCAGTGCGTCGACCGCGCCTGCCTGAAGCAGATCCCCGGCCCGTGGGAGTTCCTCGGCACCGGCTGGTGGAGCGAGTCCACCCACCCGCTCGCCGTCGGCCTGCTGCTGCCGCTCACCCTGCTTGCCGTGGTGGGCCTGCTGACCTGGCGGACGTACCAGTACGAGGCGGAGATGCCGGCCGCGCCGGCCGACCCGGCGGACCGGCCGCTGGACAACCCGCTGCAGGATCCCACCTTCTGGTGCGGCGAGGGGCAGGTGCGCCGGTTGGCCGCGCTGCACCTGGCCACCGGCGCCGCGGTGGCCGCCGCCGTCCCGCTCGGCGCGGTCATCATCTCCGAACCCCTGGTCGGCGCGCGGGCGGCGGTCGGCTGGCCGGCCGCGGCCGCGCTCGGCGCGAGCGTCGTGCTGGCCGCCGCGGCGCTGGGCCACCCGTACGCCACCCGGCGCAGCGGCGACACCCCGGTCGGCCGGTACGGGACGGTCATCGTCTGCCTCGCCCTGCTCGGCGTGGTCGGCACCTTCCTGGTGCTGCTGCTGCCGGACGTCCCCGCCGGGAGCCGGCTGGCCGGCCTGCGCCCGCCGCCGGGCTGCGCCACCGACGCGACCATCGCCGGCTGCGGCCAGGACCGGTCGCTGCCCGGCTACGAGGCACTGATCGCCTGGCTGTCCAGCTTCCAGGTGCTGCTGCTGATCGCGGTCGCCGGCGTCGCCCGGACCGGCCGGTGGGCGCTCTGCCCGCCGATCATGGCGGCGCTGGCCCTCCCGCTCGGCCACCTGTGGGCCACCGATCGGCTGCCCGGGACCACCCCGCCGCCGTCCTACCTGCGTACCTGGATGGTCACCGGCGTCGTCGTCGCGCTGGCCGCGGCGGTCACCCTGCTGCTGCCCCGGCATCCGACCCGGCCGCCCGAGCGACCACCGGACCGACGTACGGCGATGGCCTGGGGCGGTCGCGGCCCGGCGGTGCTCGCCGGGCTCGGCTGGCTGCTCACCGTCTCGTACAGCGTCGGGGTGCTCTACTGGGCCGCCAACCGGCTCAACCACGGCACCGCGCCGGGCGGGCTCCCGCCGGTCACCCTGCCGGTCCCGGTGCTCTGGGCCGGGCCGGCGTTCGTCGTCGCGTTGCTGGTCGCGGCCGGCGTCGCCGGTCGGGCCTGGCTGCTGTTCGCGGGGCTGCGCCGGCGCTGCCTGGCCGAGTTGTTCCACCAGGCCGGCGAGTTGTCCGCGCACGAACGCCGGCGGGCCCGGGACGTGGCCAGCTTCCGCGCCCTGCACCGGCTGGTCGGCGGGCACGCCCTGCGCCTGGTCGGGCGGCTCACCACCGCCGCGGTCGGCCTCGCCGCCGCCGGTACGGTCGCCGCCCTGGCCGGCCTGCGCCCGCAGCCGCGCAGCCCGGACGCCTGGGCCATGGCGGTCAAGGCGGCGGTCGACGTCGGCGCCTCGCTCGCCGGCCTGCTCCCGGTGCTGATCGCCGGGGTGGGGCTGCTCGTCTACCGCAACGACAGCGTGCGCCGGGCGGTGGGCGTGATCTGGGACGTCGGTACGTTCTGGCCCCGCTCGGCGCATCCGCTCGCCCCACCCAGCTACGCCGAGCGGGCCGTACCGCAGCTGCAGACCCGCACCACCGGGCTGCTCGCGCTGCCCGAGCAGGACCCACGCCGGGCCGAGGCAATCGTCCTGTCCGGACACAGCCAGGGCGCCGTGATCTCCGCCGCGGTCATCCTGCAGCTGCCGTCCCGCTGGCGCCGCCGGGTCTGGTTCTTCTCGTACGGCTGTCAGCTCACCCGCCTCTACGGCCGGGTCTTCCCGGCCTACTTCGGCCCGGACCGGCTGCCCGCCGTGGCCGCCACCCTCACCGGCCCGAGCGACCAGCCCCGCTGGACGAACTTCTGGCGGGAGACCGACCCGCTCGGCTGGCCGGTCGGCGCCGGCGAACGCCAGATCCCGGTCCGCGACCCGGAGGCGCTGCACCCGCGCGACGGCGAGGTCCGCGACCCCCCGATCCGCAGCCACGGCGGCTACCCCGAATCCCCGGAATACCAGCTCGAACGCTCGGCCGTGGTCGCGGCGATGCTCACCGGCGCGGTTCCCGTCCCGCGCCGTCCCAGCACGCCCACCCCCGACCCCACCGAACCCACCCCGACCCCGCCCTAGCGGCTGGTCTCATGAGGCGTCGCGACACGCCGAACAGATCGGTGATCGTGTCATCAGCAGTGTTGTTGATAGTGTCGCCGATGTGACCATGAGCATTTCCATCACGCTGGATGACGACCTCGGCGCAGAACTCAACGCGGCTGTCGCCGGCAGCAATCGGTCAGCGCTGGTCGCGGAGGCGATCCGCGAATATCTCGATAAGCGCGCCATCGCGGACGCCACGGCGTGGCACGCCACACTTGACGGCGAGGACGCCGCCGCGTTCGCTGACTTCAACGCGGCGTGGTAGGCGCGGCGGCGCTCGCCCGAGGCGACGTCGTCGACTACCTCTTGGGCAGCCGACGCATCCGAGTCCTGGTGGTGAGTGCGAACGCATACTCCCGCGCCTATCCGATCATTGTGTTGATCCACAGCCGCGCTGACGGCGATGTTCCTGGCATCCTGTTGCCACTTCCCGCCGACCTGGCGGGTGGCGGCACGATCGACCTCTCCCGGATCCGGTTCGCCGACCCGTCGGCCTTCGGCCACCGTCACGGCCGCATCCCCGCCGCGCTCGTGGCGAAGGTCGACCACGGTCTACGCCGCCTGCTCTCGCTCTAGCATTCAGCGGCCGTGGTCAAGGCGTACTCGGGTCAGGTGGCGCGCAGGGCCTCGCGTACCGACGGGTCGGCGGGTGACTGGACCGCCGGTGGGCGGTCGCGGACCGCGTCCCAGGCCGCCTTGCCGCAGGCGAAGTAGTCCCGGACGGCCTTCTCCGCCAGCAGGCCCGCCGAACAGCCGGGGCAGCCCGCGGTGACCCCTTCGGTCGCCAGTCCCACGTGCCGGCAGAGCGCCACCGCGCGGGACAGGTGGTAGTCCTGCGTCACGATCAGCGCGCTCGTCACGCCGTAGACGTCGCGCGCCCGGACGCAACTGTCGTAGGTGTCCAGCCCGTACCTGTCGGACACCACCTGCCGCCGATCGACGCCGAGCCCGGCCAGATAGTCCGTCATCACGGTGGGTTCGTCACCGGACGCGCCGCCGCCGTCCCCGGAGACCAGGACCGCCCGGACCCGACCGGCCCGGACCAACTCGGCGGCGGCATCCAGCCGCCCGGTCAGCCGGTCACCCGGACGCTGCCGGTCGGCCGCCACCTCGGTGCCCAGCACGATCACCACGTCGGCGACGGGTGCGTCGGCCACGTCGTACTCGTGCCCGGCCGCGGCGACCTCCGTCCACAGCCACGGCGCACTGACCAGTACGAGTCCGGCCACCGCGATGCCCGCCGCGGTCAGCAGCAGACGTCGTCGCCGCATCTGTCACTCCCCTTGGAGGGTGAACGTCCGACCTGTCCCGGATCAGCCGACCGGGCCGATCCGCTTCGCGAGATCCACGAAACCCCGCCACTGCGCCGGCCCGAAGGCGAGGTTCCCACCGTCCCGGTCCTTGCTGTCCCGGACCAGCACCACCCCGCCAAGGTTGTCAGCGACCTCGACGCACGAACCGCCGTTGTTGCCGCTGCGTGTGCTCTTCCGCCAACGCGCTCCGGTCACGTCCATGATGATGCCGCTTCCTTGATCAGATCCAGGGACTGGCCTCGGGAGAGCGCTTCGCCCCGGATGAGTTCCCACCGTCGGTCAAAGGTAGCAATGTTTCGCGGACCCCTTTCCACATGTGCCTGGGCCTGGCTGTCCACATGCGCGACCCGCTCGCCGTCCGGCAACTCGGCAATGATGAACGGCCCGCCGAGACCCGGGTACATGCCGACGCCCACCGGCACGAGGTGGATCTGCACCGTCGGGAGCATCGCGCACTCCGCCAGAAACTCGCACTGCTCGCGCATCAACTTGCGGTCGCCATAGGCGGATCGACGAAGCACCGCCTCCTCCAGCACGGCCGTCAGCAGCGGCGGTCGGTCCCGGCGCAAAATCGCCTGACGCCCCAGCCGCGCCGCCACAAGGTGATCCACTTCCTCCGGCGTCAATGCCTCTCCCGTGAGAGTCGCCCGCGCGTAGGCCTCGGTCTGCAGCAGGCCCGGCACCCAGGCCAACTCGAACCATCGGAGGGCCGTCGCCTCCCGCTCCCATTCGACCCACTCACGCAACCACACCGGCTCCCGACGCTTCAGGACGTCCGGCCAAAGGTCCACAACGTCCTGTCCGAGTACCTCGGCGGCTACCGATCGGTGTCGGGCGTGTGGGATGCGGCCCGGGGTGACCCAGCGCGCCACCGTCTTCGGATCCACCCCTACCTTCTCC
Organism: Micromonospora zhanjiangensis; assembly: GCF_042650605.1. Lineage (NCBI taxonomy): Bacteria > Bacillati > Actinomycetota > Actinomycetes > Micromonosporales > Micromonosporaceae > Micromonospora > Micromonospora zhanjiangensis. Next base: position 195,827 of record NZ_JBHSBN010000007.1, on the reverse strand, counting down.
GCAAGTGACTCGGCGGTCTCGCCGGCCGCCACCATGGCCGCACGCAGGACGATGTTCATCAACACTCCCCATCGGACGTTCCGAATATCCGCGCAGCACACCGTAGCGCAGTGTAAGCGTCCCGTCACCCCCGGAATGCTGTCGGTCAGCGGAACCGCTCGGGGCTGCGGCAACAGACCCGAACTGCGAACGGGCGGAACCGTGTGGGCCGCCCCACCGGAGGGGCGGCCCCGTCCAACGACGAGGGGGCCCGCCCGATGTGTGACCAGGCCATGAAGGAACTACCGCCCGGCGTACGACCGCACGTCCCCCGGCGTCCACTGTGGCTCTGCCGGGCCTGCGCCGACGTCTGGCCGTGTCCGACCGCCCGCCTCAAACTGAAGGCCGTGTACGGCGACGACCGGGCCGGCCTGTGCGTCCTCCTCTGCGGTCTGCTCTACGAGGCGATCGAGGACCTGCACCGGCTCAACCCGCGCACCGGACCGAGCCCCCAGGGCCTGTTCGACCGCCTGGTCGGCTGGGCCGCCCCGCGCAGCCACGTCGACTGACCGCCGCCCGCTGTCGAATCGCGCCGGCCGGGCCGGTGGCGGAAAATGGGCCGGTGCCGGCGGCCATGGCTTAGACCCGGCTCACACCGCTGAAGGACAGCACCGGCCGCGCGGTCACCGCTCGCTCCGCTGCATCGCGCGCCGCGCCGCCGGCCGGGCCGCCCGGCGCGACCGGACCGGCGCGGCGAGCCGACCACCCCGGCGCAGCACCGTCGCCTCGACGTGGTCGAGCCACCGCACCTCGCCCTCCAGCGCGAACACCACGCTGTCCAGCAGCAGCACACCGGCGTCGTCACCGTCGGCCTCGGCGTCCCGCCGCAGGCTGGTGTAGTCGCGCATCATCCGCAGCGACTCCGTACGCTGCCGCTGCACCACCGTGGTGACGTCGACCCCGGGGGTGGTGGCCGCCATCAGCAGCTTGACGGCCAGCTCGTTGCGGGGCCGGTCGGCATCCGTCACCGGCGTGCTGAACCACTCGTCCAGCGTCGCCCGGCCGGCCTCGGTCATCGTGTACATCGCCCGCCCGTCGGCGTTCGTGCCCTCGGCCGCGACCAGGCCGTCCCGCTCCAGCCGCTCCAGGGTGGTGTAGACCTGACCGACGTTGACCGCCCAGGTGCCCCCGGTCCGTTCGTCGAACTCGATACGCAACTGGTAGCCGTACTTGGGGCCGTCGGCGAACAACGCCAGCAGGCCGAACTTCACGCTCATCGCCGTTACCTTACCTGGTAAGTAGTTACTGGGTAAGTGGTCCCGGACCGTTGCGGCACCGTTGTCAACCTGACCGCCACGGACCCGCGTGTGAACGACACGCCTGGGTAAGCGGGCGACGGATGCGCAGCAGATGACCGCTGACCTGCCCGGATCCGAGAAATTCCCGGAGTCGGCAGGCATGGATCGGCTCCCCCCGGGCAGGGGACAGGGGCAGGGAGCACAGCCGGCAACCAGGACTGTCCAGCATGAAGGAGAGCAGACCTGGTCATATGCGCCACTGGAGGAGCTTCTATGACCGAGCAGAGCAAACAGGTGGGTCAGCACGCCGCCCAGGCCGGTGGCGAGGTGGCGCAGACCGCCCAGCAGGAGGGCCGCCAGGTCGCGCAGGAGGCGAAGACGCAGGCCCGGGACCTGATGGGCGAGACGCGGGGCCAGCTCCAGGAACAGGCCCGGCAGCAGCAACACCGGGCCGCGTCCGGCCTGCGCGGCATCGGCTCCGAGCTGCGTTCGATGACCGACCGCGCGGAGTCGTCCGGACCGGCCGCCGAACTGCTCCGGCAGGCCGGCGGGCGGATCGACGGTGCCGCCGACTGGCTGGAGAACCGGGAACCCGGCCAGCTCGTGGAAGAGGTGCGGGGCTACGCCCGGCGGCACCCGGTGGCCTTCCTTGCCGGCGCCGCCGCACTCGGCGTGCTGGCCGGCCGGTTGACCCGCAACGTGACCGCCGCGTCGCACCACGGACCGTCGTCCACCGCAGCCGCGCCGTCCGGTGCCGGCGACGGCCGGTCAAGCTACGGACGGGGTCAGGCCGGTACGGGCCAGGCCGGTACGGGGACGCAGACCGGCAGATCGCGGCCGGCGTTCGAGGAGCCGGCGGCGTACCCGACGGTCGAGACACCGTACGGCGAGGACGTGCACGGCGCGGGACGGCGGGCATGACCGCGCCCGGCAGCCGGGACGGCTACGCCCAGCCCACCGGGTACGCGGACCCGGCGGGAGCGCCGGACATCCAGGGCCGGTCCCTCGGCGACCTGATGGGCGAGGTCACCCGGGACATGTCCACGCTGGTCCGCCAGGAGGTCGAGCTGGCCAAGGCGGAACTGCGCGAGGACGCCAGGAGGGCCGGCAAGGCCGCCGGCATGTTCGGCGGCGCCGGTGTCGCGGGCTTCCTCGTCCTGTTCTTCCTGTCCAACGCCCTGTGGTGGGGCCTGTCGAACGTCATGGATCAGGGCTGGGCGGCACTGATCGTCGCGGTGATCTGGGCCGTGATCGGCGCCGTGCTGTACTCCCGGGCGCGTACTCAGATGAAGAACGTCCGGGGGTTGTCCCGGACGGCCGACACCGCCCGGCAGGTTCCCGATGCGCTGAAGCCCCACGGAGGAGGCAACTGATGACGGATCCGGACCAGATCAAGCAGCAGATCGAGACCACCCGCCGGGACCTGAGCGACGACGTGGACGCGTTGGCCTACAAGGCCAGCCCGCACCGGATGGTCGAGGACCGAAAGCAGCGGATGCGCGGTGCCGTCACCAACGTGAAGGACAGGATCATGGGTAGCGCGCACCAGGCGGGCGACGCGGGTCAGTCCACGATGGGCACCATGCAGGACAAGGCGCACTCGGCGACCGCCACCATGCAGGACGCGGCGCAGCGAGCGCCGCAGACGGTACGCCAGCAGGCCCAGGGAAACCCGCTGGCGGTCGGTCTGATCGCCTTCGGCGTGGGCTGGCTGGTGTCCTCGCTGCTGCCGGAGAGCCAGCGGGAGCAGCAGGCCGCCGAGCGTCTCAAGGAGGGGGTGCGGGAGCACTCCGGCACCATCAAGGAGAAGGCCGGCGACGTCGCGCACGAGGTGAGGGGCAACCTCCAGGAACCGGCCCGACAGGCCGCCCAGTCGGTCCGCGACCGGGCCGGCTCGGCGGCGCAGAACATCAAGGAGGGCAGCCGGTCCGAGGCGGCCCAGGTCCGTGACCACGCCCAGGACGCCCGGAACGACATGCGGTCGTAACCGGAAGCGGGTCGGCGGGCGGTGCGGCTCCGGCCGTACCGCCCGCCCCTACCTCGCGGCTCCGCCCGCGCCGCCGGCCGGCCGGTCGCGCCGGTGGCGGCCCTCAGTGACGGGTACGCCGGGCCAGCCAGCCCGTCATTGCGCGGACGCCGTGACCGATGGCCCGCTCGTCCGGGTCGAAGCTATCGAAGTGCGAGTAACTGGTCTCGATGGCGGCGCCGGGCGCCCGGACGCCAAGGAAGGTGTACGTGCCGGGAACCCGGTCGAGGAACAGGCCGAAGTCCTCACCGCTGAACGGGACCGCGGCGTACGCCACCCGGGTCCGGTCGCGGCCGACGGCCCGGTGCAGGTACCGCTCGAGCGCCAGACCCTCCGGGCGGGGGCAGACCATGGCGGGGAACGGATCGTCCGGAAAGGCGACCGACGCCGCGCCGGACGCCTGGCCGAGACGGCGAACGTCCGCGCGGATTCCGGCATACCGGCTCTCCGGCCAGCACCGGTACGACACCTGGATCTCGGCCCGGTCCTCGGCCCCGGACACCCGGGTCGACATGAAGACGAACCTCTCCAGCGGCCCGTGCGGCGTCTGGAGGTCGGCCACCAACCGTTCGAGGTCGGCGGACGTAGCGGGGCGGGAGACCGTACCGAGCGCGTCGATCCGCGCCGCGAGCTGGCGCGCCCGCGCCACCGCGTCCGCGCCGGTGAACGTGACCAGGCCGCGGTCCCGGCCCGGCAGCCCGGACCCGGGTGTGACGACGAACTGGCCGACCGGAAACGGACCGCAGTGCAAGGCGTGGATCTCCGCGGGCCGGTGCCGGGCGAACACGCCGTCGGCGAGCATGGCGGCGGCGCCGGTGAGCTGCTCCTCGGCCGGCTGGAAGACGAACATGGCCGTGCCGTTCAGCCGTTCGCGCAATCGCGCCAGGACCGACGCGACACCCACGCCCACGGCGGTGTGCAGGTCGTGCCCGCACAGGTGGGCCACCTCCGCGCCGCCCCCGACCTGGTCGCCGGGCGGCACGGCGTCCATGTCGGCCCGGTAGGCCACCGTCCGACCGGGCCGGGCACCACGGAGGATCCCCACCACCCCGTGTCCACCGACGCCCGTGTTGACGTCCAGACCGGCCGCCCGGAGCCGCTGCGCCACCAGCCCGGCGGTGCGCTGCTCCTGACCCGCCGCCTCGGGGTGCCGGTGGATCTCCCGGCGCAGCGCGATCAGCGAGGAATCCAATCCGGACGCGACCTCGTCCACCAGGCGATCGTCCACCCGTCCGGGCGTCCGCCTCCCGCCCGCGTACGCCGACGAAGCCGGCCCCAGCAGCACCGCCGCACTCGCGGCGGCGCCACCGAGCACGGCGCGCCGCCCGACGACGCGATCTTTTGAATCCCCCACGGTTCCTCCAGTGACAGGTACGAGGGCCAGCTACCCGAACTGACCAGATCGACCTTGTCGCACCCGACCGTGGATCACACTGACGCCTGCCCCCGGATCCGGCCTAGGGCTGTCCCTACCCCGGCCGCCCCACCCCGGCCGCCCCACCCCGGCCGCCCCGGTCCGGCCGCCCCACCCCGGCCGCCCCGGTCCGGCCGGCCGGAACGGCGGTCGCCCGGGAGACGGCCGATACTTCACGCCGCCCGCGGTCAGGCCGGCCACGATCCGGCGCTGGAACATCAGCACCAACACGACCAGCGGGATGGTGACCAGCACGCCGGCGGCCATCTGACTGCCGAACGGGGTCTCGAACTTCGTCGCGAACTTCGTCGCGCCGGTGAACTTGGCGATGGCCACCGGCGCGGTCTGCACGGCCGCGTCGTCGGTCATGCTCAGCGCGATCATGAATTCGTTCCAGGCCCCGACGAACACCACGATGGCCACCACCGGGAACATCGACATCGCGATGACGAACAGCAGCAGCGTGCGCTTGAACCGCAGCGGCAACCGGGCCAGGGCGTAACCGCAGACCGTACCGATCAGCAGCGCCAGCACCGTGGTCGTGCCGGCCACGACCAGACTGTTCAGCAGCGCCCGGCCGAAGCCCTGGGCCGGGTCCAGCACGGCCCGGTAGTTCTCCAGCGAGACCGGGTCCGGCAGCGGCGACTTGGCGAAGATGTTGGACGTGCGGCGCAGGCTGGACACGATCATCCAGTAGAACGGCGCCACGCAGTACAACACGATGACGGCCATTCCCGCGTACACCAGGCCCGCGCGCCAGCCGCGGCGCTGTCGGATCCCGCGGTCGCCCGCCGGGCGCGGCGCCGCGGGTCGGGCCCGCCGGTCCGGTTCGGTGCCGATTGTCATGACCGCGTTCCCGCCTTTTCGGGTACGCCGGCACCCCGGCCCGGGCGCCGCGGCTGGTTCCGGCGCCGGCCGCGCGAGCGCTCGGCCGCGTCGCCGAGCAGGTCGGCCCCGAGCAGCTTCACGAAGGCCACCGCGACCAGGAACAGATAGAGGAAGAGCACCACGGCGTACGCGGCGGCCGGGCCGTACCGGGTGTTCGCCGCCTCGTTCTGGGCCAGCATCGACAGGGTCTCCACCGAACTCTTGCGCGGCCCGATCAGCACGTACGGCAGGTCGAACATCCGCAGCGTGTCGAGGATCCGGAAGAGGACCGCCACCAGCAGGGCCGGCCGGACCAGCGGCAGCGTGACGCTGACCAGCCGCCGCCAGGCCGACGCGCCGTCCAGTTGGGCCGCCTCGTGGATTTCCGGCGCGATCAGTTGCAACCCGGCCAGCACCAGCACTGGTGGTAGGCGACAGCACGAGCCCTCCACCGACCGGTGCGAGCCGACGTCAGTAAGCGAACCGACGGCAGTGAGCGGAACAAGCCGTCCCGGAGCGGGCACGAAGCCGCCACCTCTGCTACGGCGGCGCCGCCGCGCGGCACCGCCACCATGCGCAGCACCGCCATCCCCACCGCGCAGCACCACCACCGCGCGGCACCACCATTTCGGCTGCGGCAGTGACGCAGCGCGGCACGGCCGCGACCGGCGCAGCCGAGAGCGGAGCCGCGTCTCCTCGGGGGGATCCGAGGAGCGGCTGGAGCGGAAGTGGTGGTCCCGGGGGTCAGCATCGTCGGTGGTAGTGGTTGCGGCGGGGTTGGCCGGTCGGGTCGAGCCAGGCCGGTGGGAGGAACTCGGGTAGCCCGTCGGCGGCCAGGCGTACCTGCCAGCCGTCGTGGTGCACGACCCGGTGGTGATACCGGCACAACAGCACCGCGTTGGTCAGGCAGGTCTGGCCGCCGTCGGCCCAGTGCACGATGTGATGCCCGTCGCTCCAGCGGGGCGGCCGGTCACAGCCGGGGAACGCGCACCCGCCGTCGCGCAACACCAACGCCCGCCGCAACGGCCCGGTGAACAACCGCCGCTGCCGACCCAGATCCAGCACCTGACCCGCGCCGTCGAGCACGGCGGGCAAGACCTGCGCATCGCACGCCACTCGCCGCACCGTCTCCGGCGTCAGGCGTTCCCCGCCGTCCAGGGTGGCGGTGCCGACCCGCTCGCGCAGAGTGTCCAGGTCGACGGTGACGACCACCTGCGGCCGATCACCACCGTTGTCGGGAAGGGCACCGGTGTGCAGGGCGAGGCGGCACACGTCGGCCAACGCATCAGCCCGCCGCTGACCCGGCGACCGGTCATCCCCCACGCCCGACGGTCCACTGATCGGGTCGAGCGCGGCCCGAACCACCGCCGCGCTCTCCGCGTCGAGGCGGCCGGTGAGACGCACCTGCCCGTCCGATCCCGGCGAGGACAGGGTGACATGCCGCCGATCGTGCGCGCGGGCCTCCGCGGCGGTCAGCGCCGCCAGCTCGGCCTGCTCGGCAATCTGCGGGGCGACGTGGAACAGGACCCGCTCCCCCAACCGCCGCAACGCACCCGGCTCGAAATCGACGGCGGCGTCGACCAGCACCTGCGCGGCCTTGTCCACCACCTCCACCCCGGCACTCGCCGGCAGCGCGGCGGTCACGTCGGTGATGACCCGCGCCTGCTCCACCCCGACCACACCCCGCGCCAACGCCTGCGCGACCACCGCCGGCCCCACATCCAGAGCAGCCGCCAACCCGACCGTCCGACGCGCCGCGCCCGCACCGACCCGCAACCGATCACGCAACCACACCGCCGTGGACGACGCACCGTGCCCACCCGCGACCGCCCGCCCGTCGACCTCCCGCACCAACGCCAACTTCACCGCGACCAGCCGCTGCTCCAACACGTGCACCGCGTCCAACGCCGCGAGCAGATCCTCCTCCGACAACGCCCAGACGGACGTGTCAGCACACGACGAGATCGCCTCACCCGCCCGCGCCAACACGTCCATCACGAACAGCAGATTAGAACAGTCGTACGACAATTTCCGACTGGCCAGAGATCGACAACAAAAAATCTTGAAACAAATCCAGTCGGCCCGGCACCGCAGTGTCCTGACGCATGATCAGCAAATGCCTCCATGCGGTACTGGCCACCGCCGCAGTGTCGAACTACCGGTGGGAAGTGCACGTCCCCGATGTCGACGGCCCGTTCGGCGAGGCCCAGGCGCGGGCACAGGTGTGCTGGGCGCGGGCACAGGCGTGCTGGGCGCGGGCACAGCCGTGCTGGGCGCGGGCACAGGCGTGCTGGGAGCGCGTCGCCGTCGTACGCGGGCGGCCCTGCCCGCGCCGGATGCCAGCCACCATCGCTGGGGACGCGAGCCGGCGTCGCCTGTGGTGCGAGCCGTCGTCGATTGGGACGCGATCCGAGATCGGTTGATGCGAACCGACATCGGCTGATGCGAGACGACATCCGCCCGGGTCCGGGGACGCCGGTCAGCTCGGCGAGCCGGGATCCTCGACCAGGCGGAAGACCAGGTCGGCCCGGGGCGCCGTGGCCGCGATCAGGCGGGCGTTGGCCTCGTCGACGACCCGCGCCCGGGTCGAGGCCGTCCCCGGGTCCCGACCGAACCGGACGTGCCGGTCGGTGAGCCGGCGCAGCCGTTCCTCCCGGTCGAGGTCGAGGAACCACACCTCGTCGAGCAGCCCCCGCAGGGCGGCCCACGGACCGTCGGGAACGAGCAGGTAATTGCCCTCGGCCACCACCAGCCGGACCGACGGCGGGACCGGGATCGCACCCGCGACGGGTTCCTCGATCTCCCGCCGGAAATGCGGCGCGTAGACGGTGGCCGCTCCTGGGGTACGCAGCCGGTGGACCAACGCGACGAACCCGTCCCCGTCGAACGTGTCGACGGCGCCCTTGCGCTCGTGCCGGCCGAGCCGGTGCAGTTCCGCCTCGGCGAGGTGGAAACCGTCCATCGGCACCAGCGCCGCCGCGTCACCGAGCGCGGCCACCAGGCGTGCGGCCAGCGTCGACTTGCCCGCCCCGGGCGCTCCGGTGATGCCGAGCAGCCGCCGCCCACCCGCGGCCCCGGCCGCCGAGCGCCGGCCACCGGCCGCCGCGTCGGCGGAGCCGGCCACCGAAACCGCGCCACCGGCCGCCGCGGAAGCGCCACCGGCCGCCGAGACCGCGCCACCGGCAGCCGAGGAAGCGGAGCCGAACAGGGTGCGGGCCCGGGCGACGAGTTGGTCGAACGTCAGTGGTTCGGCGAGTCTGCTCACGGACGGCGGTCAGTGCTCCGTCGGGGCCACCACCGCGGTCGGCTCGCTGATCGCGAACCGCGCCTCGACGCCCGCCTGCACCGTCTGCACCTGGGGATCGAGATCGAGGCTCGGCGGCGCGCCGCCGGCCGCTCCGCCCGCGTACGCCGCCCGGACCATCATCGGCTGGGGGTTGCTCATGCCGGTGTCGGCCAGCTCCAGCAGACCGGTGACCCGGGCGCCGAGCGCGTCGGCGTACTCCCGGGCCCGGTCGATCGCGTCGGCGATGGCGGCCCGGCGGGCCTCCCGGTGCGCCGGGCTGTCCGGGCGCAGCGACCACCACGGTCCGGCGACGGTGGCCTGGTCCTGGTCGGCCAGCCGCAGCATCAGTTCGCCGAGCACCGTGAAATCGGTCACCGTCACGGTCGTCGACACGCTCCCGTGGTACGCCTTGATCCGCTCACCGGAGCGCTTCAGCTCGGGCGACACCCGCAGGTCACCGGACTCCCGCCGGTCGATCGCCGGACCGTACGTGTCGACCACCGCACGCACCGCGTCGGCCCGCTCGGCCAGCCGGGCCAGGGTGGACTGTCGGTCGGCGTCGCGGGCCTGCACGGTCACCGAGAACCGGGCGATCTCCGGCGGCACCTCGCGGAACGCCTCACCGCGGACCCTGACGATCGGTTGGTCGGCCATGGTCCTCACCCTAACGACCGCCCGCCCACCCCGCCCAACGCGCGAACCGTGCGGGCTCGGCCGGCCGGCCCGTCTCGTGCCGACCGGCCCGACCCGCCGCAGCGCGGACCGTGCGGGCACGGCCCGGTTCGTTGCATGCCGACCGGCACCGACCCGCCGCAGCGCGGACCGTGCGGGCACCGACCGGGACCGGGTGGTTCAGGCGTCGTCGTCGGGCGGGTCGGGATCGGGCCGGCGCACGGTGTAGCGGGCGGTCGGGCCGTCCGTCGTGATCCGCTCGATCCAGCCGCCTTGGCCGCCCAACCGCAGCAGGAAATCCAACTCGGCGGTGGATCCCGCCGCCGGGAAATCGTGGTCGGAGCGGGCGGCGGCCGGGCGGAACAGCTCCTGTCGCAGCGCGCGGGCCTCGCCGAGGTGACCGGCCAACGCGGCCGCGTCGCCGGTCCGCAGTGCCGCCGTCAGGTCGGCGAGGAAATTCTCGACCAGGCCGAGTTCGCGCAGTACGAAGTCGCGGTTCGCGATCAGCATGTCGGCGGTACGCCGGCTGGGCGCACCGGCCACCCGGGTGCCGTCCCGGAAGCTGCCGGCGGCCAGGCCGACCACCGCCGGGCGCGACGGTGCCCGGGCCGTACCGCCGGCCAGCGCGCCGGCCAACAGGTGCGGGATGTGCGACGACAGCGCCACCACCGCGTCGTGCACGGGGACGGACAGCGGCACGACCCGCGCCGCGAAGACGTCGGCGAGCAGACCGGCCAGCGCCCGGAACCGGGTCAGCTCCCCGTCCGGCGCGGGGCAGAGCACCCAGGCCGCGTCCTGGAACAGTCCCGCCACGGCCGAGGTCAGGCCGGCCCGTTCGGTGCCGGCCATCGGATGGCCGGGTACGAACCGGTGGGTCAGCCCGAACCGGGCGGCGGCCTCCGCCACGGCGGACTTGGTGCTGCCCACGTCGGTCAGGACGCAGTCGTCGCCGACGACGCCGGCCACCTCGGCCAGGGTGTCCGGCAGGGTCCGCAGCGGACCGCAGAGGAAGACGACGTCCCGGTCGCGTACCGCGTCGGCGGGGGTGTCGGCGAACGGCACCCCGCGGTCCCGGCCGTGCCGGCGGGTCTGCGGGTCCGGGTCCCAGCCGCGCGCGTCCAGGCCGGCCTCCCGCAGCCGGAGCAGGATCGACCCACCGATCAGGCCGGTGCCCAGCACGGCCACCCGGACGCCCAGACCGCCGGCAGCGAACATCAGTCCTCCCGGATCAGCGACGCCCGGTCGGACGCCCGGACCACCCGACACGAACACCGACCGACCGACGCCGGCCGGCCGGGCGGCCCGAGCGCGAACGCGACCATCGCTCAGCCGGCGAGCCGGGCGGGCACGGCGGCGACGTGCTCGTCCGTCTCGGTCAGCGCCACCCGCACGTGCCGCTGACCGGCCGGGCCGTAGAAGACCCCGGGTGCCACCAGTACGCCCCGACGAGCGAACCACTCGACCGTCTGCCAGCAGTCCTCGTCCCGGGTGGCCCACAGGTAGAGCCCCGCCTCGGAGTGTTCGATCCCGAAGCCGGCGGCCAGCAGCGCGGCACGCAGGGTCTCCCGCCGGGCCCGGTAGCGTTCCCGCTGCTCGTCGGCGTGCCGCTCGTCGGCCAGCGCGGCGACCATGGCGGCCTGCACCGGCGTCGGGACGATCATCCCGGCGTGCTTACGGATCTTGAGCAGCTCGGCGACCAGCTCGGGGTCGCCCGCGACGAACCCGGCCCGGTAACCGGCCAGGTTCGACCGTTTGGAGAGCGAGTGCACGGCCAGCAGCCCCGCGTACGACCCGCCGCTGACCTCGTCGGCGAGGATCGAGGTGGGCGTGGTCTCCCAGCCCAGCGGCAGGTAGCACTCGTCGCTGGCGACCACCGCACCCCGCTCCCGGGCCCAGTCGACCACCTTGCGCAGGTGCGCCGGGGGCAGCACCTGGCCGGTCGGGTTGTTCGGCGAGTTGACCCAGACCAGGCGTACCCGGGGGGTCGGGCCGACCGCGGTGAGCGAGTCCGCGCGCAGCACCTCGGCCCCGGCGAGCCGGGCCCCGTCGGCGTACGTCGGGTAGCAGATCCGCGGCACCACCACCGTGTCGCCCGGTCCGATGCCGAGCAACGTCGGCAGCCAGCCGACCAGCTCCTTCGAGCCGATCGTGGGCAGCACGCCGTACCCGTCGCCGCCGGTGCCGCAGGTCCGGGCCACCCAGGCCGAGATCGCCGAACGCAACCCGGCGGAACCCGCCGTCAGCGGGTAGCCGGGGGCGTCCGCCGCGCCGGCCAGCGCCTGGCGGATCGGTTCCGGGACCGGATCGACGGGGGTGCCCATCGACAGGTTGATCAGACCGTCCGGATGGTCGGCGGCCAACGCGCGGGAGGACTCCAGCGCGTCCCAGGTGAACTCGGGCAGCCGGGCCGAGACCCGCCGGTCCGCGGCTGCGGCACCACCCACCCCGGAACCGCCGCTCAGTGTGCGTCCCCGCGCGGCGGCTGGGAGGCGACGAACGGCGTGTCCTTCTCGATCTTGCCGGTCTTGGCGGCACCGCCCGGCGAGCCGAGATCCTCGAAGAACTCGTAGTTCGCGGTGGTGTAGTCCTTCCACTGCTCCGGCACGTCGTCCTCGTAGAAGATGGCCTCGACCGGGCAGACCGGCTCGCAGGCCCCGCAGTCGACGCACTCGTCGGGGTGGATGTACAACATCCGGTTGCCCTCGTAGATGCAGTCGACCGGGCATTCTTCGATGCACGCCTTGTCGAGCACGTCCACGCACGGCTCAGCGATGATGTAGGTCACCGGTCTTCTCCTCCGCGAAGCTTCGCCGCGATCATCCGCGACGGTTAGAGCCTAGTATCTCGCCGTGGAGGGGGTGGATCGTGCTCCGACAGCAGGATGTGGGACACCGGATAGTAGTCCGCCGGGTGATCGGCGTCCGGGCCGGCAGGACGGTCTTCTCGGACGCGCTCGGCGAGCTCACCGAGCTGACCGAGACCCATCTCACGGTGAACACCGCGACCGGCCCGCAGCGCGTACCGCTGACCGAGGTGCACCGGGCCAAGCGGGTGCCGGCCGCGCGGCGCCCGACCGCCGCGGCCGTCGTCGCCCTGGAACTCGCCGCCGACGAGGCCTGGCCGGCACCGGTACGCGACCGGCTCGGCGGCTGGCTGCTGCGCTCGGCCGAGGGGTGGACCGGGCGGGCCAACTCGGCGCTGCCGGTCGGTGACCCGGACCGCCCGCTGCCGGCCGCGATCGACGCCGTGCGGGCCTGGTACGCCGACCGCGGCCAGCCCGCGATGATCAACGTACCGCTGCCGCTGGCCACGCCGGTCTCGGCCGAACTGGACGATCGCGGCTGGGGCGACGCCCGACCGTTGGTCCTGGTGCAGACCGCGCCGCTGGCGAGGGTCCGCGCGGCCCTGGGCGGGCCGGTGCCACCGGACGGTCCGACCGAGCCGGGACCGGCGGCCGCACCGGCGGCGGAGCTGACGACCGAGCCGACGGCCGGGTGGATCGCCATGGTCGCCGCCCGCAAGGCCGGCCTGCCGACCGCCGCCCGGCACGTGCTCACCGCCGTGGACCAGGTCCGGTTCGCCCACGTGTACGCGACCGGGGCCGGCTTCGACCCGGCCGACTCCGACCCGGCCGGCGCGGACGGCACCGAGGCGGCCGGCGTGCTGGCGGCCGGCACCCGGCCGGCGGGCCCTGAACTGCTGGCGATCGGTCGGGGCACGGTGACCGGCGGCGGGCGCTGGCTCGGGCTGACCCTGATCGAGGTGGCGCCCTCGGCCCGGCGGCGTGGCCTGGCCCGCCAGGTGATCCGGGCGCTGGTCGACTGGGCCGACGGGCTCGGCGCGACCCAGGCCTTCCTCCAGGTCGAGGAGTCGAACACCGCGGCGGTGACGCTCTACCGTGAACTCGGCTTCACCACCCACCACACCTACCGCACCCGCATCGCCCCGGCGGGTCGTCCTGACGAACCGGACGCGACGCGTTGACCCACTAGCGACGGACGACGCGGCGCGGCTTGGACGTCTTCAGCTCGGCATACCGCTTCAGCGACTCCGACCGGTAGTCCCAACCGAGGGCGGTGAGCACGAGGTAGCCGAGCATGGTCCCGATCAGGGCGCAGCCGGCGTAGAGCCAGATCTGCGAGAAGAACGCGCCGGCGCCCGCGGCGAACGGCTGGCTGCCGCTGAGGAACGGACCGATGAAGATCGTCAGGACCATGGCGACCAGCACCGCCGCCGCGACGTCGGCCGTCCAGTGGGCGAGCGGCACCCGCCGGCCCTGGGTGAAGGCGATGCCGGCGAGGATCAGCCCGATCACCACGAACATCCCCAACGAGACCCGGTCGGAGACCTCGGTGTCGTTGTCGAAGCCCCATCGGACGACCAGGCGGGCGATCACGTTGAGGGCGAACAGCACTCCCGCGAGCACACCGACCGGAAGCCACCGCTGTCTCATCGTCCGCCCCTCCCAGATTGTCACCTCACGAATACCGCACCGAAATATCTACCATCCGGCCGGGCCGGTATCCATGGGCCGATCCTGGGAACAGGCTGAGAATCAACCGGGCAGCGCGGCCGGAGCGGCCGGAGAGCCAGGGCCGGGCCGGAAACCGGACGGGAAGGGGAAGCCGGGCGTGGCGAAGGCTGAGCGGGAGACCGTCAGCGGATCGACGGCGGTGGGCTCATGACCAGTTTGAAGCCGACCACGGCGAAGGTCATCGCGCCCGCGATGATCATCGCCATGCCCACCCAGTTGTTCCCGGCGAGCAGATAGTCGCCCTCGCGGGTGCCACCCGCGGCGGGCACCATCAACCCGAACCAGACGATCGCGGGCAGCGCCACCGCGCCCTTGCGGCCCACCCCGTGGTACGCGAACCAGCTCAGCGCCAGGTTGGCCAGCACCGCCAGCAGCACCGACAGGCCGATCAGGTGGCCGCCGACGCGCAGCGTGGCGAACATCAACTCCAGCCCGCCGGTGACCACCGCGGCCACCACCGAGATCAGTCCGGCGGCCACCCGCAGCAGCAGGTCGACGGTCCGGTTCGGCCCGGACGGCTCCGGCCCCGGCGGCGGCTGCGGTACGTCGGTGGGCGCGGACACGGGCGGGCTCGGCACCGTCACCGGACGCCCGCCCCGGCGGACGCCGAGTCACCGGTCGGTGCGGCCCCGGACCCGGCCGCACCACCGGCCGACCCGGGCACGTCGTCGGTCGCCGTCGGGCCGGTCGCCGTCGGGCTGAGCGGCGTCGTCAGGCCGGCGAACAGGTCGTCCTCCCAGCCGTACCGGCCGGTGCCCGGGCCTTTTCCGCCGGCCGCGAGGGTGTAGAACTCCACTCCCAGGGACTCGGCGCCGAAGTTGCGGGCGATCGAGTGGAGCCACGAATTCGCCGGGATCTGCGTGGCGTGGGCGCGCATCGCGGCCTCCTTGGCGGCGCCGCTGTCGGTCGCGTCGATCCGGGCCGCGATCTCCGATTCCGGGCTGCCGAACGGCAGGTCCTCGGCCCGCTCCACGCCGGCGAACGGGTTGTCCGAGGACGTCCCGAACGCCTCCAGGCCGGCCGCCAGCACGCTCTTCGGCAGCGCCGTCCAGTAGATCTTGTCGGGCCCGATCCCCTCGGCGGCGGCCAGCTCGGCCGCGCGCATCGCCACCCGGTGCGCCTGGATGTGGTCGGGATGCCCGTAGAAGCCGTTCGGGTCGTACGTGATCAGCACCTGCGGCCGGACCTCGCGCATGATCTCGACCAGCTGGCCGGCGGCGGTGTCCAGGTCGGCCCGCCAGAACGCCCGCGGGTGGTCGTTGGTGGGCAGGCCCAGCATGCCGCTGTCCCGGTACCGGCCGGCCCCGCCGAGGAACCGGTGGTCGGTGACGCCCAGCGCGGCGCAGGCGGCGGCGAGTTCGGCGACCCGGTAGCCGCCGAGCTGGTCGGCCTCGGCCGCGGCGAGCCCGGCCAGCGCCGGTACGTGGATCTCGCCCTCCTCACCCAGGGTGCAGGTGACCAGCGTGACGTGGGCGCCGGCGGCCGCGTAGTGGGCCATCGTGGCACCGGTGGAGATCGACTCGTCGTCCGGGTGCGCGTGCACCAGCAGCAGGCGGCGGGCGGGCGGTTCGCCGATCGCGGCGCGCGGGCCGGGACGCACGGCGTGGTTCGTCACGACGTCACTGTACGCGGCCCGGCGCCCGCCGCCGGCGTCACGGATGGCTGTTCGATCCGCAGCTCAGCCCCATCACCGAACGCCCGGCTCTACGATCGCGATGTGGAATTTCCCGAGCTGGCCACACGTACCCGCCGGTTCACCCGTGGCGCGCCGCGGCGGGTGACGGTGGCGGCGGACGGCTCGCGGGTGTTGTTCCTGCGCTCGCAGGGTCCGGAGGACCCGGCGGACTCGCTCTGGTGCTACGACGTGGCCGGCGACACCGAGCGGTTGATCGCCGATCCGGCGGTCCTGCTCGGCCCGCACGGCGACGCGGCACCGCCGGCGGCCGAGCGGAAGCGCCGGGAGCGGCAGCGGCTGACCGCCGCCGGCATCGCCGACTACGTCGTCGATCCGCCGGGCCGGGTGGCCGTGTTCGCGCTGGGCGGCCGGTTGTTCCGGGCCGACCTGGTACACGGCGACGTGATCGAGGTGCCCACCGTCGGGCCGGTGATCGATCCGCGGCCGGATCCCGCCGGTCGCCGGCTGGCCTACGTCACCGTGCCGGCCGCCGCCCCGGAGGCCACCGGCCCGGCCGGGACCGGACCCTCCCGGCGGGGGCCGTTCGGCGCCCCGGCCCGGGACGAACCGACCGGCGGACAGCTCCGGGTGATCGACTCGGACGGCACCGACTCGCTGCTGGCCGGCGAGGACGGCGGCGTGAGCTGGGGGCTCGCCGAGTTCGTCGCCGCCGAGGAGTTCGACCGGCACCGCGGGTACTGGTGGGCACCGGACGGGCAGTCGATCCTGGCGACCCGGGTCGACGAGTCCCGGCTGCCGCGCTGGTACCTGCACGACCCGGGCGACCCGGCCCGCCCGCCCCGGGCGGTCGCCTACCCGTGCGCCGGCGGCCCGAACGCCGAGGTCAGCCTGCACCTGCTCGACCTCGACGACGGTTGGGTGGACGTGCACTGGGACCGGGAGACCTACCCGTACCTGGTCTCGGTCCACTGGTCCGAGGGCGGTCCGCTGATCACCGTGCTGCGCCGGATGCAGCAGCACGGCCTGGTGCTGGCCATCGACCCGCGTACCGGGGAGACGCAGGTGCACGCGGAGCTGGCCGACCCGCGCTGGGTGGAGCCGGTGGCCGGCACGCCGGGCCACCTGCCCGACGGGCGGGTGCTGGTCGGTGGCGAGCTGGCCCACGACGGGTACGACGCCCGTTGCCTGTTCGCCGACGGGACCCTGCTCACCCCGCCGTCGCTCTACGTCCGGCGGGTGGTCGGGCAGCTCGCCGCCGGTAGTGGCACGGCACCGGACCTGCTGGTCGAGGCGAGCGAGGGCGAGCCCAGTCAGCAGCACCTGTTCCGGGTGCGTACCTCGGTCGGCGGGGGCGGGATCGAGGCCCGCCGGATCACCACCGACCCGGGCTGGCACACCGCGGCCGTCGGCGGTGACGTGCTGGTGGTGGGCACCTCGTCGCTGGACCACGCGGGCGTGCGCTGGACGGTGTGGCGGGGCGGCAGCGAGGTGGGCAGCCTGCGGTCGATGGCCGCCGCGCCGCCGTACGCGCCGAGGCCGGTGCTGGACCGGGTGACCGACCGCCGGTTGCCGGCCGCGGTGCTCTATCCCCGCAACCACGTCGACGGTCGCCGGCTGCCGGTGCTGCTGGACGTCTACGGCGGTCCCGGTCACCAGGAGGTGCTGGCGACCCGGTCCGCCTGGCTGGAACGGCAGTGGTGGGCCGACGCCGGGTTCGCGGTGGTCACCGTCGACAACCGCGGTACGCCCGGCGTGGCGCCGTCGTACGAGAAGGTGATCCACCGGCGGTTGGCCGACGTCATCCTGGCCGACCAGATCGACGCGCTGACCGCGCTGGCCGGCAAGCACCCGGACCTGGACCTGGACCGTACGGCGGTGCGTGGCTGGTCGTTCGGCGGCTGGCTGGCCGCGCTGGCCGTGCTGCGCCGGCCGGACCGGTTCCGGTGCGCCATCGCCGGCGCCCCGGTCACCGACTGGGCGCTGTACGACACCGCCTACGTCGAGCGGTATCTCGGTCTGCCGGAGGACAGCGCCGACGTCTACGCCCACCACTCGCTGATCGAGCTGGCCGACGAGCCGGTCGGCGACCCGGAGCAGGCCCGCCCGTTGCTGCTGGTGCACGGCATGGCCGACGACAACGTGGTGGCCGCGCACACCCTGCGCCTGTCGGCCGCGCTGCTGCGGACCGCCCGCCCGCACGCCGTGATCCCGCTGACCGGCACCACCCACATGGCCGCCGACGGCACCGCCGAACGTCTCCTCGCCGTCGAACTCGACTTCCTCCGCCGGCACCTCTGAGCAGCGCCCCCGCCGCCGGACCCCCGGCACGCCGAAGGGGTCACCCGGCGGCTCCGGCGAACCGGAACCGCACAGGTGACCCCCGCGACTACCCGGAAGGGATCAGCCGGACCACGACGGGCCCGGCCCACCCCTCCGGTCTCATTGCTTGAGGTAGGCGTTGTAGAGGACCTCGGTGCCGAGGTTGTTGGAGAAGATCAGGCCGCCGACCTTGGAGCCGTGCACGCTGATCGTCTTGGACTGGTAGATCGGCACGACCGGGTAGTACTTCTCCTGGATCATCTGGTCGATCTTCGCCCAGTCGTCGCCCGCCTCGCCGGCCGGCAGCTTCGACGCCTTGTCGATCTCGGCGTTGACGTCGTCGGCGTTGAAGTAGGAGACGTTCGAGTTGCCCTTCGGGCCGAGCTTGCGCCCGTCGTAGAGCACCGGGATGGTGGACGCGCCGCTCGGCCAGTCGGCGGCCCAGTTGGAGATGTAGATGTCGTACTGGTTGCCGCGGGTGCGGGCGATCGGGTTGTGCTGCGGCCGGTCCACGTTGGAGACGACGACCTCGAAGCCGGCCTTCTCCAGGCTCTGCTTCACCACCGGCGCGGTCTGCTGGCCGTACTCGGTGTTGCGGGACATGAAGGCCAGCTTGACCTTCTGGCCACCGAGCAGCTGCTTGGCCTTCTCCGGGTCACCGGTCGGTCCGCAGCCGGTCGGGTCGGCGTAGTTCTTCCAGCCGATGGTGGTGTCGGCCTGCAGGGTGTTGGTCAGCTTGCCGGCCGCCTCGCCGCCCTGGGTGAGCAGGATGCCCTGCTTGTCGAGGGCGCAGCCGATCGCCTGGCGGACCTTGAGGTCCTTGATCCGCTCGTTGTTGATGCTCAGTACCCAGACGAACGGGTCGGTCCGGTTGATGGTCCGGTCCTTGATCGCCTGGTCGCCCTTGAGAACCCGGTCGACAAGCGACTGCGGGACCGGTTCCCAGGCGACGGTGTTGGCGTCGTCGCCGGAGGCGGCCAGGATGCGCTCGGTCTGCGCGGTCGCCGGGGCGCCGAACTCGACCACGATGTTGTCCGGGTAGTCGTGCCGCAGCGGGTCGGTCTTCGGGTCCCAGTTCGGGTTGCGCTCCAGGACCAGCCGCTGGTCCTTCAGGTATTCCTTGATCTTGTACGGGCCGGAGGAGAAGATCCGCCGGTCGTACTCGGTCCTGGTGTCCTTGGCCTGCGGCACCGGCGAGCCGGACGGCAGCGCGAGGGCGAACGGCAGGTCGCAGTGCGGCTGCTTGAAGCTGAACTTCAGGCCGTAGTCACCGTCGACGGTCAGCCCCGGCACGTTGACGTTGCCGGAGGTGTACGGCCCCTTGTACTGCGCGTTGTACTCGGGGTTGTCGGCCAGCCACTCCTGGATGTAGGTCGGGCCGCCGTCGATCGACTCCTCGAACGACCGGGCGATGCCGTACGCGACGTCGGCCGCCTTGATCTCGGAGCCGTCCTCGTACTTGACGCCCTTCTTGAGGGTGTACTCCCAGTTCTTGCAGTCGCCGTTGACGTCCTTGCCGGGGTTCTCGGCCAGGTCACCGATCAGGGTCAGCTTGCCCTTGCCGTCCTCGCGGAACGCGGTCAGCGTGCGGACCAGCATCTGCTCGGTCGACATCGCCTTGACCAGGTAGGACCGCTGCGGGTCGAGGTGCTCGAAGTCGGTCTCCAGGAGCAGCTTGAGGGTGCCGCCCTTCTTGGCGCCCTCGACCTCCGGGGCCGGCCCCTGCGAGTCCTTCGGGTCGGTGGAGATCGCGCTGGACTGCTGCTGGGTCTCCTCCTGCCCCGAGTCGCCCTCGCCGGTGTTCTTCGAGCACCCGCCCAGGGCCGCGGCCGCGAGCAGCATCGCGATGCCCGTGGCGGCCACCGCACGTCTTGGTCGCATAAATCGTCCCCTCCCGATCCTGGAGAAATTCTCCGGGCTGATTATCAATATCGAATATTTCTTTCGGGTAACGCCTCGTCCGCGCGGGTGGCGCGTCGGACCGGCGGCACCGTCACCCGAGCCGCACCCTCGGGTCGATCACCGCGTACAGCGCGTCGACGACCACGTTGCAGGCGATGATGAAGACCGCGGCCAGCAACACCGTGGCCATCACCAGCGGCATGTCCAGGTTGATCGCCGCGTTCAGGGACGCCTTGCCCAGGCCGGTGAACCCGAAGATCGTCTCGGTGATCACCGTGCCGCCGAGGTAGGTGCCGAGGTCCAGGCCCGCGATGGTGACGATCGGGGTGATCGCCGCCCGCAGCGCGTGCCGGCCGTAGACCTTCGCCTTGGCCAGGCCCTTGGCCCGGGCGGTACGGACGAAGTCCTCGGAGAGCGTCTCCAGCATCTGCGCCCGGGACAGCCGGGCGTACGAGGCCGAGTTGAGGAAGCCCAACGCGATCCAGGGCAGCACCATGGCGGACGCCCACTTCAGCGGGTCCTGGGTGAGCGGGACGTACTGCGGGTAGGACAGCAGGCCGCCCTCGTAGACGAAGATGATCAGCAGCAACGGTCCGAACAGCAGGATCGGCATCGATGCGCCCACCAGCGACGTAACCACCGCCAGCCGGTCGAAGACGGTGCCCCGGCGCAGCGCCGAGATCATGCCGATGCTGATCCCGATGACCAGCCAGACCACGGCGGCCCCGAACACGATGCTCAACGTGACCGGCAGGGTCCGACCGAGGATCGCGGTCACCGGCTCGTCGTTGCGGAACGAGTAGCCCAGGCAGGGCGCCGGGCACCTGCGCGCGCCGTCGCCCTCGCCGAACGTCCGGCCGGTCACGATGCCCGTCATGAAGTCGGCGTACTGGGTGACGATCGGCTTGTCCAGGCCCATCCGGCGCTCGATCGCCTGCTGCTGTTCGGTGCTGCAGGTCTTGCGGTTGCCGCACATCAGCTCGGCCGGGTTGGTCGGCACCGCGAAGAACAGGGCGAAGGTGAGCACGCTGACCGCGAACAGCGTACTGATCGCCAGCAGCGCCTTCTTGATGGCGAAGCGGAACATACGGGCCGCCTATCGGGTCGACTTCGGGTCGAGCGCGTCGCGCAGCGAGTCGCCGAAGAGGTTGAACGAGAGCACCAGCAGGAAGAGGGTGACGCCGCCGGTCATCGTGAACGCCGGGTCGTCCCGCAGGTAGACCACGCTGTCGGAGATCAACCGGCCGAGGTCGGGGGTGGGTTCCAGGATGCCGATGCCGAGGAAGGACAGGGCCGCCTCCGCGGTGATCAGGGCCGGCACGTTGAGCGAGAAGGTCACCAGGATCGGCGCCCACAGGTTGGGCAGCAACTGCCGGAACAGGATGTGCCCCAGGCCCGCGCCGGACGCCCGGGCCGCCTCGACGAACTCCCGCTCCCGCAGCGACAGCACCTGGCCACGGACCAGCCGCGCGGTGTACGTCCAGTTGAACAGCGCGAAGATCAGCACCAGCAACAGCGGCCGGAACCAGCTCGCCTCCTGGTCCCGGGGCCCGTAGAACTGGGCCACCGTGATCGGCACGAAGGCGAAGCAGAAGATGAAGAACGGGAACGCCAGCGTCAGGTCGGTGAACCAGCTGATCACCGCGTCGACCTTGCCGCCGAGGTAACCGGCGACGATGCCGATCAGGATGCCCAACGCGATGGTCAGCACCGCCGCGGTGAAGGCCACCATCAGCGACGTGCGCAGGCCGTACACGATCTGGATGAAGATGTCCCGGCCCAGCCGCGGCTGGATGCCCAGCCAGTGCTCCGGGCTCATTCCGCCGGCGTAGCCGAGCGGGTTGCCGTTGCGGTCCAGCAGCTTGCTGAACCGGTCCTCCGGGCTCTTGCCGTACACCCGGGCCACCAGCGGCGCGGCCACCGCCAGCAGGACGAAGAAGACCAACGCGCCGCCGCTGACCATGCCCACCCGGTCCCGCCGCAGCCGCAACCAGGCCAGTTGACCGGGCGACCGGCCGACGAACTCCTTGGCCGTGACGCCGGGCGGCGCCGCGCCCGGCTCCACCGGGTCGGCCGCCACGTCCAGCCCGACCGGCCCACCGATCCGGTTCTCGGTCACGCCAGGACCCCCTTCTCCGGGAAGTGACAGGCCGTCGCCTGCCGGCCGCCGTCCCGGGACGTCAGCGCCGGCTCGTCGGTGGCGCAGACGTCCTGGGCCTTCCAGCACCGGGTCCGGAACCGGCAGCCGGACGGCGGGTTCAGCGGCGTCGGCACGTCCCCGGTCAGCCGGATCCGGCCCGCCGGGCCGAGCTTCGTGACGTCCGGGATCGCCGACAGCAACGCCCGGGTGTACGGGTGCTGCGGCCGTTCGTAGATGTCGGCCCGGTCGCCGATCTCCACGATCTTGCCGAGGTACATCACCGCGACCCGCTGGCAGAAGTGCCGCACCACGGCCAGGTCGTGGGCGATGAACACGAACGCCAGGTCCAGCTCCCGCTGCAGGTCCCGCAGCAGGTTGATGACCTGGGCCTGGATGGACACGTCCAGCGCGGAGACCGGCTCGTCGGCGACGATGAGCTTGGGCCGCAGGGCCAGCGCCCGGGCGATGCCGATCCGCTGCCGCTGACCGCCGGAGAACTCGTGCGGGTAACGGTTGTAGTGCTCGGGGTTCAGGCCCACCGTCTCCAGCAGTTCCTGCACCCGCCGCTTCACCCCGCCGGGCGGAGTGATCCCGTTGACCTGCAACGGCATCGCCACGATCCGGCCCACCGTGTGCCGGGGGTTCAGCGAGGCGTACGGGTCCTGGAAGATGATCTGCAGGTCCTGGCGCAGCGGCCGCAGGGCCGACCGGCCCGCGTGGGTGATGTCCCGACCCGCGAAGACGATCCGGCCGTCGGTCGGTTCGAGCAACCGGACCAGCATCCGGCCGGTGGTGGTCTTGCCGCAGCCGGACTCGCCGACCAGGCCGAGCGTCTCGCCGGGGCGTACCTCGAAGTCCAGGCCGTCGACGGCCCGGACCGCGCCCGCGGACCGGAACCCGTCGCGGACCGGGAAGTGTTTGGTCAGGCCCTGGACCGTGAGCAACGGCTCGCGGTCCGGCCCGCCGGGTTCCGCCGGCGCGGCGCCGGGTTCGGTCACCGGGCCATGCTCGTCCACCGTCACAGCGGCGCCTCCGTTCGCGACTGCGGGGCTCGCAAAACCGGCTCACTCCTCGCGCTCACCGAGCCACTCCCACCTGTGCGATCTCCTCCGCGTAGATCCGCTTCCGGTCGTCCTCCGGCAGGTGGCAGGCCACCAGGTGACCCCGCTCCTGGACCTGCCGCAACTCCGGCACGTCGGTGAAGGACCGGTCGCCGTTGCGCCCCGCGTAGCGGCAGCGCGGATGGAACGCGCAGCCGGCCGGCAGGTTGATCAGGCTCGGCGGGTTGCCCTTGATGGGCAGCAGGTCCGCGTCGGCGTCGCCGCGCAACGACGGCACGCTGGAGAGCAACCCCCAGGTGTACGGGTGCTGCGGCCGGCGCAGCACCTGCTCCACGCCACCGTGCTCGACCGCCCGCCCGCCGTACATCACCAGCACGTCGTCGGCGACCTGGCTGACCACGCCGAGGTCGTGGGTGATCAGGATGATCGCGGAGTTGAACTCGGCCTGCAGGTCGGCCAGCAGGTCCAGGATCTGGGCCTGCACGGTCACGTCCAGCGCGGTGGTCGGCTCGTCGGCGATCAGCAGATCCGGGTCGTTGACCAGGGACATCGCGATCATCACCCGTTGCCGCATGCCGCCGGAGAACTCGTGCGGGTACTGGTCGTACCGCTTGTCGGGTTGCGGGATGCCGACCCGGTCGAGCATCTCCACGGCCCGCCGGCGCGCGGCGGCCCGCCCGGCGGCCGGGTGGTGGATCCGGTACGCCTCGGCGACCTGCCGGCCGACGGTGTAGAAGGGATGCAGCGCGGACAGCGGGTCCTGGAAGATCATCGCCATGTCCCGGCCGCGCAGCCGGCGGATCTGCTCGTCGTCGAGGCCGACCAGGTCCCGCCCGCCGACCCGGATCGCGCCGCTGATCTCCGTCCGCATCGGGTCGTGCAGGCCGAGGATGGCCAGGCTGGTCACGCTCTTGCCGGAACCGGACTCGCCCACGATGCCGAGGGTCCGTCCGCGCTCCACGGTGAACGAGACACCGTCCACCGCCCGGACCACACCGTCCTCTGTGGTGAACCGCACCCTGAGGTCGTCGACCTGCAGGTACGGGCCGTCGGACCGCGCCGATGCCGGCATGACCACGGGCCGCCTCCCCTCTCGTCCGTCCGCCTCGCGGATCGCCCCAGCACATATCCTGTCCGTCACGCTCAGCGAGCGACGACCGGGATGGCGTAGGTAACCTGCAAAACGGCTTAGGGGGTGAAACTAAGCTACATAGACGAAGCCTGTCAGCGGGGGTCGGGTAACGAGTTCGCATCGGGCATCGGCCCAGGTCACCGCCGGGCATGGGTGAGACGGGACCGTCGCCACAAATATCCGAGGTGGTGGCAACCACCGGCCGACCGGTCCGCCGAAACAGTCCTTCCCACCGATCGCGCGGCAGGCCGGAACGGTTCACCCGATGGTCCCTCATTAGCCGGACCGGACACGGACACGCCACGCACCGTAATATCCGAGATGGTGTGCGGGCCGGGCGGGAAACTGTCGGGCGTGACGAAGCGGAGGTGCGGATGACCGCGGCGATTTTCGGACACGGCGGGCCGTGGACCGAGGAGGAGTACCTCGCGCTGGGCGAAACCCCCGAACGCGTCGAACTCTTCGACGGGAGCCTGTACGTGACCCCAGCACCCACACCATGGCACCAGCGGATCTCGCGACGGCTTGGCAACGCCCTGGAACCCGCGGCCGAATCCGTCGGGCTACAGCTGCTGGAGGCTGTCAACATCCGGCTGAAGCACGGCCGACTGGCCATCCCGGACCTGGTGATCACCACAGACATCGATCTCAGGGAGCTGGTCATCGACGCCGCGGCGGTCCAGCTGGTCTGCGAGATCATCTCGCCGAGCAACGCCTCGACCGACCGGGTGCTCAAGATGCACTACTACGCCGCCGCCGGCATCCCGTGGTACCTGCTGGTCGAGCAGGACACCGGCACCCTGCACCTGCACCGGCGCTCCGGCCCGCACTACGTCGCGCACTCGGTGACCAAGCCGGGCACCGTCCTGCGGCTCACTGAACCGGTGACCGTGGACCTGGATCCCGAGCGGCTGCTGCCCGGCCGCTGACCGCGACACCCGCCCGGCCGCCGACCGCGGGACGCGGGGTCGCCCGCCCGGTTCGTCGCGCTCGCCGGGCCGCCGGCGGTCCGGATCTCGCATAGGGTCGCAGCCATGACCCACTTCGACGTGGCCACCGCCGCGGTGCAGGCGGCGCTGGACGCCGGCGCCCGATACGCCGACGCGCGGGTGATGCACCGCCGGTACGAGTCGATGTCCGCCCGCAACGGCGAGATCGAGGAACTGGCCCAGCACGAGGACGCCGGCATCGGCGTACGGGCGCTGGTCGGCTCGGGGTGGGGCTTCTCCGCCGTACCCGATCTCACCGACGCCGCGGCCCGCGCGGCCGGCACCCGGGCCGCGAAGATCGCCGCCGCGAGCGCCCGGGTGCCCGGCCCCGGCACCGGGCTGATCCCGGCCACCGGGGTCACCGGCAGCTGGTCCTCCGACTGCCGGATCGACCCGCTCGGCGTGCCGCTGTCCGACAAGGGCGACCTGCTCACCGGCGCGACCAGGACGATGACCGAGCACGGCGCGGACCTGGCCGAGGGGATCTACCAGGTCTGGGACACCGGCAAGTGGTTCGTCTCCAGCGAGGGGCACCGGATCGACCAGCACATCCGGGAGTGCGGCGCGGGCATCTGGGCCACCACCGTCGGCGACGGTGAGACCCAGCGGCGCTCCTACCCGAGCCACCGCGGCCAGTACGGCACCGCCGGCTGGGAGCTGGTCGACTCGCTCGACCTGACCGCGCACGCGGCCCGGATCGCGCAGGAGGCGCGCGAGCTGCTCACCGCGCCGCAGTGTCCGGCCGGTGAGACCACGCTCATCCTCGGCGGCGAGCAACTCGCCCTGCAGATCCACGAGTCCGTGGGGCACGCCATCGAGCTGGACCGGATCCTCGGCTGGGAGGCCGCGTTCGCCGGCACCTCCTGGCTCGACCTGGCCCAGCTCGGCTCGCTGCGCTACGGGTCCGAGCTGATGAACATCACCATCGACCCGACCATCCCGGGTGCGCTGGGCAGCTTCGGCTTCGACGACGAGGGCACCCCGGCCGCCAAGCGGGACGCGGTCCGCGAGGGGCGCTGGGTCGGCGTGCTCGCCGGCCGGGACTCGGCCGCCGTCGCCGGGCTGGACTACGCCGGCAGCGTCCGGGCCGACGGTTGGTCCCGGCTGCCGATGGTGCGGATGACGAACGTCGGGTTGGAGCCCGGCCCGCACACTCTGGACGAGATCATCGCCGCCACCGACGACGGGGTGCTGATGGACGTCAACCGGTCCTGGTCGATCGACGACAAGCGGCTCAACTTCCAGTTCGGCTGCGAGATCGGCTGGGAGGTCAAGAACGGCCGGCGCGGCCGGATGCTGCGCAACCCCACCTACACCGGGATCGGCCCGCGGTTCTGGCGGTCGATGGACATGCTCTCCGCGGAGAGCGTCGCCTGGGGCACGCCGAACTGCGGCAAGGGCCAACCGGGCCAGATCGGCCACACCGGGCACCCGGCGGCGCCGGCCCGGTTCACGAACGTACGGGTGGGGGTGCGCGGGTGACGACCGAACTGGAGCTCGCCGGGCAGGTGGTGGAGTTGGTCCGCCGGCTGGCCGGCCCGGACGCGCAGGCCGAGGTGTCGGCCCGTCGGTCGGAGCTGGCGCTGACCCGGTTCGCCAACTCGGCCATCCACCAGAACGTGGCCGACGTGACCACCGCGGTCCGGCTCCGGCTGCACCTCGCCGGCCGGACCGCCACCGGTTCCAGCACCGTGGTCGACCCGGACGGGCTGCGTGCCCTGGTGGAGCGCACGATCGCCGCCGCCCGGCTCTGCCCGCCCGATCCCGGCTGGCCGGGCCTGGCGCCGCCCGTCCCGGTCGGGCACGCCGGCCTGTTCGACGAACCGACCGCGCAGGCGTCGCCGGACGAGCGGGCCGAACGGGTCCGCGCCTTCGTGGCCGCGGCCGGCGGGCTGGAGACCGCGGGCTTCTGCCGGACGACGTACCGGGCCGGCGCGTTCGTCAACTCGGCCGGCCAGGCGGTGACCGGCCGCGGCGCCGACGCGGCGATGGACGGGATCGCCCGGGCCACCGGCGCGGACGGGGTGGCCCGGCTCTCCGCCGACCGGCTGGCCGACCTGGACGGCGCGGTGCTGGGGGCCCGGGCCGCGGCGAAGGCGCGCGCCGGCGTCGACCCGGTCGAGCTGCCCGCCGACCGGTACGAGGTCCTGCTCGAACCGGCGGCGGTCGCCGACATCCTGCAGAACCTCGCCTACTACGGCTTCAACGGCAAGAACTTCAACGACCGGCAGTCCTTCGCCGAACCCGGTACCGAGCAGTTCGACCGGCAGCTCACCCTGGTCGACGACGGGGTCGGCACACCGGCGTTGCCGTTCGACAACGAGGGCACGCCCCGAGGCCGGGTCACCCTGGTCGACTCGGGTGTCACCGCCGCGGTCGCGCACGACCGGCGGACCGCCGCCGAGGCCAGGGCCGCCTCCACCGGCAACGCGCTGGCCGCGCCGTCGTTCGGGCCGCTGCCGCTGAGCCTGCGGCTGGAGCCGGCCGGCGATCCGGTCACCGCGCCGCCGGTCACCGAGGTGGCCGGTCCGGTGGTGGACTCGGCCACCGCCGCCCTGCTGCCCGGGGTACGCCGGGGGCTGCTGGTCACCGACTTCTGGTACACCCGGGTGCTGGACCCGAAGCGCCTGGTCGTCACCGGCCTGACCCGCAACGGTGTGTGGTTGATCGAGAACGGTGAGGTCACCCGGCCGGTCCGCGACCTGCGGTTCACCCAGTCGTACCCGGCCGGGCTGGCCCCCGGCGCGGTGCGGGCGGTCGGCCGGCAGGCCACCCGACAGCCGGACAGTTGGGACAGTGCGTACTGGACCGCCCCGGCCCTGCACCTCGCCACCTGGAACTTCACCGGCACCGCCTCCGGCTGACCCGGCCATCGCTGATCCGCCGACCCGGCCATCGCTGATCTTCGGAGTGAAGTTCTCCACAACCACCCGCAAAACGCCCGCCAGGGCCTTCCCAACGGGCATGGCACACGCGACACTCCCTTGCGCATACGGCCGTCGACGTGCGGCGTAACGTGTGCACCGGACTGCGCCGGGTGGCCCCGGTGCGGTGCGCCAGCGCGTAGGTGACGCGGCCGCGGGTCTCCCCTGCCCCGCGCGCCCCGCCGGAGGAAACGTTCGCGCCCGTCAGCCAGACCGGGCCCCGTCAGGGAGTTTTCACATGACAACGAAGTCGGCCACTCCGCCGGCCCTGCAGCCGGGGCGGGTGCGACCACGCGCCGCCATCGCGGCGAAGACGTTGCGTACCGACCGTTGGTGGTTCGCGCCGCTGATCACGGTGGTCGGACTCAGCGCCTGGGTCGCGTACGCCACCGTCCGGGTCTTCATGCACAACAACTACTGGGTCGAGGCGTACCACTACCTCACCCCGTTCTACTCCCCCTGCGTCACCGCGCGGTGCGTGCCGGAGGCGGCCCACTTCGGCCAGCTGCTGCCCGGCTGGTGGATCATCCCGGACGCGGCGCTGACCCTGCCGTTCCTGCTGCTGTTCCGGCTGACCTGCTACTACTACCGGAAGGCCTACTACCGGTCGTTCTGGCTGTCGCCGCCGGCCTGCGCGGTGCCGGACGGGCACAAGACCTACACCGGCGAGACCCGGTTCCCGCTGCTCGGCCAGAACCTGCACCGGTACGCCTTCTACGCCGCGGTGATCATCTCCCTGATCAACACCTGGGACGCGGTGCTGGCGTTCCACAGCCCGAAGGGCTTCGGCTTCGGCCTGGGCAACGTGATCCTGCTGGGCAACGTGGTGATGCTGTGGGCGTACACGGTCTCCTGCCACTCCTGCCGGCACATCGCCGGTGGCCGGCTCAAGCACTTCTCCAAGCACCCCGTGCGGTACCGGTTCTGGACGTTCGTCTCCAAGCTCAACGTCCGGCACATGCAGCTGGCCTGGATCACCCTGGGGACGCTGGCGCTGACCGACTTCTACATCATGGCGCTGTCCGCCGGCTGGTTCCCCGACCTGCGGTTCATCAACTGAGGGCCTGAAACGACATGACTACGCGAATCGAACGACACCACTACGACGTCGTCGTCATCGGTGCCGGTGGCGCCGGCCTGCGGGCGGCGATCGAGGCCCGGCTGGCCGGCAAGAAGACCGCCATCATCTCCAAGTCGCTGTTCGGCAAGGCGCACACGGTGATGGCCGAGGGCGGCGCCGCCGCCGCGATGGGCAACGTGAACAGCCGGGACAACTGGCAGGTGCACTACCGGGACACCATGCGGGGCGGGAAGTTCCTGAACAACTTCCGGATGGCCGAGCTGCACGCGAAGGAGTCGCCGCAGCGGATCTGGGAGCTGGAGACGTACGGGGCGCTGTTCGACCGGACGAAGGACGGCAAGATCTCGCAACGCAACTTCGGCGGGCACGAGTACCCCCGGCTGGCACACGTCGGTGACCGGACCGGCCTGGAACTCATCCGTACCCTGCAGCAGAAGATCGTCTCGCTGCAGCAGGAGGACAAGGCCGAGTTCGGCTCGTACGACGCGCGGATCAAGGTGTTCGCCGAGACCACGATCACCGAGCTGCTGCTGGACGGCGACCGGGTGGCGGGCGCGTTCGGCTACTACCGCGAGTCCGGCGAGTTCGTGCTCTTCGAGGCGCCGGCGGTGGTGCTGGCCACCGGCGGGGTGGGCCGGTCGTACAAGGTCACCTCGAACTCCTGGGAGTACACCGGCGACGGGCACGCGCTCGCCCTGCGGGCCGGCGCGACGCTGATCAACATGGAGTTCCTCCAGTTCCACCCGACCGGCATGGTCTGGCCGCCCTCGGTGAAGGGCATTCTGGTCACCGAGTCGGTCCGCGGCGACGGCGGCGTGCTGAAGAACTCCGACGGCAAGCGGTTCATGTTCGACTACGTCCCCGACGTCTTCCGCAAGCAGTACGCGGAGACCGAGGAGGAGGCGGACCGCTGGTACACCGACCCGGACAGCAACCGGCGCCCGCCGGAGCTGCTGCCCCGGGACGAGGTGGCCCGCGCGATCAACAGCGAGGTCAAGGCCGGCCGCGGTACGCCGGCCGGCGGCGTCTACCTGGACATCGCCTCCCGCAAGTCGGCCGAGGAGATCCGCCGCCGACTGCCGTCGATGTACCACCAGTTCAAGGAGCTGGCCGACGTCGACATCACCAAGGAACCGATGGAGGTCGGCCCGACCTGCCACTACGTGATGGGTGGCGTCGAGGTCGACCCGGACTCCGGCGCGGCGGCCGGCACCGTACGCGGGCTGTTCGCCGCCGGCGAGGTCTCCGGCGGAATGCACGGCTCCAACCGGCTCGGCGGCAACTCGCTGTCGGACCTGCTGGTCTTCGGCAAGCGGGCCGGCGAGCACGCCGCCCGGTACGTGGACGAGCTGCCCGCCCGCCCCACGGTCGGCGTCACCGCCGCCGAGGCGGCCGTGGAGACCGCGCTCGCCCCGCTGAACCGGGAGACCGGCGAGAGCCCGTACAAGCTGCAGCAGGACCTGCAGGCGGTGATGGGCGACCTGGTCGGCATCATCCGGCGCAAGGGTGAGCTGGAGGACGCCCTGGTCCGGCTGGCCGAGCTGCGCGAGCGGGTGGCGAAGGTGAGCGCCACCGGCGGCCGCCGGTACAACCCGGGTTGGCACCTGGCGCTGGACCTGCGCAACATGCTGGTCGTCTCGGAGTGCACCGCCAAGGCGGCGTTGGAGCGGGAGGAGTCGCGCGGCGGTCACACCCGCGAGGACTTCCCGACGATGGTGCCGGACTGGCGCAAGGTCAACCTGGTCTGCTCGCTCGACGGGGAGAAGGTGCACCTCGCGCACCAGCCGTTGCCGAAGATGCGGGCGGAGCTGATCCAGCTCTTCGACCGGGCCGAGCTGGCCAAGTACCTGACCGACGAGGAGCTCGCCGACTTCGACGCCCTCACGCAGGACGCTCTCGCTGAGGAGGCGGGCAAGTAATGGGTACCAAGCGCCAATTCCGGATCTGGCGGGGCGACGAGTCCGGCGGCGACCTGCAGGACTACCAGGTCGAGGTGAACGAGGGCGAGGTGGTCCTGGACGTCATCCACCGGTTGCAGGCCACCGAGGCACCCGACCTCGCCTGCCGGTGGAACTGCAAGGCCGGCAAGTGCGGCTCGTGCTCGATGGAGATCAACGGCATGCCCCGGCTGGGCTGTATGGCCCGGATGTCGACCTTCGAGGAGTCCGAGACCGTCACGGTCACCCCGCTGCGGACCTTCCCGATCATCCGGGACCTGGTCACCGACGTCTCGTTCAACTACGAGAAGGCCCGGGAGACCCCGGCCTTCGCGCCGCCGGCGGACCTGGCACCGGGCGAGTACCGGATGCAGCAGGTCGACGTGGAGCGGTCGCAGGAGTTCCGCAAGTGCATCGAGTGCTTCCTGTGCCAGAACACCTGCCACGTGGTGCGTGACCACGAGGAGAACAAGCAGGCGTTCGCCGGGCCGCGGTTCTTCATTCGGGCCGCCGAGCTGGACATGCACCCGCTGGACGCCAAGACCGACCGCAAGGAGTACGCCCAGGCGGAACAGGGTCTCGGGTTCTGCAACATCACCAAGTGCTGCACCGAGGTCTGCCCCGAACACATCAAGATCACCGACAACGCCATCATCCCGATGAAGGAACGCGTCGTCGACCGCAGGTACGATCCAGTTGTGTGGCTAGGCAGCAAGATCTTCCGACGCGGCAAGGGCGAGCACGCCCACGACCAGGGCACTCGCCGTGACCCGAGCGACCTCGGGGCGGTTCACGCGCCCGGCGGGGCGCACACCCACGGCGCGTCCCACGACGTTGTCGCGGAGGAGCAGGCCGAGCGCGGCGTGAACTGGCACCGGCAGGTGCCGCAGCCGCAGAAGCCCCCGGTGGACGGGACCGGCAAGCTCCCGATCACCGAGCTGACCTTCGACCGGCCGGCCGCGCCGTCCCCGTTCGGGGAGGATGTCCAGTTCCCGCTGCCCAGTCACGGGCTGAACTACGCGCACCCCGACCAGGACTGATCCGCCTCTCGACGGGTTGTCCGTTCTCACCGGTCAAGGACCGGCGGCTTTCAGGTCGCCGGTCCTTGGGCTATCCGCCGCCGGCCCGGTCCGGGCGCTCCGGCTCGGCGGTGAGCAGGGGGCGCAGGGCCGCCACCACCGGCACGTCGGCCGGCAGCCAGGTGACGCTGTCCAGTTCATCGGCGGCCAGCCAGCGCATCCCGGCGTGCTCCAGCGCCCGCGGCCGGTCCGCGCCGACCAGCCGGGCCAGGTACACCCGGAGCACCGCGCGGCCGTGCGCCATCGACACGTCCCGGCCGACCCGGCCGGCCACCTCGACCCGTACGTCGAGTTCCTCGGCGCACTCGCGGACCAGGGCCGCCGTCTCGGTTTCGCCCGGTTCGACCTTGCCGCCGGGAAACTCCCACTTACCTGCTACTTCGGGGGGATTGACCCGGGCACAGGCCAGCACCCGGCCCGCGGCGACGATCGCCGCACCCACCACCACCTGCACGGACCGATCCTCCCGCCGGCGGCCGCCGCCATCCTTCGCCCGTTCGGTGTACACGGCGGTCAAGGGTGCCAGATCAATCGCCGGTTCGGGTACCGGAATCATCCTCATGGCCAGCACAACCCGGAAGTGTGGGCCTTGGCACTGACACGGTCACCCGACAGACTAGAGTTCACCGGTCAAGACAACGACATGGCGACGATTTGGCCACGAGCCGGCAACGACGCCCGGGAGGTGCGGTGGTGATACGCGCTCTGTGGAGCAGGGCCGAGCGGGATCACCTCGACGACGCGCTCGCGCAGTTGGACGGTTGGATCCGCGAGGGGTGCCTGATCAAGCGCACTCTGGTGCTGACCGACGCCCAGCACGCCGAGCTGACCGAACGCACCAAGATCGCGGCGGACGTGCTGAACCTGCGGCCGGAGATCCGCCGGCTGGACGGGCGTACCCAAATCAAGATCACTCCCCGGGACTGCGACGAGCTGACCGACCGTGAGGTCACCCTCGCGGCCCGGATCGAGGACGTCCACCGCGCCCTGACCCACGACGAGGACTGATCCTCCGGCACCACCGCCGTCCGCGCCACCCGGGCCGGCACTGGCACGGACCTCCTACCCTCGCGGACATGGCTAACGTGACCTATGACCGGCGGGAGCAGTTCCAGCAGATCCAGAGCGGTCTGCTCGACGGCGAGGAGATCATC
Organism: Micromonospora zhanjiangensis; assembly: GCF_042650605.1. Taxonomy (NCBI): domain Bacteria; kingdom Bacillati; phylum Actinomycetota; class Actinomycetes; order Micromonosporales; family Micromonosporaceae; genus Micromonospora; species Micromonospora zhanjiangensis. Next base: position 162,397 of record NZ_JBHSBN010000007.1, on the reverse strand, counting down.
GCGGTCTACGACGCGATCGGCACCGGCACCGGGTTCATCGGCCTGACCGATCGGCGGGTGATCATCCAGGACAAGTCGTTCGTCGGCAAGCGGTTCGCGATCACCAGCATCCCGTACTCGAAGATCACCAGCGTGAGCGTGGTCAGCAACAAGTCCTGGGGCGGGTCGTTCTTCTCCACCGGGGCGATCGCCATCCACGTCGGCGCGCACACCTACGAGGTCGAGTTCCGCGGCGACCAGAAGAGCCACCACGTGCACAACGTGATCCTGCACTACATCTCCTGACCGGGCCCGCCGCCCGGCCGGGGATCGGGGAACGGCCCCGGCCGGGCGGCCGGGCTCAGCCGAGCAGGCGCGGGGTGATCACCGTCTCGGTCACCGTGCCGTCGGCGGCGCGGCTCACCTCGTACGCGAAGACGCCCTCGCGGTCCGCGACCGCCTCGGCCAGTCGGGTCCCCCGGTAGACCAGCCCCACCCCGTCGTCGGTGCAGTGCGCGACCGGGAAGACCTCGGCGTTGACCAGCAGGTGCATCAACGGCCGGCGTTGCTTCTCGCTGTCGTAGTGCACCCCGTTGCCGTACGGCAGCCACCCCAACCCGTCGGTGAACGGGCGCAGCCGCGGGCCGAAGCTGTCGGTCGGACCGCCGGTGTGCCAGCAGATCGAGCCGGCCGACACGCCGCCCAGCACCACTCCGGCCTGCCAGCAGTCGTGCAGGATCTCGTCCAGCCCGTGCACCCGCCAGAGCGCCATCAGGTTGGCGACGCTGCCGCCGCCCACCCAGATCACGTCCTGGTCGAGCAGGTGGGCGCGGATGTCGGCCAGGTTCGGCATGGGGAACAAATTGAGGTGGGAAACCCGGAACCGGGTGCCGGCGAACGCGCCGTAGACGGCGGTCAGCCAGCTCGTCGACTCACCGCTGGCCTGCCCGAGACAGCAGAGCTTCACCGGCTCGTCGGCGCCGGCACCGGCCAGCTCCGCGAGACAGTCGAAGACCCGACCCGGGTCCAGGTCGTACGGGCCTCGACCGCGCCGGTCGAAACCCATGCTGGTAGCGAGGATGGTCGGTTCGGCTGCGGGCATCGCGGACGCTCCTCGTGATCGTGGACCTCTGCCCCATCCTGCCCGACCCGCTTTCAGTGCCGGGAACGGGCGGCCGCGCCGGGCGTCCCGAAGGCGGTCAGGAACCGGTCCCGGAACGCATCCATCCGCCACACCGGTGACTGCGGCGACGGTTTCAGGCCGTCCTGCCAACCCCAGCCGGCGATCCGGTTCAGCACGGCCGGATCCCGGGCGACGATGGTGATCGGTACGTCCCGGCCGGCACCGGCCCCGGTCACCACCGGCACCGGCTGGTGGTCGCCGAGAAAGACCAGGACCAGGTTGTCGTCGCCGTACTTCTCCACATAGGAGACCAACGTGTCCAGCGAGTACTCGACGGACTTGGCGTACTCGGCACGGATCTTGTGCGGGTCCGGCCAGACGTCGTCGATGTTCTTCCCGGCGGCTTCCATCGGCCCGTAGATCGAGCCGTCGCCGACCTCGTGCCAGTCGACCGACCGGGGCAGCGGCACCCAGGGCGCGTGGCTGGAGGTGAGCGGGATCGCCGCCATCAGTGGCGGTCGGTCCGTCCGCCCGCGCTCGGCCCGCTGGAACGTGGCGAGGGTGTACTGGTCCGGCATCGGCGACCAGCCGAAGCTGGGTCCCTTGTAGCCGAGCTTGCGGCTGTCGTAGACCTGGTCGTAGCCGTAGAAGGACCCCTCCGGCCAGGCCGCCGTGATGCCCGGCATCACCCCCACCGTCCGCCAGTCCGCCTTCTTGAAGGCACTGGTCAGGGTGAGCCGGTCGCTGGTGACGAGGTCGTTGAACCGCTGCTGGTTGTCGATCCACAGCCCGGACAGCAGGGTTGCCTGGGCCAGCCAGCTCCCGCCGCCGGCGGTCGGCGAGGTGAGCCAGCCGCTGCGGGACGCGTACCCCGCGGCGTTCAGCCGCTCGGTCCCGGCGGCCAGCGCGGCGTCCACCCGGGGCGAGATCTCCGGGTCCTCGACCGCCGACCGTCCGTAGCTCTCCACGAACGAGACGATGACGTCCTTGCCGCGCAGGCCGGACAGCAGCCGGTCGGTGTCGGCCTCCTTGAACGCGTCCACCGCCGCCTCGCCGGCGAACACCTGCCGGTCGCGCAGGCCGTCCCGGACCTGGAGGGTGCGACCGTAGGCCAGGCCGGCCGCGCTGCTCGCGGCGACCGGCGCACCCGGCACGAGCTGCGCGCCGAACACCGCGCAGACCACCCAGGCGGCAGCCAGGGCGCCCGCCGTACCGGCCGCCGGCCGCCGGTGCCGCCGCACCACCCGGGCCAACCGCAGCGCCGCCAGGGTCATGAGCACGGGTACGCCCACGGCCAGCACGACCGCCGCGGTCGCGGCGCCCACCGCGCCGAGCTGGCCGAACGAGTCCCGGACGAAGCCGTACCCGTCGGCGAACAGGCTCCAGTCGCGGACCAGGTCGAACGGCCGGACGAGCACCGAGTAGAAGCCGAAGTCGACGATCTTCACGACGGTCAGCACGCCGAGCACCGCGCCGAACAGCGCCGCCAGCACCGTGCGCGGCGTCCCCGGCAGGACGAGCAGCAGCGCGACGACGACCAGCCCTTCGACGGGGATGCGCAGGAACGCGCCGAGCGACAGGGGCACGCCCGCGTTCGGCAGGACCAGCGCGGCCAGTACGAACACCGCCGCGAGCACGGTGGTCGACCGGGTGACCACGAGCCGCGCCCCCCGCCGGCCGCCGCCGGTGTCCGCGTCGGTGCCGGTACCGGCGACCGCGTCGGTGGCCGCGGTGGCGAGGGCTGCCGTGTCCGTCGGCGGACCGTCGCCCGGCGTCACCGGGGACGCGTCCGTCACCGGCGGATCGCCGTGCGTGGACGGCCGGCTCCGGAACGACAACTGCCAGGAACGCGGGTTGAACGACAAACCAGGGGCCCCTTTGGGTGCGAAGGCTGGCAACGCGGGTCGTTGCCCGTGGCCACCGCGAGCGCCGGGCGTACGGTGTCGCGGTGCCGATCCGTTATACGGCTGATCAGCCGCGTTCGGTTCAGGCGCCGCCAGTTAACCCTCGTATCCCGTACGCGACAACCGTGACTCATGGTGGCTTTCCGACAGTCCACCCGGGACACGTTCCGGGCGCCCTCGCGGGAGGCGTGGGACCGCGGTGACCGGGGAGTCCGGTGCTTCTACTGGTCGGGTGGTCCGAACGTGACCGGCTCCTTGCGGACCTGAGCCTCCGCGGACGGTCCGATGGCCGCGCGAAAATACCTGGACAGCGGACCGCGCGGCCGGTGATCGTGGGCGACATGCAGCAGGCGAAGATCTGGGACACCGACACGGCCCGGCGCTATGACACCCCGGGCACCGGCATGTTCGCGCCGGACGTGCTGACACCGACCGCGCGGCGCCTCGCCGAACTCGCCGGTGCCGGACGGGCGCTCGAGTTCGCGATCGGGACCGGGCGGGTGGCCGTTCCGCTGGCCGAACGTGGGGTGCCGGTCACCGGCATCGAACTGTCGGAGCCGATGATCGAGCGACTGCGCGCCAAGGTCGACGAGGCGACCATCCCGGTGATCGTCGGCGACATGGCGACCGCCTCCGCCCCCGGCGAGTACACCCTCGTCTACCTGGTCTACAACACCATCTCCAACCTGCTGACCCAGGCCGAGCAGGTGGCCTGCTTCCGCAACGCCGCCCGGCACCTGCGTCCCGGCGGTCGGTTCGTGATCGAGCTCTGGGTGCCCGAGCTGCGCAAGCTGCCGCCGGGCCAGCGCGCCACCGTCTGGCACTGTGAGCCGGACTACATCGGCCTGGACACCTACGACGTGCTGAACCAGCACGTGGTGTCGCACCACTTCCGGTTCGGCGAGGGCACCGAGGCACAGCTGTTCCGCAGCCCGCACCGGTACATCTGGCCGGCGGAACTCGACCTCATGGGGCAGTTGGCCGGTTTCGAGCTGGAGAGCCGGCACGCCGACTGGTCCGGCGCCGAGTTCACCGCCGACTCGCGCTCGCACGTCTCCGTCTACCGCCTGTCCGCCGGTCCCTCGGGGACTGACCGTCCGCCTCCCTCCTGACGCGGCACGCGTCGCGGATCCCGATCCGACCGCGCGACCGCGCATCCCGGAGGTGTCGTATCCGGGTGCCAGAATCCGCTCACCGGTCTACCCCCGGTTCTGGGACGGTGACGGTGACCTCGACTACCTGGAGCCTTACTACCAGAGCCTGGTCGCCTTCTTCGTGGAGACGGCCGGCGAGGGCGCGGCGGCGATCCGCAGCTTCGACTTCTGATGCACCGCGGTCGCCAGCGGGATGTCCGAGTTGGCCGCCGGCGGACCGGTCATGCCCCGTTCGCCCGCCATGACCCACATGTGGTCGTGACGCCGCCTCCCGAGAGCATCTCGGCCGTCACGAGCAGAAATTGCCGCGACGCAACTACGATCCTGGGGTGGTCCGTACAGAAGCACCAGGAGAAGAGCAGCGGTTACGTCGCATCGAGGCGGTGACCGACGCCACGCTGTCCCGGCTCGACGTCGCGGACCTCTTCGACGAACTGCTCGACCGGGTACGCGACCTGCTCCAAGTCGACACCGCCGCGATCCTCCTGCTCGACGTACGCGCCCAGCAACTGGTGGCCACCGCGGCGAAGGGCCTGGAGGAGGAGGTCCGGCAGGGTTTCCGGGTCTCGGTCGGTCGCGGGTTCGCCGGTCAGGTGGCCCTCACCCAGCGACCGGTGATCATCCAGGACCTCACCTCGGACAGGGTGGTCAACCCGATCCTGCTGGACACCGGCATCCGGTCTTTGCTGGGCGTGCCGATCACCGCACAGGGGCAGTTGGTCGGCGTGCTGCACGTCGGCTCGCTCACACCCCGCCGGTTCACCCCGGACGACGTACGCCTGCTGGAGCTGGTGGCCGACCGGGTCAGCCTGGCCAGCCGGGCCCGCGCGAACAGCCTGGACCACGCCGCCGCGCTGGCCCTGCAACGGAGTCTGATTCCCACCGAATTGCCGGACCTGCCGGGCCTGGAAATGACCGGACGGTACGTGCCCGGCCACGCCTCCGGGGTTGGTGGCGACTGGTACGACGTCTTCACCCTGCCCTCCGGCGGGGTGGGCCTGGTCGTCGGCGACGTCTCCGGACACGGGCTCCAGTCCGCGGTGGTGATGGGTCGGGTCCGCAGCGCGCTGCGCGCGTACGCCCTGGTCTGTGACGACCCGGCGGAGGCACTGACCCTGCTCAACCGGAAGGTGGTCCACTTCGAGGCCGGCAGCCTCACCACCGCCCTGTACGTGATGATCTCGCCGGACCGGTCCACCATGCGCGTCTCGCTGGCCGGGCATCCCCGACCGGTGCTGGCCGTGCCGGGGCGACCGACCAGCGTGGTCGCCGCGCACATCGACCCGCCGCTCGGCATCGGCAACCGGGACCCCCGCCGGCAGACCACCACGGTCGACTTCCCGCCGGGCGCGGTCCTGGTCGCGTACACCGACGGGCTCGTCGAGCGGCGCGGCGAAGTCTTCGACGACGGCGTCGCCCGGTTGGTGGCGGCCGTACCGCAGGCCCCGGTCGACACGGTGGCCGCGACGGTGATGGCCACCCTCGACGCCGAGCACCCGGCCGACGACATCGCCCTGCTCGCCCTGCGCAGACTCTGATCGCCTCCCGAACGTGGCGTGGAACAGCCCCTCGGCGCCAGGATCGCGCCGATCGTTACGGTGCCGCGTCAGGTGTCGGTGGCGAGGCGGGCGTGCAGGTGCTCGTCGTGGCGGCGACCGTCGCCGTAGCGGTGGGATTCGCGCATGGTGCCTTCGAGGCGGTAGCCGGCGCGGGTGGCGACGCGGCAGGACGCCTCGTTTGCGACCGCATGGACGATCTCGATCCGGTGCAGACAACGCTCGCCGAAGGCCCAGGTGGTGAGGGCGTCGACCGCCCGCGAGGCGACGCCACGACCCCGGGCACCGGCGGCGGTCCAGTATCCGACCGCCGCGTTGTCACCGCGGATCTGGTGCAGCGAAACCGCCCCCGAGAGCGTTTCACCGCTCGGATCGGTCACCGCCAGCGACACGTGGCTGCCGTCGCTCCAGTCCGCCCGGCGGCGGATCCAGTCCGTCGCCCGCTCCAGGTCGGTGACGCCCTGGGCGTTCCACCGCTCGACGGCCGGGTCGGTCAGCGCCGCCAGGACGGCCGGCGCGTCGTCCACCCGCCAGGGCCGCAGCAGCAGCCCCGGAGCGGGAATCTCGACGTCGTCCACGCCCGGAGTTTGGCACGGGCACCGCGGCGGCGCGCCGCCTTTTTCCGGCGCCGCGCACGTGCCCGGTGCGCGCCATGACGGTCCGGACCGCGAGGATGGCCGGATGGACGACCTGACCATCCGGGACCGGGAACCGGCGGACCTGCGCCGGTGCCTTCCGGTTCTCGGCGACGTACACCGCCTCGACGGCTATCCGCTCAACTGGCCCGCCGACCCGCTTCGATGGTTGGCCCCGGAAAACGCCCTGCACGGGTGGGTCGCCGAGACCGGCGACAACACCGTGGTCGGCCACGTCGCCGTCCACCGTGTGGTGTCCCCAGGCGCCGTCCCCGCGACCGGGGCCGAGGTCAGCCGTCTGTTCGTCGCACCGACCGCCCGGCGCTACAACCTGGCGACCAGGCTGCTGCACAAAGCCCGCGAATGGGCCGCCGAGCACCGGTCCGACCTCACCCTGGAGATCGTCGATGCCCCCCGGTCGGCCGCCGCCGTCGTCCTCTACGAACGGACCGGCTGGCGGCACACCCACTCCACCACCGCGGCATGGACCAGTCCCGAGGGCCGACCCGTACGGCTGCGCCACTACGCCCTGGTCGACAGCACGCCGCCGACCCCGCCCAGCTGAACGGACGCAAGACACCGCTGAGCCAGCAGCCCAGGAAGCTATTTACCGAACGCTACGGTGACAGCATGACCGCGGTGCCCGAGTGGATGCGCCCGCCTCGGCCTGAGGGATGGCTCGCCGACGACCTCGACCACCTTCCCCAAGCGCCGCGTCACACCGAGTTGATCGACGGTGCCCTCGTCTTCATGCTGTCCCCTCAGCGGTCCTGGCATGCTCGGATCGTCACCGCGCTGGTGCTCTCCCTCGCGGAACAGGCGCCGGCCGGGATCGAGGTCGAGCGGGAGATGACGATCCGGCTCGACGAGTGGAACCGCCCCGAACCGGATGTTCTTGTCACGACGGCGCCCTACGATCCGGACCGCACCTGCTACACGCCCGAACAGGTTCTGCTGGTCGTCGAGGTGGTCTCGCCGGAGTCGGCGCACCGTGACCGGACGGTCAAGCTACGCAAGTACGCGGAAGCCGGTATCGGGCACTACTGGCGCGTCGAGGACGAGGGTGGGTCTCCGGTCGTCCACGCGTACGAACTCGACGGTCCGACGCTGTCCTACGCGCCGACGGGGATTCACCGCCAGGAACTGTGCAGTTCCGCCCCGTTCCCGATCAAACTCGACCTGAACAGGCTGGTGCCCGGTCGCAGGAGCTGAGTCTGGACAGTTATTGGGCGCCAGGATCCCCGGTGGCCTCGGGCGTGACGAACGTGCCGCGCCCCGTGAAGGTGACCACCCGACCCTCTTCACGCAGCAGATCGAGCGCGGCCCGCACGGTGCCGCGCGCCACCTCGTAGGTCTGCGCCAGGGTGACCTCTCCGGGAAGTTTGCGTCCAGGCGACCACTCACCACTGTCGATCTTGGCCCGTAGCGCATCGGCCAACTGCTCAGCGAACGAGCGAGGTGACCAAGGATCGATCATGTCGTCACGGTGCCACCTGTCCAGCCACACCATGCTGTCCAGCCTGTTCATTCAATAGACAGGATGAACAGGTTGGCCTACTGTGACAGAAGAGCTCGCAGTCGACCCTCGATTCACGTCGCCGGACCTTCACGGACTACCTGCGGACTATCCGTCCCCTCTGACAGACGGAGACGCGGTGACTGCAACACCGGCCGGGCCCTTGATCGCCTCTGGAGGCGACCCATGCACATCATCCCTGAACTGCCCGGCTGCGGGCAGTCGGCCACCATCCGGATCGAGATCTGCAGCCGGGCCGACGGCAGCCCTGACGGCTCGGTGCACGCGTGTCAGGCACACGTCGCGGCCATCGAGTCGGCCATCACGGCGGCCGGCCTCACCCCGTACCGAACGGCCGGTGACGGCGGCGGCATGCGGTGCGGCGACGGCTTCGACCTCACTCGTCCCGGCGCTTGGCCGATCGGGCCGGGCGGCCCGCCGGTCCGGCGCATCATCCCGGACCTGCCCGGGTGCGGTCAGCCCGGAATGCAGATGATCGAGGTCTACCGGCCCACCGGCGCCGACGCGTATGCGTCGCTGGTCGGTCACGGCTACGCCTGCCGCGAGCACCTGACCGACCTGATCGCCGCGGTGATCCGGACCGGCCTCACCCCGCTGCACATCCCGGCCGGTCCGTTGGCCGCTCGACCGTGCGGCAGCGCGTACGAGTTCGACACGGCCAGCCTGCCGGACCGGCCGCAGGTGACCCACCAGATCCCCGTACCGGGCATCCCGCCCGTTGAGGTGCCGCTGACGCTGGCCGGGGCGCCGGACGGTCCGGAGCATCCGCAGTGGTGCACGCGGGCCGCTATCTGCCGGATGGAGGGGATCCACTGCTCGGCGCCGTACCCGGTTGCCCTGCCCGGTGTGGCCGTCCAGTTGCGGCTGTGGCTGGAGCAGCCCGCCACGGCACCGGCGCTCCCGGTGGTGCTCTTCGAGTTCACCGACGAGCGGTCGGTCGAGTACCTGCTCACCGTCGAGCAGACCCGGCTACTCATCGAACAGGCCCGGCTGGTGCTCGCCCTGGTCGGTGAGCGGTGAGCCGGCCGGGCCTCGGTGAGACCCGGAGGACAGCCGTCGCCCCGGGCTACGCGGACACGATGTACGAAACGCCGAGTGCCGTTGCAGCGAAACTCCACCAGATTGCGTCGCCGATCAAACAGACGTGAAACACCTGCGCCGTCGAAAGCCCACCTACAGCCCGATGACCCGAACCCGCTGCCCGCACAGCTTGACGATGTCATCGACATCGGATGTCAAAACCGCCACCGGCGCGGGTAGTCGCAACGCCACCTCGGCGACCATGGCATCTATGGCGTACTTGTACCCATGAAGCCCTGCCGCTTTCAACAGCTCCGCACTGCGGCGGGCGCTTTCCTTCGTCACCGCCTCCACCCTGATCCGAGATAGCAGCCAGGTCAGCCGCGCGACGTCCACGCCGGAGTGGGAGACCTCGATGATCATGGCGGCCGACATGGCAAGATCGACCCCATCACGCTCCGCCTGCTCCAGCAGTCGCATCACCTTGCGGTCCCGTTCGATCCACATTGTGAAGCCTTGCGAGTCGAACACCAGCGACTCAAGGCTCACGCCGCACGCCCGATCTCCTCTGCCCCGTGCAGGAGCGCCCGAGCCTCGGCCATCTCCTCGTCAGTGAACGTCCCGAATTCGCCCTGGTAGCGGTCCAACTCCTCGCGGAGAAGTCTGCGCCGCTCGGCCCGCTCGGCCAGCTCGGTGAGGTAGCCGGAGACGTTGTCGGTATGTGTCTTCATGCTCTCCAGCAACTCTGCCGGCAGCGTGATCGTGACCTTCTTCGTCCTCGCCATTTCGCGACCATACCATGGTGTTACCACTGCTGAGCGAACCCTTGCCCTCGATCCGGACCCGGCCGGCGGCCTTCGCGGCGGCCATCGAACCGGCGTTCATCAGGTCCTCGTACGAGACGATCTCGGCCTTGATGAAGCCGCGCTGGAAGTCGGAGTGGATGACCCCGGCGGCCTCCGGCGCGGTCGCGCCGACCGGGACGGTCCAGGCCCGGGCCTCCTTCGGCCCGGCCGTCAGGTACGTCTGCAGGCCCAGGGTGCGGAAGCCGACCCGGATCAGCTGGTCCAGACCCGGCTCGGCCTGGCCGATCAACTCCAGCAGCTCATCACGCCGATTTAAGCGGTTGGATGCTGTCGAGGGAATCGCCAAGGGCGTCCCTCTCCACCTCAAGGTCGAACCGGTTCTGCAAGTTGATCCAGAACAGGTCCGTGGTGCCGAAGTAGCGGGCGAGACGGAGGGCTGTATCGGCCGTGATCCGCCGCTTCCCGTGGGCGATCTCGTTGATCCGGCGAGGCGGCACGCCAACGGCCAGTGCAACCTTGTTCTGAGTGAGCCCGAGTGGGGTGATGAAGTCTTCCATCAGCACCTCCCCGGGGTGAATTGGGGCCAGCTTGCTCATCTGATCCACCTCCCTAGTGGTAGTCCACGATCTCGACGTCCTCCGGGCCGGTTTCCGTCCAGACAAAACAGATCCGCCACTGGTCGTTGATCCGGATGCCGTGTTGACCCTTACGGTCACCAGCGAGCGCCTCCAGGCGATTGCCCGGCGGAACGCTCAGGTCACTCAGGGTGACAGCAGCGTCGATCAGCGCGAGCTTTCGCAGGGCGTTCCGGAGCAGTCGAGAATCGAGGGTCCTGACTCGCTCGCGTTGCCATAGTCGCTCCGTGTCCCGGTTCCCGAATGAACGGATCACGGACCGAGTCTAACGCGCCGCGTTAATAACGCCACCCGTTAAGCGTAGATCCGGCTCTGCGCCGACGACTTCGACCCTGCGGGACAGCGTGCGGGCGACCACGTCACCGCGCCCCTCCGCCGCACCCGGACGCCGAGCGGCAGGCCGTTGGAGCGCAGGTCAGACGTTGAAGCGGAACTCGACCACGTCGCCGTCCTGCATGACGTAGTCCTTGCCCTCGATCCGGACCCGGCCGGCGGCCTTGGCGGCGGCCATCGAACCGGCGTTCATCAGGTCCTCGTACGAGACGATCTCGGCCTTGATAAAGCCGCGCTGGAAGTCGGAGTGGATGACCCCGGCGGCCTCCGGCGCGGTCGCGCCGACCGGGACGGTCCAGGCCCGGGCCTCCTTCGGCCCGGCCGTCAGGTACGTCTGCAGGCCCAGGGTGCGGAAGCCGACCCGGATCAGCTGGTCCAGACCCGGCTCGGACTGGCCGATCGACTCCAGCAGCTCGCGGGCCTCGTCCTCGGGCAGCTCGATCAGTTCGGACTCGACCTTGGCGTCCATGAAGACCGCCTCGGCGGGGAAGACCAGCGCCCGCAGCTCGTCGAGGAACTCGGCGTTGGCCAGCTCGTCCTCGTCGACGTTGAAGACGTACAGGAAGGGCTTGGTGGTGAGCAGGTGCAGCTCGCGCAGCTCGGCGGTGTCGATGCCGGCGTCCATGGCCCCCGCGTACAGGGTGGTGCCGGTGTTGAGCAGCTCGGCGGCCTGCCTCGCGGCGGCGGCCATCGCCGCGCGGTCCTTCTTGAGCTTGGCTTCCTTCTCCAGCCGGGGCAGCGCCTTCTCGATGGTCTGCAGGTCGGCCAGGATCAGCTCGGTGTTGATCGTCTCGATGTCGTCGGCCGGTGAGACCTTGCCGTCGACGTGCACCACGTTCGGGTCGGAGAAGGCCCGCACCACCTGGCAGATCGCCGACGCGTCCCGGATGTTGGCCAGGAAGGCGTTGCCCCGGCCCTGGCCCTTGGACGCGCCGCGGACCAGGCCGGCGATGTCGACGAACGACACCGGCGCGGGGATGATCTTTTGCGAGCCGTGGATCTCGGCGAGCTTGGCCAACCGCTCGTCCGGCAGCCCCACCACGCCGACGTTCGGCTCGATCGTGGCGAACGGGTAGTTCGCCGCGAGGACGTCATTTTTGGTCAAAGCATTGAAAAGGGTGCTTTTCCCGACGTTGGGCAGGCCGACGATGCCGATGGTGAGACTCACGGCGGGCAAGTCTACGCGGCTCGACCGGCCCGCCGACGAACGGTCACGAGCGGCGGGACCGTCTATCGACCGCGAGCATGGTGACGTCCGATTTCCGCGAGCCAGGGCGGTGCCGGCGGGGGCATCATCGATCGCGTGGAGTTGGATTTCGAACGGTGCTACCGCGCGGTCGACAGCCGTGACCTGCGCTTCGACGGGTGGTTCTACACGGGTGTGACCTCGACCGGCATCTACTGCCGGCCGTCCTGCCCGGCGACCACCCCGAAGCGGCAGAACGTCCGGTTCTACCCCTCGGCGGCCGCCGCCCAGCGGGCCGGCTTCCGGGCCTGCCGCCGGTGCCGCCCGGACGCCGCACCCGGCTCGCCGGAGTGGGACGCCCGCGCCGACCTGACCGGCCGGGCGATGCGGCTGATCGGGGACGGCGTGGTCGACCGGGAGGGGGTGCCCGGACTGGCCAGCCGGCTGGGCTACACCGAACGGCACCTGCACCGGATGTTGACCGACCAGCTCGGGGCCGGGCCGCTGGCGCTGGCCCGGGCGCAGCGGGCGCAGACCGCCCGGATCCTGGTCGAGACGACGGACCTGGGCCTCGCCGAGATCGCGTTCGCGGCCGGCTTCGGCAGCGTGCGTCAGTTCAACGACACCATCCGCGAGGTGTACGGGGTGCCGCCGTCCCGACTGCGCGCCGCGGCACCCCGGCGCTCCGACGGGCCGGGGGGCGGGACGATCTCGCTCCGGCTCGCGTACCGGCCGCCGCTGCACGTCGACGCGCTGCTGGGCTTCCTCGCGCCGCGCGCCGTACCGGGGGTGGAGCAGGTCGCCGACGGGACGTACCGCCGGGGGTTGCGGCTGCCGCACGGCGGCGCCGAGGTGGCGCTCACGCCGCTGCCCGGCCACGTGGCCGCGACCCTGCGCCTGACCGACCTGCGGGACCTGGCGCCCGCGGTGGCCCGCTGCCGCCGGCTGCTCGACCTGGACGCCGACCCGGCCGCCGTGGACGCGACGCTGGCCGCCGACCCGGCCCTGGCCGCGCGGATCACCGCCGACCCGGGGGTACGGGTGCCCCGCTCGGTGGACGGTTTCGAGATGGCCGTCCGGGCGATCGTCGGCCAGCAGATCTCGGTCGCCGGCGCGCGTACCGTGCTGGCCCGGCTGACCGCCGCGGCCACCACCCGGACGGACCTCCCCACCGGCCCGGCGGCGGACGGGGCGGAGCCGGCCGGGGCGGAGCCGGCCGGGGGGACGCCGTTGCGGGCGTTCCCGTCGGCGGCGGAGGTGCTGGAACTGCCGGATTCGGCGTTCGGAATGCCGGCCGCCCGCCGGGAGAGCATCCGGGCGGCGGCCCGGGCGGTCGCCGACGGGCACCTGCACCTCGACCCGGGCGCCGACCGCGACGAGGCCGTCGCCCGGCTGACCGCGTTGCCCGGCATCGGCCCGTGGACCGCCGGTTACGTGGCCATGCGCGGCATCGGCGACCCGGACGCGTTCCTGGCGACCGACCTCGCCGTCCGCCAGGGCGCCGCGGCGCTCGGCCTGCCCGACGACCCGCGCGCCCTGGCCGACCACGCGCGGCGCTGGCGGCCCTGGCGTTCGTACGCGGTGATCCGGCTCTGGGCCGCGCGCTGACCGACGGTCCGACGCGCCCCGACGACCGGGCACCACAACCGGAAAGAGAGATCCCATGAACCACCTGTACGGCACGACGATGACCACTCCCGCCGGTCCGTTCACCGTCCTGGTCAGCGCCGACGGCGCGGTCCGGGCCGCCGCGTTCGACGGCGACACCGAGGCGCTGCTGGCCCGGGTGCATCCGCGGCTGCGCGCGCCGGTCCGGCTCCGGTCCGACCTCGGGCCGATCACCGCGGCGGTACGGTCCTATCTGGACGGTGAGTTGGCGGCGCTCGACCCGGTGCCGGTCGAACAGCACACCGACGGCGCCTTCATGACCCACGCCTGGCGGGTGCTGCGGGACGTCAAACCCGGCGAGCCGATCACGTACACGGCGTTCGCCACGCTGGCCGGGCGGCCCGCGGCGGTCCGGGCGGCGGCCACCGCCTGTGCCCGCAACGCCGTGGCCCTGTTCGTGCCCTGCCACCGGGTGCTACGCACCGACGGCGGCCTCGGCGGCTACCGGTGGGGGCTGGATGTGAAGAAGTGGCTTCTCGGTCACGAACGGCGGTTGACGGCAAGCTGACTGTTACGACTCGGGCATTCACCGTTACCGTGCACAGGTGCCTCCCGATCGGGACCACGACGCCACCCCACCGGTCGTCACGGGTCCGCGCCACCTGCACAACCTCTGGCGCCTGCGGCGCTACGTCCGTCCCTATCTGGGGCAGCTGAGCTGCCTGCTGCTGGCCGCCGTCGCCGCGACGGCGGCCGGCATCGCCGTGCCGATGGTGGTCCGCCGGGTGGTGGACGGTCCGATCGCCCACCACGAACCGGGCGGGCTGCTTCGCCTCGGGGCCCTGGCGTTGCTGCTCGGACTCGCCGAGGCGGTGCTCATCTTCGTCCGTCGCTGGACGCAGTCGTCGGCGGCGGTGGACCTGGAAGCCACCATCCGCAACGAGCTCTACGCCCACCTGCAACGGTTGCCGGTCTCGTTCCACGACCGGTGGCAGTCCGGGCAGTTGCTCTCCCGGATCACCACCGACCTGGCGGTGATCCGGCGGTTCCTCTCCTTCGGGTTGATCTTCCTGATCGTCAACGTCGCCACCTACCTCACCGTGGTCGGCCTGCTGATCGGGCTGCACCCGCTGCTGGGGGCGCTGGTGGCCGCCGGCGCGGTGCCGCTGTTCCTGATCAGTCGCCGGTTCCGGCGCTCCTACCTGACCGCCAGTCGACGGTTGCAGGACCAGCAGGGCGACCTGGCCACTTTGGTCGAGGAGTCGGCGCAGGGGCTGCGCACCGTCAAGGCGTTCGGCCGGCAGGACGAGATGGCCGACCGGTTCGGCGCGGGCGCACGGGCCCTGCGGGACACCGCGGTCGGCCGGAACACCCTGCTCGCCCGCACCTCCGCCCAGTTCGACCTGGTGCCCAACCTGACCCTGGCGGCGGTGCTGGTGGCCGGCGCGGTCGCGGCGAGCCGGGGCGAGCTGACCATCGGTGAACTGGTCGCCTTCGTGTCGCTGCACCTGATGCTCATCTGGCCGATCGAGTCGCTCGGCTGGATCATCGCCAACGCCCAGGAGGCGGCCACCGCCGCCGACCGGATCCACGAGGTCCTCGACACCGCTCCGGCCATCGTCGACCGGCCGCACGCGACCGCGCTGCACCCCGGCCACGTCGGCGGGGCGCTGCGGTTCGAGGGGGTCACCTTCGGCTACCCGGGCAACCCGGAGCCGGTGCTGCGCGGCGTCGACCTGAGCATCCGCCCGGGTGAGACGCTGGCCCTGGTCGGCGTGACCGGCTGCGGCAAGAGCACGTTGCTGTCCCTGGTGCCCCGGCTGAACGACGTGACCGGCGGCCGGATCACCCTGGACGGTCGGGACCTGCGCGACATCGAACTCGCCTCGCTGCGCCGGGTGGTCGGCGTGGCCTTCGAGGAACCCACCCTGTTCTCCATGTCGGTGTGGGAGAACCTCACCCTGGGCCGCCCGGACGCCACCGAGGAGGAGGTCCGCGCCGCGCTCGCGGTGGCCCAGGCCGAATTCGTGTACGACCTGCCGTGGGGCCTGGACACCCGGGTCGGCGAGCAGGGCCTGTCGTTGTCCGGCGGGCAACGGCAGCGGGTGGCGCTGGCCCGGGCGGTGCTGCGCCGGCCCCGGGTGCTGGTCCTGGACGATCCGCTGTCGGCGCTGGACGTGCACACCGAGGCGCTGGTCGAGGCGGCCCTGGCCCGGGTGCTGCGCGGCACCACCGCGCTGCTGGTGGTGCACCGGCCGTCCACCGTCGCGCTGGCCGACCGGGTGGCGCTGCTGGCCGACGGCCGGATCGCCGCCGTCGGCACGCACTCCGAACTGCTCGCCACCGTGCCGGCGTACCGGGCGGCGCTGTCCGCCACCGACGCCACGGCGACCGCGCTGGAGGCGCCGCCGGCCCGGTCGGGCACCTCGGTCGGTGGCGTCGGGACGCTCGGGCTGGTCAGCCGATGACCGCCGGCCAGCCGACCGGCCCCTCGATCCCCGCCCCTCGGGCGGGCGAGTCGGTCGCACCGGCCGGCACCGTCACCGTCGACGTCGGCGGCTGGCGCGGGCTGGCCGTCGAACCGGACGCCGACCGGACCGCGGCGGAGGAGTCCGGCACCCGAGCCGTGGCCCGGCTGCGCAGCCGCAGCCGGCTGTTGCTCGGCTCGCTGCTGCGCCCGTACCGGCGGTCCATCGGGGCGGCGGTGGCCCTGCTGCTGGTGCAGAACGCGGCCGGGATGGCCGGGCCGTACCTGGTGATGCTCGGCATCGACCGGGCCGTGCCGCCGTTGCGGCGGGGTGACGCCGGGCCGCTCGTCGCGGTCGCCGTCGCGTTCCTGGCCGCCATCGCCGCCGAGTACGCCGGTCGGCGCGGCTTCCTCACCCTGTCCGCCCGGATCGGCCAGGCCGCCCTGCTCGACCTGCGACAGCGGGTGTACCGGCACTTCCTGCGGCTGTCGGTGGGCTTCCACGAGCGCTACACCTCGGGCCGGGTGGTGGCCCGGCTGACCAGCGACATGGACTCGATCGCCGAGCTGGTCGACGGCGGCATCGACGACCTGGTGCTGGCCGTGCTGTCGATCGTCTCGGTGGCCGGCATCCTGCTCTGGCTCGACCCGCCGCTGGCGCTGGTGACCCTGCTGGCGTTCCCGTTCCTGCTCTGGCTCTCCCGCTGGTTCGCCACCGCCTCGCAACTGGCCTACCGGCGTACCCGGGAGGCGGTCGCGCTGGTGATCGTGCACTTCGTGGAGTCGCTCGGCGGCATCCGGGCGGTGCAGGCGTTCCGTCGGGAACCCCGCAACCAGGCGATCTTCCACGCCGTCAACGACGACTACCGGCGGGCCAACCAGCGGGCGTTCCAGCTGATCGCCATCTACTCGCCGGCGATCAAGCTGATCGGCAACGTCACCATCGCCGTGGTGATCGGTTACGGCGGTTGGCGGGTGCTGCACGGGCACACCGAGGTCGGCGTGCTCGCCGCGTTCCTGCTCTACCTGCGCCGGTTCTTCGAGCCGATGCAGGAGCTGAGCCAGTTCTACAACGCGTTGCAGTCGGCCACCGCCGCGCTGGAGAAGCTCTCCGGCGTACTGGACGAGAAGCCGGCGGTGCCCGAGCCGGAGCGGCCCGTCGCGTTGCCGGTGGGTCACGGCCGGGGCCGGGTCGAGTTCCGGGGGGTGACCTTCGGCTACCGGGCGGGCGCGCTGATCCTGCCCGGGCTGGACCTGTCCGTCCCGGCGGGACAGACGGTGGCGCTGGTCGGCGCCACCGGCGCCGGCAAGTCGACGATCGCCAAGTTGGTCGCCCGGTTCTACGACCCGACCGGCGGCACGGTCAGCCTGGACGGGGTGGACCTGCGCCGGATCACCGACGCGGACCTGCGCCGGGCGGTGGTGCTGGTGACCCAGGAGAACCACCTGTTCACCGGCACCGTCGCCGACAACATCCGGTTCGGCCGGCCGGACGCGACCGACGCCGAGGTCGAGGCCGCCGCCCGGGCGATCGGCGCGCACGACTTCATCGCCGCCCTGCCCGACGGGTACGACACCGACGTGCACCGCCGTGGCGGCCGGCTCTCCGCCGGGCAGCGCCAGCTCGTCGCCTTCGCCCGCGCCTTCCTGGCCGACCCGGTGGTGCTGATCCTGGACGAGGCGACCTCGTCGCTGGACGTGCCCAGCGAACGCCTGGTGCAACGGGCGCTGCGGACCATCCTGCGGGACCGCACCGCCCTGGTGATCGCCCACCGGCTCTCGACCGTGGAGATCGCCGACCGGGTGCTGGTGCTGGAGGCCGGCCGGGTCGTCGAGGACGGCCCGCCGGCGGTGCTGGCCGCCCGGCCCGACGGCCGCTACGCCGCCCTGCACCACGAGTGGCGCGACAGCCTGGTGTGACCACCGGAAATACTCTCGCGGACCGCCCGCCGGGCCGGACTATCATCGCCGGATGACCGATACGGCGAGGACCGGGCGTGACCGGGTTCCCGAGCGGCCGTCCCTGGACGGGCTCGAGGAGACCTGGTCGCGCCGCTGGCAGGAAGCGGGCACGTACGCGTTCGACCGGTCGAAAGCGCCTATTCGGGGTCGCGGCGCGGCGTCAGACGCGCCGAGCCCGGATGGGCGTAGGGCCGACGTGTACGCGATCGACACCCCGCCGCCGACCGTATCGGGCGAACTGCACGTGGGACACGTCTTCTCGTACACGCACACCGACACCGTGGCGCGGTTCCAGCGGATGCGCGGCCGCACCGTCTTCTACCCGATGGGCTGGGACGACAACGGGCTGCCCACCGAGCGCCGGGTGCAGAACGTCTACGGCGTGCGGTGCGACCCGGCGTTGCCGTACGACCCGGACTGGCAGCCGCCGGACGCCCCGGTCGACGACGCCCGCCGGGCCGACCCGACCGCGATCTCCCGGCGCAACTTCGTCGAGCTGTGCGAACGGCTCACCGCCTCCGACGAGCAGGTGTTCGAGGCGTTGTGGCGGCGGCTCGGGCTGTCGGTGGACTGGTCGTTGACGTACACCACGATCGGCCGGGCGGCCCGGGCGACCAGCCAGCGGGCGTTCCTGCGCAACCTGGCCCGGGGGGAGGCGTACCAGGCCGAGGCGCCGACGCTGTGGGACGTCGGCTTCGGCACGGCGGTGGCGCAGGCCGAGCTGGAGGACCGGGAACGGCCCGGCGCGTACCACCGGTTGCGGTTCGCCGGCCCGGGCGGCACCGCCGTCCAGATCGACACCACCCGGCCGGAGCTGCTGCCGGCCTGCGTCGCGCTGGTCTGCCACCCGGACGACGAGCGGTACGCCGACCTGGTCGGCCGGACCGTGCGGACCCCGCTGTTCGGCGTCGAGGTGCCGGTGCACGCGCACCGGCTGGCCGACCCGGAGAAGGGCACCGGCATCGCGATGGTGTGCACCTTCGGCGACCTCACGGACGTGACCTGGTGGCGGGAGCTGCGGCTGGCCACCCGGGTGATCATCGGCCGGGACGGCCGGCTGCTGGCGGGTCCGCCGGCCGGGGTGCCGGCGGAGCCGTACGCCGCGCTGGCCGGGGTGCCGGCGGAGCCGTACGCCGCGCTGGCCGGGAAGACCGTGAACGCCGCCCGGCGGGAGATCGTCGCGCTGCTCGCCGGCTCGGGCGACCTGCTCGGCGAGCCGCGACCGATCGTCCACCCGGTCAAGTTCTACGAGAAGGGCGACCGCCCACTGGAGATCATTTCCAGCCGGCAGTGGTACATCGCCAACGGCGGCCGGGACGCCGACCTGCGCGCCGACCTGCTGGCCCGGGGCCGCGAGCTGACCTGGGTGCCGACCCACATGCACCACCGGTACGAGCACTGGGTGGGCGGCCTGACCGGCGACTGGCTGGTCAGCCGGCAGCGCTTCTTCGGCGTGCCGGTGCCGGTCTGGTACCGGCTCGACGACGCCGGCGACCCGGATTACGCCGACCCGATCACGCCGGACGAGGCGCTGCTGCCGGTGGATCCGGCCTCGGACGTGCCGGCCGGGTTCACCGCCGACCAGCGGGGCGTCCCGGGCGGCTTCACCGCCGACCCGGACGTGCTGGACACCTGGGCCACCTCGTCGCTGACGCCGCAGATCGTCGGCGGCTGGGAGACCGACCCGGACCTGTTCGCCCGGGTGTTCCCGATGGACCTGCGCCCGCAGGGGCAGGAGATCATCCGTACCTGGCTGTTCTCCTCGGTGGTCCGGTCGCACTTCGAGCACGGCACGCTGCCCTGGCGGGACACGGTGCTGTCCGGTTGGATCCTGGACCCGGACCGCAAGAAGATGTCGAAGTCCAAGGGCAACGTGGTCACCCCGATGGCGCTGCTGGAGCAGTCCGGCTCGGACGCGGTGCGCTACTGGGCGGCCAGCGGCCGGCCCGGGACCGACCTCGCCTTCGACCCGGCGCAGATCAAGATCGGCCGGCGGTTGGCCACCAAACTGCTCAACGCGTCGAAGTTCGCGCTCGGGCTGGGCGCCGCCGAGGCGGCCAGGTCCGAGGTCACCGAGCCGCTGGACCGGTCCATGCTCGCCGGTCTGGCCGCGGTGGTGGAGCAGGCCACGTCCGCCTTCGACGGGTACGACCACACCGCCGCCCTGCAGGCCACCGAGGCGTTCTTCTGGACCTTCTGCGACGACTACATCGAGTTGGTCAAGAACCGGGCCTACGGGGACGGGCCGGCCGCGGTGTCGGCCCGGGCCGCCCTGGCCACCGCCCTGTCCACGCTGCTGCGACTGTTCGCGCCGATCCTGCCGTACGTGACCGAGGAGGTCTGGTCCTGGTGGCGGTACGACTCGGTGCACCGTTCGCCGTGGCCCACCCGGCCCGAGGTGGCCCGGTCGGCGGTCGACGGTGACCCGGAGCTGCTGCGGCTGGCCGGGGCGGCGCTGACCCAGGTCCGTCGGGCCAAGTCGGAGCGGAAGCTGTCGATGCGTACCGAGGTGCCGCTGGCCGAGGTGCTCGGCCCGGCACCGATGCTGGAACGACTCGCGCTGGTCGCCGACGACCTGCGGTCCGCCGGCCGGATCACCAAGCTCGACTACCTCCCCGACCGCACCCCCGAACTGGTGATCGCCTGCGCCTTCTGACCGCCGGGTTACCAGCCGCGGAGGAAGCGGAGGCCGAAAAGGAGGGTGACGACGGCGGGGCCGAGGGAGAGGGTGACTGCCTGGAGGCGGTAGGGCATGCGGTGGCGGGCCAGCTCGATCGCGTTGGCGACGACCACCGCACCGGCGGCCATCATGTGCGCGCCCCACCAGCCGGTCGCGCCGAAGTCGACCCAGCCGGCGCGCAGCAGCAGGAAGGTCGGGCCGAGGGTGGCGGCCACCAGCGCCAGCAGGGCCACCGACCGGTGCAGGCCGCGCACCAGGGGATGCGTCGACCGCCAACCGTAGGTGCCGGCCACCGCCAGGCAGGGCAGCGTGATCATCAACGGCCAGCCGCGACCCATCGCCCCGGCCATCAGCAGCGCGCCGACCACGAGGACCAACCCGCCGATCCAGGCCACCAGGTAACCGAAGAAGGCCGCACCGCGGCCGCGGATCAGCAACGGGCCGGCGCAGGCCGCGATGAGCGCGCCGGGCACCAGGATGAACCCGGCCCACCAGTGGTACTCCCCGACCGCCTGGGCGATCGTGTTGGCCAGCGCCGCCGAGACGGCCGCGACGACCAGGCCGATCAGCCAGGCCCGGCGGTTCCGGGCCGGGTCGGCCAACTGCTGCCCGTCCGGGGTGGTCTCGGCCGGCGTTCCTGTCTGCACGCTCACGCCGTCAACTCTGCCCCGGCGCGGGTCCCCGGTACATCCGGCCACCCCTACCATCGGGCCACCGGCTGCCCCTCCCTTGCCGGGCGGGCCGCCGCACCACGCGCGGCGCCGCACCCCCGGTCGGGCGGGTCGCCGTGCCCGGCGCGGACATCAAGCCTGCCGGGCCGCGCCGGGCACGGTGGCCCGCCCCCGACCACGGATTAGCGACGGCGGGACCCGATCAGAAGTCCCCGCCACCGAAGTCGCCGCCACCCCAGTCGCCACCGCCGCCGAAGTCGCCGCCGCCGCCCCAGTCACCGGGGTCACCGCCGCCGCCGAAGCCCTGGTCGTCGCCGTAGCCGCCGTCGAACCCGCCGCCGTCGCCGTCGAAGCCCTGCCCGTCGGCGAAGCCCTCCTGGTAGCCGTCGCCCCAGCCGCCGAACCCCGGGTCGGCGAAGGCCGGCGAGAACAGCGCGTCGGCGATCAGCATGCCGCCGAGCACGCCGGCGCCGGCACCCAGCGCGGTCTTCCACCACGGGGTGGAGTACCAACCGGCCGGCACCGGGCGACCCTGGTAGCGGCCGCCCGGGTAGTAGTAGGGGGTGTCCCGGCCGGGTTGCGGGCCGGCCTTGAAGGTCTGCCCCTGCACGTCGACCGAACGTTCCTTGGTGAGCGTGCCGGCGCCCTGCGCGGCGGCAAGCTGCGGCAGCTCCGGGCCCGGGTCGATGCCGAGGGCGGTGCGCGCCGCGCGGACGTAGCTCAGACCCTCCAGCGCGGTCTCCCGGGCGAGCTGGTACTGCCGGGCCGTCCGGGCCTGTTCCAGCTGGCTACCGGCCGCGTTGTACCGCTCGCCCGCGTCGACCAGGGCCTGACGCACCGCCGGCTCGTCGCCGTGCAGGTTCATCACCTGGCCACCGAGCCGCTCGTACCAGCGTTGCGCGTCGGCGCGGGCGTCGGCCAGCTCCCGCTCGGTGCGCGCCGCGCTCTCCCGGCGCATCCAAAGCAGGCCGCCGACGAGCAGGACCACCAACAGGAGCAGGATCAAAGTCACGGTTACGACGATAGCTCCGCCGGCCAACAGCCGCCCGGAACGTGTCTGAGGTGCTCCCGTCGTACCCGTTTGGCATGCTCTTTGACGTGGATCCTTCGACGCTGGCCGTGGTGGTCGTCTGCCTCGGCGTCGGCGGGGCGGTGGGCTGGTACGCCGCCCGCGCCCGGTCGGCGGCCGAGATCGCTCGGCTCGACGCGACCCTGGCCGCCACCCGCGAGGGCGAGGGTCGGCTGGAGCAGTCCATGCGGGCGCTGTCCTACGAGGCCACCGCCCAGTCCCAGGAGGCGGTGGCGCGCGCGGTGGCACCGCTGCACGAGACGCTGCGCCGCTACGAACAGCGGATGACCGAGTTGGAGCACGACCGGGTCGACGCGTACGCGGAGCTGCGCGAGCAGGTCCGGGCCATGACCGGCGTCTCCGGCGAGCTGCGCACCGAGACCCGGCAGCTGGTGGCGGCACTGCGCGCGCCGCAAGTGCGCGGCCGGTGGGGCGAGCACCAGCTGCGCCGGATCGTCGAGGCCGCCGGCATGCTGGAGCACTGCGACTTCGCCGAGCAGGTCACCGCCGCGACCGACCATCAGGTGGTACGCCCGGACCTGGTGGTCCGGTTGCACGGCGGACGGAGCGTGGTGGTCGACGCGAAGGCGCCGTTCGACGCGTACCTGAGCGCGATGGAGGCGCGGGACGAGGCCACCCGGGACCGTCACCTGGACGGGCACGCCCGCCAGTTGCGGGCGCACGTCGACGCGTTGGCCGCGAAGTCCTATTGGACCGCATTCGAGCAGACGCCCGAATTCGTGGTCCTCTTCGTGCCGGCGGACCCGTTCCTCGACGTGGCCCTGCAACGCGACCCGACGCTGTTGGAGCACGCGTTCACCCGCGACGTGGTGCTGGCCACCCCGGCCACGCTGGTCGCGCTGCTGCGCACGGTGGCGTACGCGTGGCGGCAGGAGGCGCTGGCCCGCAACGCGGTGGCGGTGCACTCGCTGGCCCGCGAGTTGTACGGCCGGCTGGCCACCCTCGGCGACCACGTCGGGAAGCTGGGCGGGGCACTGGGCTCGGCGGTGACCGCGTACAACCGGGCCGTCGGTTCGTTGGAGGCGCGGGTGCTGGTCAGCGCCCGCAAGCTGGCCGACCTGGGGGTCTCCGGCGGCGAGTTGGGTACGCCCGCCCAGGTCGAGGTGGCGCCCCGGCAGCCGCAGGCCCCGGAGCTGATCGATCAGCCGGTGCTCGTACCGGAGTCCGGAATGGACCGGATCCGGTCGGTCGGGCCGGACCGAAATTGATGACAATTGGCCGAACGGACAATTAGTCAATTCGCATTAGTCAATATCACGGCCTCATTACAACGAGGTCCTGACTAGTGACACGGGGCGAGCCGCCCACACAGGATTCGCTCACGTGTGCCCCACATCGCAGGGCCCTGTTCTCTGGAGGAAGAGAACGTGATCAGACCCTCATCCCGGGGCCGGCGCACCTCCGCCGGTCTCCTCGCCTCGGCCGTGGCCGTCGGCGCCGTGACCCTCGCGGGCGGCGGCACGGCCAGCGCGGCGCCCGGACCCTCCGACCAGGACACACCCAAGTCCGCGCCGGCCGACACGCTGGGCTCGCACGACCTCGACCTGCTCGCCGAGGCCAAGGCCAAGGGCGCCAAGGACGTCGTGCTGATCGTCGCCACCGACAAGGGCAAGGCCGGGAAGGTCGCCGACGAGCTGCGCAAGCTCGGCGGCCGGATCGGCAACCAGGTGGACGGCGTGGGCTACCTTCGCGTCCAGGTCCCCACCGGCAACGTGCTCAAGGCCGCCAAGCTGCCCGGCGTCGCCGCGATCGACCTGAACGAGTCCATCCCGCTGCCCAAGCCGGAGCCGTTGGCCCGGCCGGACGGCGCGACGGCGGCGGCGCAGGCGGTGGCCGGACCGGGCAAGGACACCCCGGCCGTCAACCCGTACATGCCGACCAACGAGACCGGCGCGGTCGCCTTCAGGCAGGCGCACCCGACCTGGGACGGTCGCGGGGTCACCATCGGCATCATGGACTCGGGTGTCGACCTGGACAACCCGGCCCTGCAGACCACCTCCACCGGCGAGCGGAAGATCACCGACTGGTTCACCGCCACCGACCCGCTGGAGGACGCCAGCTGGCGGGCCATGCTGACCGAGGTGACCGGCCCGTCGTTCGCGTACGCGGGTGCCACCTGGACCGCGCCGGCCGGGACGTACCGGATCAACCAGTTCTCCGAGTCCATCACCGCGGCCAGCGAGCCCGGCGGTGACGTCAACCGGGACGGCGACAAGACCGACCGGTTCGGCGTGCTCTACGACCCGGTCACCCACGACGTGCGCGTCGACGCCAACCAGAACCGCGACTTCACCGACGACCCGGTGATGCGGCCCTACCGGGAGAGATACGACGTCGGGCACTTCGGCACCGACAACCCGGCCACCGCGGTCCGCGAGCAGATGCCGTTCGTCGTGGACTACCGGACGAACGTCGACACCACCCCGGTCGGACTGCCCGGCACCGCCGACTTCGTCAACATCGGCATCGTCGAGGCGCAGCACGGCTCGCACGTGGCCGGCATCACCGCCGCGTACAACATGATGGGCAACCCGAACTTCAACGGCGCGGCGCCCGGCGCCAAGCTGGTCTCCGCGCGGGCCTGCTCCTGGGGCGGCGGCTGCACCGCCGCCGCGCTCACCGACGGCATGGTCGAACTGGTCGTCAACCGAAAGGTCGACGTGGTCAACATGTCGATCGGCGGGCTGCCCGCGCTGAACGACGGGCACAACGCCCGGGCCCGGCTCTACGACCGGCTGATCAGCGACTACGGCGTGCAGATGTTCATCTCGGCCGGGAACTCCGGCCCGGGGGTCAACACGGTGGGCGACCCATCGGTCGCCGACAACGTGATGAGCGTCGCCGCCGGGGTCAGCAAGGACACCTGGTTGGCCAACTACGGCTCGGTGACCCGCACCCCGTACCAGTTGTTCAACTTCTCCTCGCGGGGACCGCGTGAGGACGGCGGGTTCAAGCCGAACATCACCGCGCCCGGGTCGGCCATCTCGACCACCCCGCTGTGGCAGTCGGGCACGGCGGTGCCGGAGACCGGCTACACGCTGCCGCCGGGCTACTCGATGTTGAACGGCACCTCGATGGCCGCGCCGCAGGCCACCGGGGCCGCCGCGCTGCTGCTGTCGGCCGCCAAGGCCACCGACAAGGGCGTCACCCCGGCCGCGCTGCGCGGCGCGCTCAACTCGTCGGCGAAGTGGATCGACGGGGTGCCGGCGCACGGGCAGGGCAACGGCCGGCTGGACGTGAACGGCGCGTGGAAGCTGCTCGCCGGTGGGGTGACCACCAACGGCTACACCGCGCAGGCGCCGGTCTGCACCCCGCTGTCCGGCTTCCTGACCACGCTGAACCCGGCCACCGGCCAGTACGAGTCGACCCCGAACGTGGGTTCCGGCGTGTACAACCGGTGCGCCGCCGGCGCGGGCGGCCAGCAGCCGGGTGCCTCGAAGAGCTACACCGTGAAGATCACCCGAACCGGCGGATCGGCGAAGAGCGTCAAGCACAACCTGAGCCTGGTCGGCAACGACGGCACGTTCAGCGTCTCGTCGAAGTCGGTCAACCTGCCGCTCAACAAGGCGGTCTCGGTCACCGTCAAGGCCAAGGGTGACGCGGGCGTGCACAGCGCCATCCTGCGGGTTGACGACCCGGCCACCTCGACGGTCGACTTCTCGGTGCTCAACACCGTGGTCGTGCCGAACACGCCGGCCAAGCCGAACTTCTCGTTCAGCACGTCCGGCTCGGTCGACCGCAACCTGTTCAAGTCCTACTTCGTCACCGTGCCGGCCGGCGCGACGGCGCTGCAGGTCAACCTGTCCGGCATCGCGACCGGTTCGCAGACCCGGTTCATCGCGATCAACCCGTACGGCGTACCGGTGGAGAGCACGGCCAGCACGGCGTGCTACACCAACTTCTCCGACGCGGCGGTCTGCAAGCCGCAGGAGCGGGACTACCAGAGCCCGCTGCCGGGCGTCTGGGAGATCGAGGTCGAGTCCCGGCGCACCTCGCCGGCGCTGGAGAACCCGTTCCAGTTGACCGCGCGGGTGCAGGGCGTCGCGGTCCAGCCGGCCGTGGTCGAACTGCCCGCCGTCACGGCCGGCCAGCCGACCGCGGTGAGCTGGAAGCTGACCAACACCTTCGGCCCGGTCACCGTGACCGGCAAGGGCGGCGCGCTGGGCAGCTCGGCCAGCAGCCGGCCGACCATCTCCACCGGCCAGAAGCACACGTACCAGGTCACCGTCCCGGCGGGGGCGAGCCGGCTGGACGTGTCCATCGGCAAGACCAGCGACCCCAGCGCCGACCTGGACCTCTTCGTCCGCAAGGACGGCGCCGAGGTGGGCCGGTCCGCCGACGGTGACTCGGAGGAGGCGGTCTCGCTGACCAACCCGGCCCCCGGCGTGTACGACATCGAGGTCGACGGGTACTCCGTACCGGCCGGCTCGACCCAGTACGACTACCGGGACGTCTTCTACTCGGCGTCGCTGGGCTCGATCTCGGTGCCGGCCGCGGCGGTGACGCTGGTCAACGGCGCGACCGCCACCATCACCGGCTCGGTGACCGCCCAGTCCGCTCCGGCGGCCGGTCGGCAACTGTTCGGCGAGATGGTCGTGGTGACCGACGAGGGCGCGGTCGTCGGCCGCGGCAACGTCGCGATCGGCACGGTCAACTAGTTCGTACGCGACGGCGCCCGTCCCCGGTCCATCGGGGGCGGGCGCCGTCGTGTCCCGGCCCAGCCGGACCGGCCGGCCCGGCAGGACCGGGCAACGCGGCTCAGGCGGGCCGGGCGGACTCCACCATGAACGGGGTGCCCTGTTGGCAGGTGGTCATCAGGTCGGACCGGACCCGGCCGGTGACGGTCACCCGGGCGCCCGGCTTGACGACGTCCCGTGGACCGTTGACCAGCAGGTAGTTGTCCAGCAGGAGGCAGTTGGGCCCGACCCCGGCGGTCACCGTCCCGGTCAGCGTCACCGGCGCGGCCGGGCTGCCGGCCGGCGTCGGCGCGGCCGACCTGCCCGACGGCAGGGGCGGGATGTCACCGGGATTACCGGGGCTGGTGGTGGGGCTGGTGCCGGCGGATTCGCCCGGGGTGGGTGAGGTGGTCACCGAGGGTCCTCCCGGTACGGTCGGGGACGGGGTGGATCCGCTCTGTCCGCACGCGGTGAGCGCCAGACAGGCGATCGCGGCGGACGCGGCAATCCGGATCTTCCTCATGACCGGTATGACGCGGACAGTTCCGCCCACGTTCCCTCCGCGCCGCCTTCGGTGGGCCTCGACGGGACCCGCGGCAGCTGGCGCCGCCGGTCAGGGTCCGTCGGGGGCGGCGGTGGCGGCGAGCGCGGCGGCCTGCTGCGCCCGGGCCGCCGCGGCGGCCTTCATGTCCCGCTTCAGCTCCTGCGGCAGCGAGAAGGTGAGCCGCTCGTCGGCGGTGGTCACCTCGGCCACGTCGGTGAAGCCGTGCCCGGCGAGCCGGTCCAGCACCTCCATCACCAGGTCGTCCGGGACGCTGGCGCCGGAGGTGACGCCGACCGTGGTCGCGCCGGCCAGCCACTCGTCGGCGATCTCCGACGCGTAGTCGACCAGGTGCGCGGACCGGGCGCCGGCGTCCAGGGCCACCTCCACCAGGCGGACCGAGTTGGAGGAGTTGCGCGAGCCGACCACGATCACCACGTCGCAGTCCGGGGCGATCTGCTTCACCACGTGCTGCCGGTTGGAGGTGGCGTAGCAGATGTCGTCGCTGGGCGGCGACTGGAGCATCGGCAACCGGCGCTTGAGGCGGGCCACGGTCTCCATCGTCTCGTCCACGGAGAGGGTGGTCTGGGACAGCCAGACCACCTTGTCCGGGTCACGGACGGTGATCTTGTCGACGCCGTCCGGCCCGTCCACGAGCTGGATGTGGGCGGGTGCCTCACCGGCCGTGCCGATGACCTCTTCGTGGCCTTCGTGCCCGATGAGCAGAATGTCGTAGTCGTCGGCCGCGAACCGCCTGGCCTCCTGGTGCACCTTCGTGACCAACGGGCAGGTCGCGTCGATCGCCCGCAGCGAACGGCTCTTGGCCTGCTCGTAGACCTCGGGCGCCACGCCGTGCGCGGAGAAGATCACGATGGCGCCCTCGGGGACCTCCTCGTTCTCCTCGACGAAGATCGCGCCCTGCCGTTCCAGCGTCGACACGACGTGCTTGTTGTGCACGATCTGCTTGCGCACGTAGATCGGCGCGCCGTAGAGCTTGAGCGCCTCTTCCACGGTCTGCACCGCACGGTCGACCCCGGCGCAGTAGCCCCGGGGCTTGGCCAGCAGCACGCGCTTGTGGGCCTGGGGAGTCGCCTGATCCTCGATCACGAGGCCAGTCTACGTGGGCCCGCCGTACGCCACCCGGGGCCGCGACGACCACGGCGGGTGCGCCCGGTCACGTCGCGGCCGTACCGCCCGTAGGCTGTCCGGATGACCGAGGCCGGCGCACCGCGCAGCACCCCCGAGGACCCCTGGCCGGTACGGGTGGTCAGTCAGAAGGTCGGCGCCTGGATCGCCAAGCTCGGCTGGGTCTGGGTCGACGGCCAGGTGGCCCAGATCAGCCGCCGCCCGGGGGCCGGCACCGTGTTCCTCACCCTGCGTGACCCGTCGGCCGACCTGAGCCTCACCGTCACCACCAACCGGGACGTCCTGGACATGGGTGCCCCGGAGCTGGCCGAGGGGGCCCGGGTGGTGCTGCACGCCAAGCCGGAGTTCTACGCCGCGCGCGGCACGCTGAGCCTGCGCGCCGACGAGATCCGCCAGGTCGGCCTCGGCGAGCTGCTGGCCCGGCTGGAGAAGCTCAAGAAGCTGCTCGCCGCCGAGGGCCTGTTCGACCGGTCCCGCAAGCGCCGGCCGCCGTTCCTGCCGCACCGGATCGGCCTGATCACCGGCCGCGCCTCGGCCGCCGAGCGGGACGTGCTGACCAACGCCCGACGGCGCTGGCCGGCGGTGGAGTTCCGCACCGTCAACGTGGCCGTCCAGGGACCGACGGCGGTGCCGCAGATCATCGACGCGCTGAAGGTGCTGGACGGCGACGACGCCGTCGACGTCATCGTCATCGCCCGGGGCGGCGGCGGGGTCGAGGACCTGCTGCCCTTCTCCGACGAGGCACTCTGCCGGGCCGTGTTCGGCTGCCGTACGCCGGTGGTCAGCGCCATCGGCCACGAGACGGACGCCCCGCTGCTGGACTACGTGGCGGACGTACGGGCCTCGACGCCCACCGACGCGGCCAAGCGGGTGGTGCCGGACCTGGCCGAGGAGCTGCGGCTGATCCGGCTGGCCCGGCACCGGCTGGACCGGGCGGTGCTCGGCCTGATCGACCGGGAGACACACCGGATCGAGTCATGGCGGTCCCGGCCGGTGCTGGCCCGACCCGGCCTGATGCTCGACCAGCGGAACGCCGACGTGACCGCGCTGACCGACCGCGCCCGGCGCTGTCTGGACCATCGGCTCGGTGCCGCGGTGGGTGAACTCGGCCACACGGTGGCCCGGCTGCGGGCGCTGTCGCCGGCCGCGACCCTCAATCGGGGGTACGCCATCGTGCGCGACGCCGACGGTGGGGTGGTCCGGTCGGCGGCCGAGGTGGCGGCCGGCGACCGGCTGCGGCTGCGGCTGGCCGAGGGCGAGCTGACCGCCACGGCGGACGACCCGGCCGTCACCACCGGCGCCGTACCCGGCAAACCGACCGTGACCACCGGCGCCGGGCGGTCCTGACCACCGAACGGTGTGCTGAGATGGGAGCACCATGACTGACCAGAAGATCGCCGCGACCGGGCGGACGAAGAAGCCGGCCGGGTCGGACGAGCGGCCGAGCTACGAGCAGGCCCGCGCCGAGCTGGCCTCGGTGGTGGAGCGGCTGGAGGCCGGCGGCGTCTCGCTGGAGGAGTCGCTGGCGTTGTGGGAGCGTGGCGAGCGGCTCGCCGAGATCTGCCAGGGCTGGCTGGACGGCGCCCGCGAGCGGCTGGACACGGCCCGCCGGTCCCGGGAACCCGCGACCGAGGGCTGAATCGAACCGGCTCCGGGGACGGTCGGCCGCGCCGCCGTCCCCGTACCGGGCCGGGCCTACTTGTTGAAGTAGTCGTACACCTGCTGCGGCGCCTCGACGGTGTCGGTGGTCGCCGGCTTCGCGGGCTGGCTCGCCGCGTCGTAGTCGGAGTAGCTGACGGTCAGCTCGTGCGCCTTGCTGTCCTGGGTCGCCGGCACCTGGACCGTGAACTGGCTGAGCCGGCCCTGCGGGTCGACCTTCGCGGTGAACGGCAGCGAGTTGGCCTGCACTCCGAGCGCGGTGACCAGTTGCGGGTCGATCATCGTCGCCTCGCCCGCCTTGGACACGTCGATGGTGCCCGCGTAGCTGCCCTCGCCGGTCTTCTTGACGTCCGTCACCGACTTGGTCAGCAACGTGCTGCCGGCCGGGTCGACGTTCGAGAAGTCGAACCGCAGGTCCTTGATGTCCTTGGCCTTGGTCTGGTCGAGGTGCATGTACTTGCCGGTGTTGAGCTGGTCCAGGCCGGGGATCTTGGACAGGTCGGTGCCGTTGAACTTCAGCCGCACCCAGCTGTCCGGCTCGATGTAGATGAAGTCCATGTCCATCGAGTATTTCGCGCCGGGCTGGGCGAACGTCAGCTTGAGCTGGGCGCTCTTGCTGGGCATGTGCACCACGCCGCCACCGGTGGAACCGTCGGCGGTCATCGAGTAACGGAAGTTGCCCTTGCTGATCTCCTTCGTGGAGTCGAGCAGGGCCTGCTTCGGGTCGTCGGACGCTGCCGTCGGTGACGCCGAGCCCGCCGCCTTCGGTTCGGCGCCCGGCATCTTGCAGGCCGAGACGCCGGACGTGAGCAGCGACGCGGCGACGAGGCCGACGATGCTCCACCGTCGAATCTTCACGAGTACTCTCCAGTGAGGTCGTCCGGCGAACGGTGCTGCCGGAGGCTGCGCGACGCAACCCGGGGCGGTTGGTCGCCTGTCCGCTCGCGGCCGGGTCAACGCAGGGCGTCGGCCAGGTCGCTCAGTTCTTGTTCCCCGGCGGAGCCCACCACAATCACGGTCCGCTTCGGCTCCAGCAGAACCAGCGCCCGTTCGCCGGCCCGGACCGCGTACCACTGCCACTCCCGGCCGTTCACCGACACCCGACCCTCGGGCCGGGCGCGGCCGGTCAGTTCGGCCGGCAGCAGCCGGTCCGGCGGTACGGCGCTCTCCACCAGTTGCGCGCCGGCGCCGGAGGAGGTGACGTACCCGATCCGCAGGGTGCCCTCCGCCCGGTTGAAGGTGGCGCTGACCGGGTGCCAGTCCGGGCCGAGGCCGACCGGTTCCAGCACCGGGAAGGCGCCGGACCGGCGGGCCTGGTCGATCGCCGGGGCCGGGTCGGTCCGGACCGGCTGATCCCCGCCGAAGACCACCCGGTAGACCCCGATCGCCAGGGCGATCGGCACCAGCAGCACGAGTAGCGAGATCGCCATGTCCCGGGGCCGCCGGCCCGATCCGGCCGGCACCGTTTCCTCCGTGCGCACCTCGCCGGCCGCCCGTTCGGCGGTACGGTCAGGGGGTGTCCGGTCGTCGGGGACGGGATCGGCGGGCTGAACGTCTTCCACCCGGCCATTCTCGCAGCCCGACCGGCCGGACCCGGCAACCGGACCGGTCCGGCCCACCTGGGCCGCCGGTGACCCGAACCAGCGTTAAGGTGCCCTTCGTGCCAGGATTCCTGGCAGAGCCGGCGGCGGCAGCGGGCAGCGCCGTCCGTCCGGTCACCCCGCACCGCCGCGAGGAGGAGCCGTCATGACCAACACCAGGACCCGGATTCCGCAGGATCTGGATCGAAACCTGGCCCTGGACCTGGTCCGGGTGACCGAGGCCGCGGCGATGGCCGCCGGTCGCTGGGTCGGCCGGGGCGACAAGGAGGGCGGCGACGGCGCGGCCGTCGACGCGATGCGCAAGCTGATCAACTCCATTCCGATGCGCGGCGTCGTCGTGATCGGCGAGGGCGAGAAGGACAACGCCCCGATGCTGTTCAACGGCGAGGAGGTCGGCGACGGCAGCGGACCCGAGGTGGACGTGGCCGTCGACCCGATCGACGGCACCACCCTGATGAGCAAGGGCATGCCGAACGCCCTCGCCGTACTCGCCGTCGCCGAACGCGGCGCGATGTACGACCCGAGTGCCGTCTTCTACATGGAGAAGCTCGCGGTCGGCCCGACCTACGCCGACGTGGTCGACATCAACGCCGGCGTGGCGGAGAACCTGCACCGGATCGCCAAGGTCAAGCAGACCGACGTCTCCGAGGTGACGGTCTGCGTGCTCGACCGGCCCCGGCACGCCAACCTGGTCAAGGAGATCCGGCGGGCGGGTGCCGCGATCCGGTTCATCTCCGACGGGGACATCGCCGGCGCGATCGCCGCGGCCCGCGGCGAGTCCGATGTGGATGTGCTGATGGGCATCGGCGGTACGCCCGAGGGCATCACCGCCGCCTGCGCGCTGAAGTGCATGGGCGGCATGCTGCAGGCGAAGCTGTGGCCGCAGGACGACGCCGAGCGGGAGAAGGCCGTCGCGGCCGGCCACGACCTGGACCGGGTGCTCTACACCGACGACCTGGTCACCGGGGACAACTGCTTCTTCGTGGCCACCGGGGTCACCTCCGGCGACCTGCTGCGCGGGGTGCGCTACCGGTCCGGCGGGGCGTACACCCAGTCGATCGTGATGCGCTCCAAGAGCGGGACGATCCGGGTCATCGACTCGTACCACCGGCTGGAGAAGCTGGCGCTGTACTCGGCCGTCGACTTCGACGGCCGCCCCCTGGCCGAGCAGGAGTGAGCCGGGCGGACACCGAGCCACGTACCCTCTCCCCGACCGCGCGCCGGATCTTCGGCGTCACGTTGGGCGTGGTCTCGGGTGTCACCGTGGCCGTACAGTCCCGGATCAACGGTGAACTGGGCGTACGGCTCGGCGACGGCATCGCCGCGGCGGTTGTCTCCTTCGGTGTCGGCCTGGTGCTGCTGGCCGTGCTGGTGCCCGCGATGCCGGCCGGTCGGCGCGGGCTGCGGGCGCTACGCGCGGCGCTGGCCGGGGGTGAGCTGCGCCGCTGGCAGTGCCTGGGCGGGGTGTGCGGCGCCCTGTTGGTGGCCTCGCAGGGGCTGACCGTGCACCAGCTCGGGGTGGCCGTGTTCACCGTGGCGGTGGTGGCCGGCCAGTCGACCAGCAGCCTGGCGGTCGACCGGGCCGGGCTCGGTCCGGCCGGCCGGCAGCCGCTGAGCGGCACCCGGCTCGCCGGCGCGGCGCTGGCCGTCGTCGCGGTGGTCGTCTCGGTCTCCGACCGGATCGGCACTCCGTCGACGCTGGCGCTGGCGGCGCTGCCCGCGCTGGCCGGCGTCGGCGCGGCCTGGCAGCAGGCGGTCAACGGCCAGGTCGGGGCCGCCTCCGGCAGCGCGCTGACCGCGGCCGCGGTCAACTTCACCGTCGGTACGGCGG
Organism: Micromonospora zhanjiangensis; assembly: GCF_042650605.1. Classification (NCBI taxonomy): domain Bacteria; kingdom Bacillati; phylum Actinomycetota; class Actinomycetes; order Micromonosporales; family Micromonosporaceae; genus Micromonospora; species Micromonospora zhanjiangensis. Next base: position 128,597 of record NZ_JBHSBN010000007.1, on the reverse strand, counting down.
CGCTGCTGGCCGCGTACGCGGTGCAGGTCGCGATCCGGGGCTGGCCGACCGGCGACTGGCCCGACCAGCCCTGGCTCTACCTCGGCGGCCCGGTGGGGATCTTCTTCATCGCGGTGGCCGCGGTGCTGGTCCGGTTCACCGGCGTGCTGCTGCTCGGGCTGGCCACCATCGCCGGTCAGGTGATCGGGGCGGTGCTGATCGACCTGGTCGCGCCCGCGGCCAGCGGCGGTCCGACGGCGCACACCCTGGGCGGCGCGGCGCTGACCCTGGTCGCCGTCGCGGTCGCGGCGGCCCGCCCGAGCCGTCGCGGACCGCCGTAGGACGGCCGCGGCCCGCCCTGAGCCGGCCCGCCCCCTGGGCCGGCGCAGCCGCCGTCCGGGGACGGGCCGGCCGACCCAGCCGTTGTCCGGCCCGGCCGACCCAGCCGCCGTCCGGCCCGGCCGGCTCAGCCGTTGTCCGAGGAGTGGCCGGGGAACAGGTGCGCGGCCGGGTCGATCGTCACGGCGGCGTTGTTGACCGCGGTGGCCGCCTCGCCGAAGCCGGTGGCGATCAGCCGGACCTTGCCCTTGTACTCGGTGATGTCGCCGGCCGCGAAGACCCGGGGCAGGTTGGTGGCCATGGTGCTGTCCACCAGGATGTGCCGCCGGTCGAGGGCGATGCCCCACTCGGCCAGCGGACCCAGGTCGGCGGTGAAGCCCAGCGCCGCGACCACCGTGTCCGCCGGCACCAGCTCGGGGGCGCCACCCCGCACGGCGATCTCGGCACCGGTCACCGCGCCGTCCCCCGTCAACCGGGTCAGTTCGGCGTTGACGATGATCCGTACCGGCAGCGCCCGGACCCGCTCGACCGTGGCGGCGTGCGCCCGGAACCGTTCCCGCCGGTGCACCAGGGTGACCGAGCGGGCCAGCGACTGCAGCGCGAGCGCCCAGTCGAAGGCGGAGTCGCCGCCGCCGACGATGAGCACGTCCTGGCCGGCCAGGTCGGCCAGGTGCGGGACGAAGTAGACGACCCCGGTGCCGGTGAACGCGTCCGCGGCCGGCAGCGGCCGGGGCGTGAAGCTGCCCAGCCCGCCGGTCACCAGCACCGCGCCGCAGTGCAGCCGCGCGCCGTCGGCCAGGCTGAGCACCGGCCGCTCGTCCAGGTAGGAGAGCTTCTCCGCCCGTACGCCGAGCCGGTACTCCGGGGCGAACGCGGCGGCCTGCTCGACCAGGTTGGCCACCAGCTCCCGTCCCTTGATCGACGGAAAGCCGGCGACGTCGTAGATGACCTTCTCCGGGTACATCGCGGTGACCTGTCCGCCCGGCTCGGGCAGCGCGTCCACCACCGCCACCGACAGCCCGCGGAAGCCCGCGTAGTAGGCCGCGAACAGGCCGGTCGGGCCCGCTCCGATGATGGCGACATCCACCTCGCGCATGTGCCCACCGTCGCCTTCCACCCGCCGGTCAACGTCCGCTTGGGGGAGACGGTAAGCGGCGCCGGAGGGTGAGGGCAAGGATCCGGACCGCCAGGATCACCGGGAGTCGCCATCCCGGCACGGTCAGGGCAGGGTCAACGTGGAGTCGGACGCCGGGTACGAGTTGTCACGGTCCCGTCGGCGCCGCCGGAACAGGATGGCCGCCACCACCCCGCCCAACAGCCCGAAGAGGTGGCCCTGCCAGGAGATCTGCGGGTCGGACGGCAGGATGCCGAACAGCTGCCAGCCGTAGAGCAGCCCGACCAGCAGCACCACGCCGAGATTCCACCAGCTCCGCTCGACGATGCCCCGGGTGAACAGCAGGCCCAGGTAGCCGAAGATGACTCCGCTCGCGCCGACCACGATCGAGTTGGGCGAACCGGTGAACCAGGCGCCCAGCCCGCTGACGATCATGATGAACAGGGTCGACCAGAGGAACCGCCGGGTGCCGGCGGCCAGGACGAAGGTGCCGAGCAGGATCAGCGGCACGCTGTTGCTGTAGAGATGGTCGAAGCCGTGGTGCAGGAACGGTCCGAAGAAGACGCCGTCCAGCCCGTAGATGTGGTGCGGGATGATCCCGGCGGCCTCGTCGAAGCCGGCGTGCAGCCAGACGTCCAGTCCCTCGATCGCGAACAGCACGGGGACCACGGCGCACATCGCCACGAACGCCCGACCGAGCGCGGCGTAGAACGCCTCGGTGCCGAAACGGTGGGGGTCGCCGTCGCGGTCGGGGAACGTCACCCTCAATTTGGTATCAGCTATCGCCCACCGGCGCCACCGGCGGTGCGGTGCCGTTCACCACGCGAGACGGCGGGGGCGCGGACCGAACCGGTCCGCGCCCCGTGTCACGTCGTACCGCGTGTGACCCTCAGTAGTGGCCGTTGGCCTGGAAGTAGCTCCACGCGCCACACGGGGTGTCGTACCTGCCCTTGATGTAGCCGATACCCCAGGTGATCTGCGTGGCCGGGTTGGTCTTCCAGTCGTCCGCGACCGTGCCCATCTTGCTGCCCGGCAGCGCCTGCGGGATGCCGTAGGCGCCGGAGCCGGAGTTCTCGGCCTTGTGGTTCCAGCCGCTCTCCTTGGTCCAGAGCTTCTCCAGGCACGGCATCTGGTCGATGCCGAATCCCTTCTGCAGCAGGATGGCGCAGCCGGTCTTGCGGTTGCCGCTGTACTCGTTGCAGGAGGCCGGGATCGGACCGTCGTACGGCTTGGTCTCGGCCGACTTCGCCTTCTCCCGCGCCTTGCGGTCCGCCGCCGCGGCGGCGGCCTTGCGGGCCCGTTCGGCCTCCGCCTTGGCCGCCTCGGCCGCCTGCTTCGCGGCCTCCTGCTCGGCCACCCGCTTCTGCGCGACGGCGAGCTCGTGGGCGGCGTGCCGCTGATGCATGAACGCCAACTCGGCCTGCTCGTTGGCGACCGCCACGTCGGCCTTGAGCGCCTGCTGGCGGGTCTCTTGGTTGTCTGCCAGGTAGTACCCGCCGACGACGCCCACGGAGAGCAACGCGACGGAGAGTGTCCTGACACCGAACCGGCTCCACAGCCGACTCACGAAGTGGTCCCTTCGTCGGGGGCAAGGACACGGCGCGCGTACCGGCAGCACGGCCGGCGAGGTCACGCGCCGCGAGCGCCCCGATCCTCGCGGGATCGCGACCCGGCGGTCGTCCGGACCGTCGGGACCGTCCGCTCGCCGGGCATCCGTGTCGATGACCTCCCGGTGCGCGGGCGCTCGTTGGACACCATTGCGCACGGTGGGACTGGTGGGAAATCAGTGGCGAAAAAAGTGACTCCCGTCACAGGATTTAACGCCACAAACAGGGACAAAAGAGACAGCAGGCCGGACTAGAGCTGGATATCCTCCAAGAGGTCCGTCACCATCTCCGCGATCGGCGACCGTTCCGACCGGTTCAGCGTCACGTGGGCGAACAGCGGGTGCCCCTTGAGCGCCTCGATCACGGCCGTCACCCCGTCGTGCCGGCCGACCCGCAGGTTGTCCCGCTGGGCCACGTCGTGGGTGAGCACCACCCGGGAACCCTGCCCGATCCGGGACAGCACGGTGAGCAGCACCCCGCGCTCCAGCGACTGGGCCTCGTCCACGATGACGAAGGCGTCGTGCAGGCTGCGCCCGCGGATGTGGGTCAGCGGCAACACCTCGAGCATCCCGCGGCCCAGCACCTCCTCCATCACGTTCTCGTGCACCACCGCGCCGAGCGTGTCGAAGACCGCCTGCGCCCAGGGCGACATCTTCTCGGACTCGGAGCCGGGCAGATAGCCGAGTTCCTGCCCGCCCACGGCGTAGAGCGGGCGGAAGACGACCACCCGCTTGTGCCGGCGGCGCTCCATCACCGCCTCCAGGCCGGCACAGAGGGCCAGCGCCGACTTCCCGGTGCCGGCCCGGCCGCCGAGCGACACGATGCCGATCGACTCGTCCAGCAACAGGTCGAGGGCCACCCGCTGCTCGGCGGAACGGCCGCGCAGGCCGAACGCCTCCCGGTCGCCGCGGACCAGCCGTACGGTCTTGTCGGGCAGCACCCGGCCCAGCGCCGAACCGCGGGCCGAGTGCAGCACCAGGCCGGTGTGGCAGGGCAGCCCGGCGGTCTCGCCCAGGTCCAGCGTCTCGCCGGCGTAGAGCTGCCCGATCTGCTCCTCGCCGAGGGTCGCCTCGGCCATCCCGGTCCAGGTCGGGTCGCTGGCCTGCCCGTGCCGGTACTCGTCGGCGGTGAGGCCGACCGCGGCCGCCTTTACCCGCAGCGGCATGTCCTTGCTGACCAGCGTGACGCCGCGCCCCTCGGCCGCGATGCTGAGCGCCACGGAGAGGATCCGGGCGTCGTTCGAGTCGGTACGGAAGCCGGGCGGCAGCGCCGCCCCGTCGGCGTGGTTCAGCTCGACCCGCAGCGTGCCGCCGTGCTCGTTGGCCGGCACCGGGCGGTCCAGCCGACCGTGCCGGACCCGCAGGTCGTCCAGCATCCGCAACGCCTGACGGGCGAACCAGCCGAGTTCCGGATGGTGCCGCTTGCCCTCCAGTTCGGAGATCACCACCAGCGGCAGGACCACCTCGTGCTCGGCGAAGCGGTGGAACGCCGCCGGGTCGGACAACAGGACGGAGGTGTCCAGCACGTACGAGTGACCGGCGGTCGCGGGCGGCGCGAGGTCGGCGGGCGTGGGCTCCGCGGCCGCGGCGGGCGCGGCCCGGCCGGTACGGCGACGGCCACGGCTCGTGCCGGGTGCTCCGTCGGCGGTCGGCTGCTGGTCTGCCCGGGGGGTGGTACGACGAGTCGTCACAGGGCTGCTCGTTCCGGCGGGCGGGCACCCGGACCACCCGCATGCCGACTCGTCCGTCGGCCCGGTCACGGGGTCGGGTGCTGGCCCCCGTGCGTGCGCGTGCAGGGTCCGGGCCGGCCGGTTGGTCCGGGACGCCCCCGGATCATGCCCATGACGCTAGCCGCCACATGCCCGCAGCACCAGCAACAGCGGGTGATCTTCACCCGCCGGCGGCACGGGCGGACCCGGCCGGGACGCATGCCCCCTGCGCGCGTCCCGGCCGGGTGGGGCCGCCGTCACCGGTCTGACGGGACCCCGCCGGTGCGCGTCCGCCGCGGACTGCGCACCGTGCTGTGGCGGGCGGTGGGCTCCGCCGGCGGCGGCTCAGCTCCTGTCGGCGAGCGCGTCGGTGGAGTGCCGGCCACCGTTGGCCTCGCCGCCCGCGAAGGAGGAGCCGGTGTACGTCGTACCCCCGCTTCCGACGGCGCGGGCCCGACCGGGCGTGCCCGGCGGTTTCGCCAGCACCGAGGCGATGGCCGCCTGGGCCTCGCGCCGGCGGCGGTTCCAGGCGCCCCGGTCACCGTCGAAGTACCCCTGCCGGTAGCCGAACCGGTAACCGGTCCGGTAACTGAGCTGGCCGTGCAGGCGGCCGGCGGCGTAGCAGGAGGAGCCGAGGACCAGGACCAGCAAGATGGCGAAGTAGGGGCTCACCTGTCCTCCGAACCGAACGGCGAGCCGTCACCGGCGAGCAGCCGGTCGAGATCGCCGGTGCCCACCTCCTCGACCAGCTCGACACTGACCCGACACCCGTCGATGACGACCTCGGCGATGGATGCCCGCCGGATCTCGCCGGCGGAGTCGTAGACCCGGACGCTCAGCTCCGGGCAGCCCAGGTGGGCCCGCCACGCGTTCCACTCGTCCCGGTCGCCGACGTTCAGCGAGACGTAGCGGCAGCCGCGGGCGAGGTAGAGGCGCCAGGGAGCGCTCAGGCCGGCGGCGACGCCCTCGGCGATGAGGCCGAACGCCTGGGCCCGGGTAGCCACTTCGGTCACCGGTGCCCTCCCATCCCGGGAAAGTATCCCATTTGGGTACAGAACGTATCAACCACGCGACCCACGCTAGAACGTCTCGCTGGCGTGACAGTATCGGCTATTCGGCTGATTACTCCCACCGGCCGACCACCCTATCCTTCACCACCCAAATCATCCTCACCAGGCAATACCCGACAACCGGGCACCCCGGACGGTGTCACACATGCGAGACAACACCGTGTCGGGCCGGGCGGATACGGCCGACTCGCCGTACCGTCACCGGGTGCCGGACACCCCTCATGGCCGCAAGATCGCCTTCGCCGCCTTCGTACGGAGAGCACTCGACGACGCCCGGGCCGCGCGGGCCTGGACCGGCATCGAGGTGGCCCGCCGGACGGGCGTGTCCCGGCAGACCATCAACCGGTGGGTACGCGGCGACTGGTCCAGCGATCCGGCGGCCGAACGGGTGGTGGCCTTCTGCACCGGCCTGGGTCTCGACCCGGGTACGGCGTTCGCGGCGCTCGGCTGGGACCGGCCCGCACCGGGCCGTCCGGAGACCCCGCCACCCCCGCCGATGGACCCGGACGTCGAGGCGCTGCTGCGTCGCCTGGTCGACCCGGAGGTGTCCGACGCGGAGAAGTTCCACATCCGGGAAACCGTCCGTTACCTCGCATATCGACCAAGCATTTCGGTCGATGTCCGAAAAGATGGTAAACGAGCTGTCTAGATCGGCAAATGGCGCAAGTTTGGGCGGTAGCCTCATCCGTCTCGCACCGGGACAAGAAACCACCGGCTAACGTGCCAATCCGTACTGCTTGGGCTCGACGTCGGCGGGGGGACGGACAGCGCCGCACCCAGCCCTGCGGGGACAGAAGGAGGGGTCATTCATGACCCTGAAATGGATGGCAGTCGTGGTCGCGGCGGTGTCGGCGACGCTCTGCGTGACGGCGAACGTCGTGGTCGGCACGGTGCAGGGTCAGCAGGTCCCGGTCATCGTGAACCTCGTCGCGGTCGTCGGTGCCGGCGCCGGCACCGTGCTCGCCGTCGTCGCCGATCTGCACGAACGGCTCGACGGCCGGATCACCGCGCTGACCGAGTTCCTCGTCGCCCGGCTGAACGACCTGGACGACCGGACCGGCGACCGCAACACCGGCTTCGTCGAGGGATACCTGCTCAGCCACGGTCAGGACGCAGCCGTGGTGCCGATCGCGCCCCGGATGCACGGTCGCCGTGCCATGATCGGAAGCGACGACTGACGTCCTGACACCCGCAACTTTCACGGCCCCGCGCCGGGTACGCTGACGCCCGTGCCGCCGTCAAACCTGGGTGACCAGCGCCCTACCTCTCCCTGGAACGCCGAGCAGGCCTGGCGGGCGACCGCCGAACGGGTCCGCCAGTGCGTGCTGTTCTTCGACTTCGACGGCACGCTGGCCCCGGTCCGGGACGACCCGACCGCGGTGCAGCCCGCGCCGAAGGTGCTCGCCGCGCTCGACGCGCTGGCCGGCAAGGTGCAACGGGTCGCCATCGTCTCGGCCCGACCGGTGGACTTCCTCCGCGAGCAGTTCGCCGGGCTGGAGGAGGTCGACCTCTACGGGCTCTACGGCCTGGAGCACTGTCACGGCTCCGGCGAGACGGTGACCGAGCCGGCCGCCCTGCCCTGGGTGCCGACCATGGCCGACCTGGTCGAGCTGGCCCGGGCCGAGCTGCCCGAGTCGATCCTGGTGGAGTACAAGCGGCTGTCCGTGGCGCTGCACTACCGCACCGCGCCGCAGCACGCCGGGACCGTCGAGGCGTGGGGCCGGGCCCAGGCCGACCGGCTGGGCCTGCGGGTGCAGGGCGGGCGGATGGTGCTGGAGCTCAAACCACCGGTCGACCAGGACAAGGGCCTGGTCATCGGCGAAGCCGTCCGGTCGGCCCGGTGTGCCTGGTACTTCGGCGACGACGTCTCCGACATCAAGGCGTTCGCCGCGCTGCGGGCGCACCAGGAGAAGGAGCCGGACTTCTTCGGCGTCTGCGTCGCGGTGGCCAACCCGGAGACCGGCCAGGAGGTCGCCTCGGCCGCCGACCTGACCATCGACTCCCCCGAGGCGCTGGGTGACTTCCTGACCGACGCCGTCCACCTGCTCGGCTGACCGCGCGCCCCGCGGGGCATGGCCGCGCGGGTCAGGCGCCGTAGCGGCGTTGGCGGTTGCCGTACGCGCGCAGCGCCCGGAGGAAGTCGATGTGCCGGAAGTCGGGCCAGTTCACGTCGCAGAAGTAGAACTCCGAGTGGGCCGACTGCCACAGCAGGAAGCCGGACAGCCGCTGCTCGCCGCTGGTGCGGATGACCAGGTCGGGATCCGGCTGACCGCGGGTGTAGAGGTGCTCCGCGATGTGCTCGACGTCGAGGACCTCCACCAGTTCCTCGATGGTGCCGCCGGCCGCGGCGTGCTCCTGCAGCAGGGACCGGACCGCGTCGGCGATCTCCCGCCGGCCGCCGTAGCCCACCGCGATGTTCACCTGCGCGCCGCCGGTGCGGTCCCGGGTCCGTTCCTCGGCGGCCTTCAGCCCGGCGGCGGTGGCGGCCGGCAGCACGTCCAGCGCGCCCACCATCCGCAGCCGCCAGGGGTGGCCCTCCTCTGCCAGCTCGGTGACCAACGTCTCGATTATCGCCAGCAGCGGGTCCAACTGGCTGGCCGGCCGACGCAGGTTGTCGGTCGCCAGCAGGTAGAGCGTCACGTGTCCGACGCCGGCCTGATCGCACCAGCCCAGCAGGTGTTTGATCTTGGCCGCGCCGACCCGGTGACCGTCGTTGGGGTCGACGTACCCCATCTCCTTGGCCCAGCGGCGGTTGCCGTCACACATGACGCCGACATGCTGCGGCACGGGCTTGCCGGCCAGCTTGGCCGTCAGCCGCCGCTCGTACACCGAATAGATCAGGTTCCGCACGTCCATCCCCTGCAGCGTAGCGACCGCGGCTACCCGGCGCGCTACGCCGGGCGGCCGGCGAGTCCCGGATCGGCATCGGCGCGCCGGGCCGTCCGGCCGGCGCGCCACAGGGCGTACAGCGCCAGCGCCGCGGCGGCCAGCAGCGGACCACCGTCGCGGACCAGGCCGTCCGGCCCGAGCAGCGCCCAGCACAACGGCAGGTCCACCAGGAGTACGGCGACGGTGACCACGACCAGCACGACCCGTGCCCAGCGTTTGCCGCGCAGCAGGAAGAACGCGCAGAACAGCACCACGTAGCTGACCGCGAAGCCGGCGGCCAGCCAGACCGCCACCGCCGGTACGAAGGCCAGCCGCCCGTCGAAGATCGCGCCGATCGCCACCAGGGCGGGCACCAGCATCAGCGGGCTGTAGGTGAAGGTGGCGACCCGGGCGGTGAGCAGCCAACCGGCCACGGCGGGCCGGCGCGGTGCGGACTCCTGCCAGGTGATGCCCTGCCGGTCGAACACCAGCCGGCCGGGCTGCCGGACCAGGTGCTCCGCCACCACCGGGGACCGGTACAGCAGCCAGACCACCGCGAGGCAGAGCCCGCTCAACAGCCCGAACCCGAGCAACCCGGGCAGCGGCGGTGTCCCCTGCCGGGGCACGATCAGCCGGCCGACCGCGAAGATCGTCGTCACCGTGAGGATCAGCCCGAACGGCCGGGCCGCGGCCCGGCCCCGCCGGACGTGCCCGATCAGCAACAGGAAGCCGAGCGACCGCAGCAGCGCCCAGCCGGTACGGACGGACAGCCCGACCCCCGCCTCCGGCGCGTACCACCAGTTGAGCACCTCGACCGCGACGCAGACCACCGCGGTCGTGGCCAGCAGGCCGGACAGCGCGCGGACGGCCGGCGGCCGCCGGACCTCGGGGGTCGCGGCGGCCGTCGTCGTCATGCCGTCGATAGTGCCCGCCGTCGCCCGTCCGCACACCACCCGGCGGGGCGGACGGGCGACGGGTGGGCGGTCAGGCCCGGTGCGTCTCGGGCTGCGCCGACCGGATCCGGTTCTCCTCCAGGTCGAGCCGGGCCTTCAGGGCGTCCAACTCGGCCCACAGCACGCCGGGCAGCTTGTCGCCGAACTTCTCGAACCACTCGGTGACCAGCGGCAGCTCGGCCCGCCACTCGTCGACGTCGACCTTGGTGGCGATCCGCATGTCCTCGGCGGAGAAGTCCGCCAGGCCCTCGGTGTCCAGCGCGTCCGGCGCCGGCACGAACCCGATCGGCGTCTCCACCGCCTCGCCGCGCCCCTCGACCCGCTCGACGATCCACTTCAGCACCCGGGAGTTCTCCCCGAAGCCCGGCCACAGGAAGTTGCCGTCGGCGTCCTTGCGGAACCAGTTGACGTAGAAGATCTTCGGCAGCTTGGCCTCGTCGCCGTCGGTCCCCTTGCCCATCTCGATCCAGTGCCGGAAGTAGTCACCGGCGTGGTAACCGATGAACGGCAGCATCGCCATCGGGTCCCGGCGCACGACGCCAACCTGGCCGGACGCGGCGGCGGTGGTCTCCGAGGAGAGCGTCGCTCCGAGGTAGACACCGTGCACCCAGTCCCGGGCCTCGGTCACCAGCGGGACGGTGTCCCTGCGCCGGCCGCCGAACAGGATCGCGTCGATCGGTACGCCCTTCGGGTCGTTGTACTCGTCGGCCACGATCGGGCACTGGGTGATCGGGGTGCAGAACCGGCTGTTCGCGTGCGAGGACAGCTCGTCGCTGTCCGGCGTCCAGTCCCGACCCTTCCAGTCGATCAGGTGGGCCGGCGGCTCGCCCATGCCCTCCCACCAGACGTCCCCGTCGTCGGTCAGGCCGACGTTGGTGAAGATGGAGTTGCCCCGGTCCATCGTCCGCATGGCGTTGGCGTTGGTCTTCCAGCCGGTGCCCGGCGCGACGCCGAACAGCCCGTACTCGGGGTTGACCGCGTACAGCCGGCCGTCCTCGCCGAACCGCATCCAGGCGATGTCGTCGCCGATGGTCTCGACCTTCCAGCCCGGGATGGTCGGCTCCAGCATGGCGAGGTTCGTCTTGCCGCAGGCGGACGGGAACGCGCCGGCGATGTAGTGCACGCTGCCCTCGGGCGAGGTCAGTTTCATGATCAGCATGTGCTCGGCGAGCCAACCCTCGTCGCGGGCCATCGCGCTGGCGATCCGCAGCGAGTAGCACTTCTTGCCGAGCAGCGAGTTGCCGCCGTAGCCGGAACCGTACGACCAGATCTCCCGGGTCTCCGGGAAGTGCGAGATGTACTTGGTGTCGTTGCAGGGCCAGGCCACGTCCTGCTGTCCCTCGGCGAGCGGGGCGCCGACCGAGTGCAGCGCGCGCACGAAGGCCGCGTCGTCACCCATGCCGCGCAGCACCTTCTCGCCCATCCGGGTCATGATGCGCATCGAGGCCACCACGTACGGGCTGTCGGTGATCTCGACGCCGAACATCGGCGACTCGGCCTCCAACGGGCCCATGCAGAACGGAATGACGTACATCGTCCGGCCGCGCATCGAACCCCGGTAGAGCGCGGTCATCTCCCGCTTCATGTCGGCCGGGGCCATCCAGTTGTTGGTCGGACCGGCGTCGGCCTCGTCAACCGAGCAGATGAACGTCCGGTCCTCGGCGCGGGCCACGTCGGACGGGTCGGTCCGTCCCCAGAACGAGTTGGGCTTGCGTTCCGGGTCGAGTCGCACCAGCGTGCCGGCGTCGACCAGTTCGGTGGTGAGACGGTCCCATTCGGCGTCCGAGCCGTCGACCCACACCACCTGGTCCGGCGTGGTCAGTTCGGCGATTTCGCGTACCCAGGCAAGCAGTTCGGGATGGGAGGTCGGAGCCTGATCGAGCCCCCGGATGGTAGCCGGAGCAGCCATGGCGATTCTCCTTGTGGTCGACACTGACCGATGTGAGGGGTGCACAGCACCGGCGAGCCGTAACGCTTCGCCTTCGCAACACCTGGGATTTCCCGTCAGCGTAAACCGAGTAACCCTCGCGAGCAGCGAGACTTCTTGTGAAGAACTGCACAAGGTACGGCCATCTTGCCGACAGTCGAGCTTTTCCGCGTCGCAGCGCGCAGTTTCGCGCAAATTCTTTCTCGGCGCCGGGAGCGGGCCGCTGGCATCCCAGAGGCACTGATCCAGACAATTGCGACAGTCGGTGTTTGGTGCGTATTAATGGTGTTTTGCTGGCTACTGTCGCCCGGCCGACCGGTGACGACTCGCCGTGGGGCGCTTGGCGGCGGACCGGAACCGGTACTCTCGAAGCCGTGCCCGTGACCATTACTGGCGACCAGCCCTCCGCACCGGGCACCCGCCACGGACTCATCCGCCGCCTGTTCGACCGGTTCGGCCACCTGATCCGCGAGGTCGGCAAGTTCGGCGTCGTCGGAGCGGTCGCCTACGTCGTCGACATCGGCCTGTTCAATGTCCTCATCAGGGCGTGGGGCGTGGAGGAGCTGACCGCCAAGACGATCTCCACGATCGTCGCCGCCACGGTCGCCTTCATCGGCAACCGGTTCTGGACCTGGCGGCACCGGGAGCGGTCCGGGATGGCCCGGGAGTACGGGCTCTACTTCTTCTTCAACGCGGCCGGTCTCGGCATCGCCCTGGCCTGCCTGGGCATCAGCCGCTACGGCCTCGGCAGCATCTGGCCCGGCGTCTTCAAGACCCTGCTGGCCGACAACATCTCCGCCAACCTGGTCGGCGCCGCCCTGGGCACGCTCTTCCGGTTCTGGTCCTACCGGCGGTTCGTCTTCGTCGGCCCGGCCGCACAGGACGCCCCCGACGTCATCACCAATCGTGACTGAGGACGTGAGCTACCGCCCATCCCGGCCCCGCCCGGCCGCGTCCGACCGTTCTCTCCCCTAAGGTGACCGAATGCGTCCTGCCCACATGCTGCCGGACCGATGGCGGAAGTTCGTCCACGAGGCCCTGAAATTCGGCATCGTGGGTGGCATCAACACCGCGATCAACTACGCGGTGTTCATCACGCTCGCACTGACCGTCTTCCACCGCGGTGAACTCAAGGCAACGGTCGTCGCGACCATCGTCGCCGCCATCACGTCGTACCTGATGAACCGGCACTGGACGTACCGGGACCGGCCGAAGGCGGCGATGCGCCGGGAGTCCATGCTGTTCTTCGTCTTCAACGGCGCGGGCCTCGCCATCGAACTGGGTCTGCTCGGCTTCGCCAAGTACGGCCTCGACGTCACGAGCCTGACCGTCATCACCGGGGTCAAGACGCTCGGCCTGGTGATCGGCACCATCTTCCGGTTCTGGGCCTACCGGACCTTCGTCTTCCGGAAGGCCCCGGAAGGTCCGACGCCGGCCGAGCCGGCGGGCCAGCCACCGGTCGGCCCCGAACCGGTGGGCGCCGAACCGCGGCGGCACCCGCACGAGCACCACCTGGTCGCCGAGCTGGACCCGGTGGCCGAGCTGGCCGAGGCGGTCACCGAACTCGAACACTCCCAGGACGTCACCGAGGCCGTCCGCGCCACCCGCTGACCGGCCGGCACCACCAGCCGGCACCGGAATAACCGGCCGGGGTCGCCGCGTCGGGTCCGTCGCCGGACCCGGAACCACCGCGACCCCGCGCCGGCCGCTCGTCACCGGGGCTGCTGGCGCAGCGGTTTACCGTCCCGCATGTCCTCGAGGATGTCCCGCATCTCGTCGTCGCCGAGCGAGTGCTTGTCGTGGTTCGCCTCCACCAGTTCGTACAGGGTGGTCTGCACCTTCTCCACCCGCGGGATGTCGGTGAGCACCGACTGGCCCCGCTCACCGGCCGACTCGATGGTCAACGTGCCGCAGCCGAGCATCCGCTCGACGAAGTGCTGGTTCATCGAGTGGTCGTTGATCCGGCCGAGCGGGATGTCCCGCCGGTCGCGGGAGAGCACGCCGGTCTGCAGCAGCACCCGCTCGTTGGTGAACAGGTAGTGCGTCGTCTTCCAGACCAGGAACGGCCACAGGCTGAGCCAGAGCACCAGCACCAGTCCCACCGCCGCGATCACGTACACGCCGATCGTGCCGGCACCGCCGTCCGGCAGCAGGACCAGTCCGGCCACCACCGCGGCGACGGCCAGCACCACGATCAGGACCGGCCGGATCAGCGCCTTCCAGTGCGGGTGCAGGTGCAGAACGACGTGCTCGTCCGCCGTGAGCACGTCATCGGGAAATGCCACGCCAACCTCCTTGCGTCGCGATCCTCGCCCGGTCCGCCGGAGCGGTCGCGGCGGGTCGCCGGAAACGTCGATGTCGCGCTGACCGTACTGGCTCGACGCCACCGCCGACGCCCGCCGCGCGCTGGTTTTCCTCCCGGCTTTTCGGGTGGTCGGCTCAGCGCAGGCGCAAGCGGTCGGCTCAGCGCAGGTGCAACACGTCGCCGGCGGCGACCCGATGCTCAGTGCCGGCGGCGACGCCCGCGTCCGTGCCGGCGGCGACGCCCGCGTCCGTGCCGGCGGCGACGCCCGCGTCCGTGCCGGCGGTCGTGACGACGAGGCGGCCCTCGTGGTCCACCGTGGTCGCCGCGCCCACCAGCGGGTCGCCGGCCGGCAGCAGGACCCGCACGTCGCGGCCCACCGTCGCGCAGTGCCGCAGGTAAGCCGCCCGCAACCCGCACGCGTCCGCGTCGCCCCCGGCGGTACGCCACCGGTCGTACCAGTCGGCGACGGACCGCAACACCGCGCGCAGCAGCGGGTCCCGGTCGGTGGCCGTCGCCCCGGCCAGCGCCAGCGACGTCGCCGGCAGTCCGGTCGGGTTCACCGGCAGTTCGTCGGCGCGCAGGGTGACGTTCAGGCCGAACCCCAGCACGACGGCCGGCGCCCGGCCCGGGTCCGGGCCGGGCACCCCCTCGGCCAGGATCCCGGCGCATTTCGCGTCGCCCACCAGCAGGTCGTTGGGCCACTTCAGCTCGGCCGGCAGCTCGGCCAACCGGGTCACCGCCGTGGCCAACGCGACCCCGGCCAGCAGCGGCAGCCAGCCGTACCGGTTGGTCGGGACGGCTGGCCAACGGCGGTCCGGGTCGGCGTCGCCGGGCCGCAGCAGGACGCTGACCGCGAGGCCCGCCCGGGGCGGCGACTGCCAGCTGCGGCCGAGCCGGCCGCGGCCGGCGGTCTGCCGCTCGGCCACCACCACCAGGCCCTCGGGCTCCCCGCGCCGGGCCGCCTCGGCCGCGTCCGCGTTGGTCGACCCGGTCTCGGTCCGCAGTTCCAGCCGGCGCCACGGCCCGTACGGCTCGACCAGTGCGCGCCGCAGCCGGTCGGCGTTCAGCGGCGGGCGGTCCAGGTCGGTGTACGGCGAACCGGGCATCCCGCCAGCCTACGGCCTCGGACCCGGCCCGCCCGGCGGCCCGACACACCCGACCGCCCGACGGCCCGACACACCCGACGGCCCGACGGCCCGACGGCCCGACACACCCGACCGCCCGACGGCCCGACACACCCGACGCACCCGACGGGCCGCACGGCCGACGGGACGGCGCCGAGGCGAACCGCACCGTACCGGGCGGTAGCGGTCGACTGAACCATCGTTACGATCGCGACGTGAGCGCGACGAGCGGGGCCGATGCCGAGATCAACATCCACACCACCGCCGGCCGGCTGGCGGACCTGGAGCGGCGGGTCGACGAGGCGGTGCACGCCGGCTCGGCCCGGGCCGTGGAGAAGCAGCACGCCCGGGGCAAGAAGACCGCCCGGGAGCGGATCGAGCTGCTGCTCGACGAGGGCTCCTTCGTCGAACTCGACGGACTGGCCCGGCACCGGTCCACCAACTTCGGGCTGGAGAAGACCCGCCCGTACGGCGACGGCGTGGTGACCGGGTACGGCACCGTCGACGGCCGGCAGGTCTGCGTGTTCGCGCAGGACTTCACCGTCTTCGGCGGCTCGCTCGGCGAGGTCTTCGGGCAGAAGATCGTCAAGGTGATGGACCTGGCCATGAAGATCGGCTGCCCGGTGGTCGGCATCAACGACTCCGGCGGGGCGCGGATCCAGGAGGGCGTGGTCAGCCTCGGCCTGTACGGCGAGATCTTCTTCCGCAACGTCCGTGCCTCCGGCGTGATCCCGCAGATCTCCCTGGTGATGGGTCCGTGCGCGGGCGGCGCGGTCTACTCCCCCGCGGTCACCGACTTCACCGTGATGGTCGACCAGACCTCGCACATGTTCATCACCGGGCCGGACGTGATCAAGACGGTCACCGGCGAGGACGTGGCGATGGAGGAGCTGGGCGGGGCGCGCACCCACAACGCCAAGAGCGGCAACGCGCACTACCTGGCCGCCGACGAGGAAGACGCGATCGACTACGTCAAGGCGCTGCTGTCGTACCTGCCGGCCAACAACATGGACGAACCGCCGGCGTTCGAGGCCGACGCGGCGCTGGACGTGACCGAGGACGACCGGGACCTCGACACGCTGATCCCGGACTCGGCCAACCAGCCGTACGACATGCACCGGGTGATCGAGCACGTCCTGGACGACGGCGAGTTCCTGCCGGTCCAGCCGCTCTACGCGCAGAACATCGTGGTCGGCTTCGGCCGGGTCGAGGGCCGGCCGGTGGGCGTGGTCGCCAACCAGCCGATGCACTTCGCCGGTTGCCTGGACATCGGCGCGTCGGAGAAGGCGGCCCGGTTCGTCCGGACCTGCGACGCGTTCAACATTCCGGTGCTGACCTTCGTGGACGTACCCGGTTTCCTGCCCGGCACGGACCAGGAGTGGGACGGCATCATCCGGCGCGGCGCCAAGCTCATCTACGCGTACGCCGAGGCCACCGTCCCGAAGGTCACCGTGATCATCCGCAAGGCCTACGGCGGGGCGTACGACGTGATGGGCTCCAAGCACCTCGGTGCCGACCTCAACTTCGCCTGGCCGACCGCGCAGATCGCCGTGATGGGCGCCCAGGGCGCGGTGAACATCCTGTACCGCTCGGAGCTGGCCGGCGCCGCCGACCCGGCCGCCGTCCGCGCCGAGAAGATCCAGGAGTACGAGAACACCCTGGCCAACCCGTACGTCGCCGCCGAACGCGGCTACGTCGACTCGGTGATCGCCCCGGCCGAAACCCGCTCGCAGATCGTCCGCGCGCTGCGGGTGCTGCGCACCAAGCGGGAGACCCAGCCGCCGAAGAAGCACGGCAACATCCCGCTGTAATCCGACGGCTGTCCGGCGACCCGCAGCGGCACCGGGCAGCCCGCGGCATGGCGGGGCGGCAGCAGCGGCGGCCGGGGGAACTCCCAGCGCACGGCCCGGCCGTCGGGCGCCGGGCGCCCGGGATCAGTCCAGCAGCTTGGTCAGTTCGGCGGCGGGGAAGGTGCCGGGCCGGATCCGGTCCCGGGCCGCGCGGCGGACCGCCTGTTGCACCGCCGCGTTGACCGGCGTCGGTACCCCGTGCAGCCGGCCCAGCAGCACGATCTCGCCGTTCAGGAAGTCGGCCTCGGCGGTGCCGGCGCCCCGGGCCAGGCTCTGCCAGGTGGAGCCGCCCGGACGGCTCCGGCCGGCCACCGGACGCAGTTGCACCCGGTCGCCCCGGTCGGCCTGCTCCTCGGCCTGCGAGGCGTACCCGATGCCGGCCGCCGTCAGCGCGGCCTCGCCCTCCGCCCGCAGCCGGGCCAGCAACTCGGCGTGCTCGGCCGCGGCCCGGCCGAGTAGCGCATCGACCCCGTTGCCGAGGTTGCTGAGCAGCTTGGCGTACTTCCAGCGCGGCACGTCGTCCCGGACCGGGCTGACGAACCCGGCGCCGGTCAGGTCGGCCGCGATCTGGCGGGCCGTGTCGTCGCTGCCGGTCGGGTAGCGCCCCAGGTGCAGCATGCCCGGGTGCGGGTGCCCCTCGGCGGCCACCAGACCGGGCTCCAGGAAGGTGGCCGGCAGCCAGACGCAGACCCCGTACACGTGCCGGAAGTAGCGCAGCGCGGTGCGTTCGTTGGCCACCCCGTTCTGGGCGGTCAGCAGCGGCAGCCGGTCGGCGGCCGTACCGCCGTCGCGGACCGGCACGTCCGCCCAGGCCCGCAGCGCGGCCTCGGTGTCCTGCGACTTGACGGTGAGCAGCAGCGCGGTGTCCGGCTCCAGGGTCAGGCCGGCCGGCCCGTCCAGCGCCACCGTCCGGGCCACGTACTCGCCGTCCGGCGAGTCCAGCGTCAGGCCCCGCTCCCGGATCGCCGCCAGGTGCGCGCCGCGGGCCACCAACGTCACGTCGTGGCCGGCCCGGTCCAGAAGCGCGCCGATGGTGCCGCCGACCGCGCCGGCGCCGATGATCACGTACCGCATGCTGGTCTCCTCGTCGATCCTTGCCGCCCTGGCCGGGGACCGGCCGGGTTCGGTCGTTCTACCCGGTACCGGACCGGTCCGCAGTCTGGTCGGCCCGGACGGCCGGCAGGCCGCCCTTCCCCGCCGGTCCAGACCGGACCGCCGCCCGGTGACGGGAGCCGGCGGCGTCCGGAGCTGCCTACCCCACGCCGGACCGGCCTGCCGCCCGGTTGCCGGGAGGTCGACCGGCGGTCGGGTCAGAAGATCGGTCGGCTTCCGTTCAGGAACGGGCCGGCGAGCAGGCCCGCCCCCACCACCAGAACGAACAGGTTGACCAGGCCGAACACGGCGACCCAGAGCAGCGCGGGCAGGTGGGTCACCCAGGCCAACTGGTCGGCGTCCGACTGCGGCATCCGCCCACCCCGCCGCATGCTCTGCAACTCACCGACCGGCCGGACCCCGCCGATCAACAGGAACCACACCCCGGCGTACGCGAACGCGGCCTGCACCTCCGGCGGCGCGAACCAGGAGACGCTGAACACCAGCCCGGCGGTGGCCCCCAGGGAGATCATCCCGTACGCGTTGCGGACCATCACCAACATCGCGACCAGCAGGGCGACCGCGATCCAGAGCAACAGGGTGATCCGGTTGCCGCCGAGCAGCCAGGCACCGGCCAACCCGATCAGCGACGGGGCGAGATAGCCGGCGAGCAGGGTGAACACCATCCCGGGCCCGGTCGGTCGGCCGGCCGACAGGGTGAGCCCGGAGGTGTCCGAGTGCAGCCTGATGCCCTGCAACCGCCGGCCGGTCAACACCGCCGCCAGGGCGTGCCCGCCCTCGTGCGCGATGGTGATGGCGTTCCGACCGACCCGCCAGGGCGTCCGGGTCAGCACCACCGTAAGGGCGATGACGCCGGTGACCAGGACCAGCCACGGCGGCGGATCGGGTTGCGCCCCGAAGACCTTGTCCCAGAGTTCACCGATCGAGGAGATCACAGCCAGCGAGCCTACCCGCGCCCCACCAACCGCCCCCATCCCTCTTCACACCCTCCGCACACCCGCCCGCCCACCCACGCCGCGCTGTTCGCCTGGCCAGTTGGCGCGGCCACGCGGCAACGGCGGAACGGGTGGTCTCCTCCGCGACGCCGGTGATCTCATCGCCTCGGCGCAGGCCGTGTCGGGACGCCAACGGCCATCCCGCCGCGACAACGCGCCAGTCCCGACGCTGCTCCGCCGCGCGGGCGGGCGGCCCGGGCAGGCTGGGTGCAGTTCTTGTCGTTCCAGCAACAAGAACGGTTCACAGCTTGGGGTGCCAGCCGGCCGCTTCGAGGGCGGCGCGGAGTTGGTCGGCGACCCGGGCGGGGTGACGGCGGACCTCGAACGCCGTGAACCGGAGAATCCGGTCGCCGGCGATCCAGATGTCGTTCTGCCGCCGTAGATCTGCGGCCCACTGCCGTACCTCCATGTGGTGGGCGCCGTCGATCTCCACGTGCAGTCGCCACCGACGCCATCGCGCGTCGAGATAACGGACCCGGCCGCTCGCGTCCACCCGGCGTTCCTGCAGGTCGGGAACGGGCAGCCGATGCCGGCGGCAGAGCCGTAGCAGATCGAGTTCGGACAGCGCCTCGGCACCACCGGCGAGATCCGCCACCGTCCGCAGCACCAGTCTGTGACGCGGCAGGCTCGGCATCCGGTCGGCCACCGCCCGGAGTTCGGCCGGGGTCACCCGGCGCTGCTGCCAACCGGCGGCGAGGACCGCCTGCGCCGTGTCGTCGTCGCGTGCCCATTGGGCCGCGTCGACCAGCGACCGGGCCATCGAGGTCCGGTCGGGGCGGCCTCGCTGCAGGTCGCAGTCGGGCAGGTGCCGGGTCCGGTGAACGCGGACGGCGGGCAGTCCGATCGGCAGCCGGCGCAGCAGGTCGGCCGCCCGCCGGTGGTACGGGACGAGCACGTCGATGGGTGCGTCCCGCCAGTTACCACGCAACCCTCCGGCACGGGCCGCCGCCAAGCCGGCCAGCACCGCGTCCGGACCCGCCGCCAGGACTGCCGCCCAGCGGTACTGGTCCTCGGTGAGAGGGCCGGTATGGCTGATCAGCAGACCGCGGCACAACCGGCGCCAACGACCGGTGCGTAACCGGTGCCGCACCTTGGCCGGGGTCAACTCGGTCGTGGCCTGCTGCCAGGTGAGCAACCCGGACTGCTCGAACAGCAACCAGTCCAGCGCGCTCGCGTCGTCCCGTGGAATCCGCATCCGGGCGATCCAACCCGCACCGCGCGGCCCGTGTTGTCGCCGCTCCGACCCTGTCGTCTCACCGACCGTGCGGCGACGGTCCCCGCCGCTGCGGTTCGTGCGCATCCGGTGTCGCTGCCGCAGCACTGGATGCGCACAAACCCACCCGCCTACCGCTGTCGGAGCGTGAAATAGCGGGCGCGGGATCGGCTATCACCCCGGCGGGGCGCGTGGCTGGTCCTGCGGCCGCTATTTCCTGTCGCTGCGACGCGTGTCGTCAGGTGCGGTTGTCGGTTGTTGGTTGCCGGTCAGGCTCGGCGTCGGGCGGTCACCGGAGTTCGGACCCGGGCGACCACCGGTACGCCGGTCGGGCTGGAAACCGCGTTCCGAGCGGGTACGCCACGCCGCATCAGCAGCCAGGCGCCCGTCGCGGCGACGGCGATGGTCACGACGCTCACGAGTGCGATCAACGTACCCATGCCGGCCAGGATCAGCAGCACGTCGCCGACGGCGACGAGCATCCACAGCGCAACACTCGGCTTGGTGGTCCGTCGTCGGAAGCTCATGTCGTACCTCCTTTCCCGTCGTGCGGAAAGCAGTACCCACAAGGTCGGGAGGTCAATCCTGTTGAGCGTCCGGTCAGCCGGCCCGGCTGGTGGCGGTCAGTCCTTACGGTCCGGGTCGAAGTTGGCCGTGAGCATGAGGAAGTTGTTCTCCTCCTTGCCCTTCCACTCCGACTCCGGAACCTCGTAGCGGATCCCGTAGGCGCGGTTCTTGGCCGTCACGACGCCCCGGTTCCGGACGTGGAAGTCGGCGCCGTTCTTGGTCTGCAGCCAGTCCCAGTCCGCGCAGGACTTGAAGTAGCCCGGCACCCGGTTGATGCTCAGGTACCGGTAGTTCTGCACCCCCGGCTGGAACTTGCGGGCCGGCTCCTGTTTGTGCCAGTCGTTGTAGGGGTCGCCGGCCGGGGTGGGGGTCCACTGGACCAGCAGGAGCCGGCCACCCGGACCGTTGAAAATCACTGTGTCCTGGCTGGCCACGCTTCGGGTCCAGCCGTTCGGTACCGGGATGGTGAAGGCGTTGAGGGAGTCCTTGTGCAGCGTCCAACCGGCCGGAACGGGCGGTTTGGCGGGGGCGGTCGGGCTCGGAGGCGGCGCCGGCGCCGCGCTGGTCGGGCCGGTCGACGGGGCGGCGGAGGTGGCCGGTGGCGCGGAGTTCGACGTGCCGGGGGTGTTACTCGGCTGGCCGGCGCCCGGCTTCGTACCGTCGTCCGAACCGGAGTTGACCAGCGGCACGATCACCAGCAGCGCGATCAGCAGCACCGCCGCGAGCGCGCCGATCAGCCACTTCTTGCGGTTGTCGCCGAGGGCGCGTTCCTTCAGCCCGGCCACGATCGGCGCCCGGCCGACCGCGGGCCCGGATGCCGCACCGGCCGGTGTACCCGCCACCGCCGGGCGGTCCGTCGGCCGGTTCGGTGCCGGGTCCGCGACGGACACCCGCGGATTGTCGACCCGGGTCGGCGCGTCCACCGGCGGCGCGGCCGACGTGACCCGTTCGCGGCCACGCTTCTTCTTCTTCGTCTGAGCGGGGATCTCGGCCTGCTCCGTCGCGCCAGCCGCCGAACCGCCACCCGCCGGACCGGCCGTCGTCGGACCGCCAGCCGTCGAACCGCCAGCCGCCGGACCGGCCGTCGTCGGACCGCCAGCCGTCGAACCGCCAGCCGCCGGACCGGCCGTCGTCGGACCGCCCGCTGTCGGACCCCCGGTCGGCTGCGCCTCGTCGCTCTCGTCGGCCGGCTCCGGTTCGCCGTCGTCCCGTCCGGTCGCGCCGGATGGCTGCCCGGTTTCGCCCGACCGCTGCCCGGACTCGGCGGACGGGTCGACCTTCTGGGTCGGGTCGGCGCTCGCACCCTCGCCCGCCCCCGCGACCACCGCGCCGACGGCGACCGCTCCGGTGACCGCGATGGATTCATCGGCAGCCGATTCGTCGGTTACGGCCGTTGACGTGCCCGATCCGGCGGACCTACCGGACGCGGTCGACGCGCCCGGTCCGGCCACGTCGTCGGGGCCGGCGAGATCGCCGGTCTGCTCGGGGCCACCACGTCCGGCGGCACCGGAGCCATGGCCACCGGCGACGGCACCGGAGGCGGAGACGCCGGACCCGGCCGCGTCGGCCGCACCGGCGGCGTCAGATGTGCCCGGCGCGTCGGCCGGCGCGGCGGCAGCCACGTCGGATGCGCCGACCGAAGGAGAGGCAGCCGCGCCGGATGTGCCGGGCGCGCCGACCGAAGGAGAGACCGGCGCGGAGGCGGCGGTGTTGTCCGGGGCACCGGATCCGGTGGCGGCTTCGGACCTGGTGCCGGCCTGCCGCGTACCGGATCGGTCACTCGGGCCGGCGGCGGTCGCGCGGTCCCCCGTACCCGATGGGTCGGAGGTCGTCGGCGGGATGACCTCGGTGGCCGGCGCGGCGGCCTCGGCGGGCCGGTCGCCCGGCTTCTCCGACGTGCCGCGACCGCCGCGCTGCGACGGCACGGCGGGCGCGCCGCCGACCGGCGGCGGCGTCGGGGTGGTGATGACCCGGGTACGCGGCTCGCGCGGGCCGTTCGGCCCGGGCCGTCGTACGCCGTCGAGCAGCGAGATGCCCGGGCGGGTCCGCTTGTGCACGATGCGACGGAGCTGGCGTTCCGCCTCGGCGGCGGTCATCCGCTGGGTGGGGTCCTTGCGCAACAGCCCGGCGAGCAGGCCCTTCAGCGGGCCGGCGTTGCGCGGCGGCGGGGGCGGCTCGGTGGCCAGCGCGGCCAGGGTGGCGATGGCCGACTGGCGGGCGTAGGGCGACTGGCCCTCCACCGCGGCGTAGAGAGTCGCGCCGAGCGACCACATGTCCCCCTGCGGCCCGGCGGTGCCGTCCTTGGCCCGCTCCGGCGCGATGTACGCGGGCGAGCCGAGCACCAGGCCGGTGCGCGTCACGTTCGGGTCGCCCGGCACGGTGGCCAGGCCGAAGTCGGTGAGCACCACCCGACCGTCGGTGCCGATCAGCACGTTGCCGGGCTTGACGTCCCGGTGCATCACGCCGTTGCGGTGCGCGGCCTGCAACGCGCCCAGCACGCCCAGGCCGATCTCGGCGGCGCGTTGCGGCGGCACCGGCCCGTCGGACTGGATGACGTCGTGCAGCGACCGGGACGCGACGTACTCCATCACGATCCACGGGTCGCCGTCGGTGCGCAGCACGTCGAAGACGCGGACCACGTTGATGTGGTTCAGCCGGGCGATGGCGCGGGCCTCGCGCAGCGAACGTTCCCGCATCTCCCGGCGCTCGTCCTCGGTGAGGCCGGGCGGCGGCACCAGTTCCTTGATGGCGACGTCCCGGTGCAGCACCTCGTCGCGGGCCTTCCACACGCGACCCATGCCGCCCTGACCGAGCGGCTCAAGTAGCCGATATCGGTCAGCAACGAGGCGGGAATACGCGTCGGACATCCGGAGAACGGTACCCGGCGGACGGTGCGGTCACACCAGCGGCACGCCACTATGGGACGGACACTGGTGAGGCGGCCGCCGACGAGGCCGTACGCTGGGCCCATGGCTGAGCAGGAACCGGTGTTCCGGGTGGTCCGGGGCACCCCCACCGCCGAGGAACTGGCCGCGCTGGTCGGCGCCATCATGACCCGTACCCGACCGACCGCCGGACCGGCCCGCCGGACCACCACGTCCGCCTGGACCCGCAGCGCCCGACCGGGCGTTTCTTACGGGTACGGGATGAGCGCTCGCCCCGGTCCGGACGGCTGGCGGTTCTCCGCGCTCCCCCGCTGAAGCTCCTCCCCTGGTTCCTCCCCTGCAGCTCCCCCTGGTTCCTCCCCTGGCGACACCCCGGCCGGGGCTGCCGACACTGGCAGTAACCGACTAACCTCGTTCTGGGCATGAGGCTGGTCCTGGGGAGGCACCGTGATACCTGAGGAAGACCTTCCACCGGCGTGGCTGCGGGACTACGGCGACATCGAGGCCGACATCGGCCGGATGGAGGAACTCGCCGCCAAGCTGGACGCCGAGGTGCGCGGCAACTACGTGCCGCACCTGGACCTGGTCGACGCGGCGATGACCACGCCGCTGCCCCAGCCACGCGCCGACTTCCCCGAACTCGTCTCGTTCATGCAGGCCCACAACGACGCCCAGCAGCTCACCAGCGTCAACGCCCACGTCTACCGGGACGCCACCGGCGGCTTCGCGTACGCCGCGCAGAAGGTCAGCAGGCACTATCGCGGGTCGGACGCCTTCGCCGCGGCCCGCGCGGCCGACGTGCGGGACGCGCTCGACGAGACCGCGGTCGCCCGGGTGCCCGGGCCGGGCGCACCCGACACGTCGGGTTCCTTCCCCACCCCCACACCACCGGACACCGCAGGGAACGTCTGATGGAACTCAACGACGGCGGCAGCTCGGGCATCACCGACTGGTCCCGGCAGACCGTGCCGCAGATGTGGGAGAAGCTGGCCGACCAGCACACCGACGACCACTGGAAGGTCGCCGACGGCTGGAAGAAGACCTGCGACCTGACCTCGTACCACCTGTCCCGCGTCCAGCAGTACCGGGACAGCCTCGCCGCCGCCTGGCCACCCGGCAAGAGCCAGGCCGCCGCCGAGTACGTGAACCGGCTCGACTTCCTGATCCAGAGCCTGCGCGGCACCCACGAGGTGGCCAGCGCCAACTACACGACGTTCTCGGCGGCCACGACGGCGATCAGCGCGACCCGGAGCAAGCTGGAGAAGCTGCATCAGGAGTACGTCGCGAAGGCGGGCGAGAAGCAGAAGTACGACGAGCGGCAGGCGTCGCTGAAGCAGGCCGGGTTCGACGGGGTGCACGGCCGGCCGCCGGTGACCGACGCGGAGCTGGAAGCCCTGAACGCCAAGGCCCGCACCATGATGTACGGCCTGAGCACCGAACTCGTCCAGGCCCAGGTCCAGATCCAACGACCACCGGTATACAGGTCACCTGGGAACAGAGCGCCTGACGATCCGAGTCAGCCAGGCGGCGGTTCCGCTCCGGTTATCCCTCCGATCGTTCCTGTCCCCGTCGACACTTCTGGCGGCTTGCAGGAGCGAGCATCAGAGAGCGGCCGTGCTCCAGTCCCGACCCCTCGCGCGCCGAGTCCTGGTTCAGTGATCGGTGGTAACGGCCCAATATTGGGGAGCGCTGGCACACAAGCCACGCATCTCCCAGCCGCCCCGGTACCGGCGATTCCTGCCCCCTCGCCGATCGGTGGTCCGACCAATTTCTCGGCAGGTTTTCCACCCCAGTCAGCGTTGCCAGGCGCGCCAGGTAGGCCGCTAGCCAATCGGCCAATTGGTCCCACGGGAGGACTTCCGCTCAGCGACCGACTGAATGGAGCTACCAGATTTCCCATTGGAGAAGCGCCTGTAGCGTCGCGACCCTTACCGCCTGGCGGATTGATCGGAGGTGGTCCGGGGTTAGGACAGCCCGGAGGCGCTGCGACGCAGCCACGAAGAATCAATCCGGTCGGCGGCGTGATCGGCGGCGGCACAGGTAGCACCCCAGTAGGCAGCACAAGCCATCGACCGAGCCAGGGGGCACGCAAGGACTCTATAAGTTCGAGGGGCCATGCATGGAACAGGGTTTCGCCAGAAAAATCTATTGATAAAGAGAAAACCCGGGTAGGAAAACCCTGGGACCCAGACAATCCCTGGGAGGTTGAGGAAGGGGTTCCCCCAGTACTTCTTCCACCAGAGGCACCTGGACCCATCGATCCCGGGCCGGCAATCGGGTTGGACAGGTGAAACACCGATCAACGGCCAGAGCCATCGCGGCTCTCCTCATCCCAGCCGTTACGGCAATGCCTGTATCGCCTGCGCAGGCAAGCCGAGCCTGCGAAAGCCCGTGGCATTTGTCACACCTAAAAGTTACTGAGGCACATAGGATCAGCAAGGGTGGTGGATCCACCGTCGCCGTTATTGATACTGGCGTCGACCCCCACTCGGACCTGCAGGGAAGGCTGCTGCCAGGCACAGAGACATTTCCGAATGGAACCGGCGACGGTCGTCGCGATATTGATGGCCACGGTACCGCCATGGCAGGGCTTGTCTCTGGCATAGCACCTGAAGCCAAGATCCTGCCCGTGAGGTACACCGAAAAAAAGCAAACCAGCGATCCATCGTCACTATCAAAGGCAGTCGAATGGGCAACAGTCCGGAAGGTTAGGGTAATAAATCTCTCACTAGGTGGAGGATTAGGCCCCAATGACCTCTCGGCGATTCGAGCAGCATTAGCCGCAGACATAGTGATTGTCGCAGCAGCCGGAAATCGACCACAGGATTACGGAGTCACATATCCAGCCGCCTTGGATGGGGTCGTTGCGACAGGAGCCACCGATCAGTCCGGAGAGCGAGCAGCTATATCAGTCAGCGGTAAGCAGATTGTGATTGTCGCCCCGGGCGCAAACATCTGCAGCACCGATATAGGTGGCAAATACCGCACGAGCAGCGGCACGTCCGACTCCACCGCCATTGTTTCAGGAGCGGTGGCGCTGATTCGGAGCAAGTATCCGAACTTGTCGGCAAAAGAAGTGGTCCACCGGCTCACGGCGACCGCCACGGACAAGGGTTCGCCCGGCCGCGACCCCGAGTACGGCTACGGGGAACTCAACCTGATAGCCGCGCTGACGGCGGACGTACCGCCGTTGGAGCCATCGGCGAGCGTGAGCGCGTCGATCAACCCGAGCCCGCCGACGTCCGCGATCACCGCACCCCCTGAGAAGCGGTCGAACAACACCACCCTCACGCTGGTGATGATCGCCGTCGCGGCTCTACTCGTCGTCGGGCTCGTGGTCGCCGTACTGCTACCTCGCCTCCGGAGGCGGCCGGACGCTCGCTGACCGCGTTCCGCGCTCCGGCCGGTCTCCTACTCAGCAGTTGGAGCGTCCGACCCCCGCAGCATTTGTCAGCCGGCCTCACCTTCGAGTTCGGCGCGACGGCGAGCTGCGTACCTGCGGATGTCAGCGGTCGACCAGACTCGACCGACAGTGAGATGCGCGATCGGCGCTGGGAAGTCCGGGCGCTCGGCGAGAGTGCTGGCGCGCTGGCGAGAGATGCCGAGAAACGCCGCGATCTCGGCCATCGCCATGACCTCTTCTGCCACCTTTCAGACCATCCGGCCGCAGGTATTTATGTGTCACTCGCCTTCGTCGGGTTCGTCGATCGGAAGTGGACGGCCGCGCTTCGCCGCCCAGGCTCGGATGTCATCAGCCAGCCAGATCCGACCGACCGCCAAAGTGGCGACTGGTTGCGGCCAATCATGATGACGGGCGGCTAGCTGCGAGACGCGCTGCCGAGACACATTGAGGTACTGCCCGATCTCCTGCGCGGCCCACAGCTCCAACTCCATCTTTGGGACACTCCGGATACCGAAAACTTTCGCATGCCTAGGGGGGCTTGACGCTTGCCTATCAACTGGGCAACATGGCGGTATGCCCATACGCCGTACAGCGAAACCTGTGCCGCTTGCGCCGCGGCATCGTCGGAACTGGGCCCGGTGGGGGCGGTGGTGCGTCTGCGGCTTCCGCTGGAAGACCTGCCCGGACCGGCTGGCCGCCGTGCCCACCGAGCCGCGCGACTACCGGCCAGCCTGGGCCAACCGTCCCGCCTGGCCGACCAACCGCTCCCCCGAGCGCAACCAGGCCGCCGTCTGGCGCCGGGACGGTGAGCGGCAATGAACCTGCCGTACGCCCTCCGGGCGCACACGCCGATCCGGCCGCTCTGGATCTGCCGCGCCTGCGCCGGACCGTGGCCGTGCGCCCACGCCCGCCTGACCCTCAAGGGCGAGTACGAGAACGACCGCCCAGGGCTCAGCGTCTACATGACGACAGTGCTGCACGAGGCGGTGGCCGACCTGTACCGACTCGACCCGTCCGAGCTTGACACGACCGCCATGTTCACCCGGTTCGTCGGCTGGACCAGATGCACCGCCTTTGGAACGTATCTGCCTCCGCCTGACCCCAGCACTACAGAGAAACGCCAACCACCCCCGGTGAATCGCTAGTCGTTTGCGTCGGCGCCGAAAAGTTTGTTGCGTTCCCTGCGCAGAGGTTCGACTTGATCGGGTGGTGAATCGGTCCATTTCGTCCCAACCTCGACCAGCCAGAGCGCCAACCACATGACTCCCTTGGCGGCCTGTTCACACAGCCACCCCAAGCCGTCGCCGAGCGCGCCGGTGATCCCAAGGGTAGCCATGTAGACCATGTCGAACGTTGCCCGCAGCGCCGCCCAGATCATGGTCAGACGACCGGTCTGCCCCCGGCCGCCGGAGCGGATCAGCACCACGAGCAGAACGATCACCGCGACGCAGGCAGCGACCACGGCAAGGGCCTTGCCTATCCACTGGAGGATGGCCCCGATCGCGTACAACAGCAACGCCACCAACATGAGCAGGGCCGCGACAACCGCCAGAATGATCGCGCCGATCCATCCCAGCACGAGCAGGATCCAGTCCAGCGCGTTGCGGCCGGAATCACCAGCATGGCCGGCCCAGGCGACGTCGGCGCGGACCTGCGCAAGATCCGCGTAGACAGCGTCAATCTCGTCTGCGATTTCGCGGTAGTAGCGTAGGGACGCCTTGACCGCTTCGAAATCGCCGTCGACTTGCCGCAAGGGTTCAAGGATGTCGGGAAGTTTCGCTCCGACGAGCCTCTCGACCCGTCGCACGTCGGACATGTCGATGTCGTACTTAGCCTCGACGTTAGTCACTGCAACGGACCCATCCGGCTGGTGGCGTTGCTGTCAGCCTGTTCGTAAGCGGCGGCCGCCGCCCGGAAGTTGTTACCGGTACGAGCAAGCATCTGTGCTGCCTGGGTGAGGGCCTGGGTAAAGACCGGCCTGGCGTCCTGCCAAATCTGCCCGGCCCGCTGGCCCTGCGGATGTTGCGGGAACACCAACGAGGTCGGACTTGTCTCGCCGTCGGTTGACCTACGGCCGAGGCTCTCGACCCGAGTCGTCAAATCTTCGATCTGCACCGCGACTCTGCGCAGGTGGTTCGGATCGACGTCGAAGCCGTTGCTCATCGGACTCCTCCAAGATGACGGGCGGCAACCAACAGGCCTGAGGCGATGCCGAGACACATCCCCGCGCCAACAAGCACGTCGACGGCGGTACTGATGTGCTCGCGCACCCCGATCACGGTGACCAGAATGGCGAGCACCCCACCGACGGCACCGGCCGTCCCAATGGCGAGCATCGTCAAGCCGACGTAACGAAGCATTCGACCGATGTCGGGTTTAGTCACGAGGTCCACTATGCATCGACGCCACCACATACCGTGGGAGGGCGCACGAAGTGACGAAGGGATACGCATGGAGCAGCAGGAACCGTTGATAGATGCGCTCGATCGACTCACCGGTGTCGGCCGTTCCGAGGACGGTCTGGTCCTGGCGCGGGTGGACGCCGCCGGTTTGCCCACTGAGATTCACATCGAGCCGGCCGGAATGCGGATGTCGAGCGGAACACTGGGCACATCGATCATCGCCGCGATCCGCGCCGCCCATGAAGACCTGCAGGCTCAGGCCTCCGCTGCGGTGCGGGCGCAGGTCGACCAAAGCGGCTCGACGTTCGGCGTGGGGTCGATTGAGGCGTCCAGGGCCGACCTCGCTCGACAGGTCGAGCAGGTCACCGAGGAGGCTCGCGCGATCCATGCCCACCTGCTGGATCGGCTTGACCGCATGTAGCGTTCGCAGGCCGTCGAGCCTCAGCCGGGCGGGTAGAGCGCGGCCAGGCCGCGGGCCGTTTCGGCGATCCGGGCCCGCAGCGGTGCCGGCGACAGTACCTCCACCTCCGCGCCCAGTCGCAGGAAGTCGCCGTGCGCGTGGGTCAGCGACTCGATCGGTACCCGGGCGGTGACCCAACCGTCGGCGTCCGGCGCCTCGGCGGTGTCGTCCACCGCCCGTACCACCGGGTCCGCGGCCACCTCGCGCAGCCGGCGGCGGCCGGCGGGCGAGAGGCGGATGCGGGCCTCGTCCTGGTGCAGGCGGGTCCGGAAGTCGCGGACGTGAGCGTGCCACCAGCCGGCCAGGTCGAAGTCCGCCGGCCGGTCGAAGCATTCGTCGGTGGCGGTCAGGGCCAGGACCTGGTTGATCCGGTACGTCGCGGGGCCGGGCCGACTCCCACCGACGGTACGGGCGACGGCGTACCAGCGGCCGCCCTTGAGCACCAGCCCGTACGGCTCCAGGGTGCGCTCGGCGTCGCCGCGCCAGCTGCGGTAGCGGACCCGGATGCGGCGCTGCTCCCAGACCGCGTCGGCGGTGGCCGCCAGGTGCGGGGACGGATCGCCGTCGGAATACCAGCCGGGGGCGTCGAGGTGGAAGCGTTCCTGCACCCGGGCGGCCCGGTCGGCCAACTCGGCCGGGAGTGCGGCGCTGAGCTTGAGTTTGAGAGTGGCCAGCACCGCGCCGTAGCCCAGCTCGGCGGCCGGACCGGGCAGACCGGCCAGGAAGAGGCTGCCGGCCTCGGCCTCGGTGAGCCCGGTCAGTCGGGTCCGCCACCCGTCGACCAGTTGGTAGCCGCCGGCGTGGCCGGCCTCGCCGTACAGCGGGATGCCGGCGGCGTGCAGTGACTCGACGTCCCGGTAGACGGTGCGGACGGAGACCTCCAGCTCGGCGGCGAGCTGGGCGGCGGTCAGCCGACCCCGGGCCTGCAGCAGCAGGAGGATGGAAAGAAGTCGACTGGCCCGCACTCCACTGACGGTACCTGTCAGTGAAGGCTGCCTACCGTACCGGCATGGCATTCCACGACAAGGAACTGCGCGTCCTGCCGCCGATCACGGTCGACGGTCGGCGGGTCAAGCGCTACCACATCGACCAACCCACCCGCCCCCTCGAACCCGAGGTGGAAAAGGCCGCCTACGACATCCTCCCCGCCCTCCTCCCGGAGGGGGACGAGGGGACGCCGGCGGCCAGTTGGGTGGTGGTGCATCGGGGGGCGGACACGGGGGCCTATCTGCTCGCGTACAGCTGGTTCTGGGGGAACGTGGTGCGGGTGCGGACCATGGTGTCCGGGCAGCCGGTGCTCGGCTGCCCGGACACCGACCCGAGCCGGTTCGTCCCGCTGGACCGGCAGATCGTCGGCTGCGTCTGGGAGTTGGGCGTCTTCGAGCACGAGCGGGGCGCGTGGATCC
This sequence comes from Micromonospora zhanjiangensis, assembly GCF_042650605.1. Taxonomy (NCBI): domain Bacteria; kingdom Bacillati; phylum Actinomycetota; class Actinomycetes; order Micromonosporales; family Micromonosporaceae; genus Micromonospora; species Micromonospora zhanjiangensis. The sequence goes on along the minus strand of NZ_JBHSBN010000007.1, from coordinate 97,309 downwards.
GGCACGTCCTCGACCCGGACGAACCGGACCTGGACGGTTGGCTGGCCGACACCCGGGCCGACGGGCCGGTGGGCCGCTGATGGGCGACTTCGACTTCTTCACCGGCACCTGGGACGTAATCAACCGGCAGTTGCGGCAGCGGCACGTCGGCAGCGACGACTGGGACGAGTTCCCCGGCGTCACCGTGGCCCGGACGTTCTTCGGCGGGGTCGGCAGCTTCGACGAGATCAGCTTCCCGACGAAGGGCTTCTCCGGCGCCACCGTCCGGATCTTCGACGCCGACCGGCAGGAGTGGTCGATCTACTGGCTGAACAGCCGGTACGGCCAACTGTTCCTGCCCCCGGTGGTGGGCCGGTGGACCGACGGCGTCGGCACCTTCCTCGCCGACGACACCGACGACGGTCGCCCGGTCCGTTGCCGGTTCCGGTGGACCCGGCCCGCCGCGGGCACGGCCCGCTGGGAGCAGGCCTTCTCCACCGACGGGGAACGGACCTGGGAGACCAACTGGACCATGGACTTCACCCGCCGTCCGTGACCCATCCGGTACGGCGTCCACGCCCCCATCGGTAACCGGCTCGGAGTCTTGGACAGGTGGCGTTAACAGCTAACGCCACCTGTCCAAGACTCCTACGGGCGGCGGGTAAGGGGCCGGGTAGCGTGTTGCGTCGTGCGGAACTCGACCTCGCCCCACCTGATCCTCGCCTCGGCCAGCCCGGCCCGGCTCAAGCTGCTGCGCGCCGCCGGCATCGAGCCGGAGGTGCTGGTCAGTGGGGTCGACGAGTCGACCGTCGACGCCGAGAAGGCCGACTCGCTCTGCCTCGACCTGGCCCGGCTGAAGGCCGAGGCGATCGTCGACCGGGTCCGCGCCGACCAGGCCGCCGGCCGGCGGGAGATCCCGCCCGGCACGCTGGTGCTGGGCTGCGATTCGGTGCTCGCCTTCGACGGGGAGATCCTCGGCAAGCCGACCGACGCCGCCGACGCGACCGCCCGCTGGCGGCGGATGCGCGGCCGCAGCGGCGTTCTGCACACCGGGCACTGCCTGATCGAGACGGCACCCACCCACGCGGGCGACGGCGGGCACACCGCGGGCGGCGCGGGCGGCGGGCACGCGGACCGGCGGGCCGAGGCGGTCGCCGCCACGGTGGTGCACTTCGCGGACGTCAGCGACGCGGAGATCGCCGCGTACGTGGCCACCGGCGAGCCGTTGCAGGTGGCCGGGGCGTTCACCATCGACGGGTTGGGCGGTCCGTTCGTGGAGCGGGTGGAAGGGGACGCGGCCACGGTGGTCGGGTTGTCCCTGCCGTTGCTGCGGCACCTGCTCGGCCGGTTGGACGTACGGATCACCGATTTGTGGCACGATCCCACGCCGGGCGGCGAGGCGGCTCCCCCGTTGCACTAACGTCGCATCATGACGACGAAATCCGTGCCGCTGACCGACGAACTGCACAGCTACCTGGTCGCACACGGCACGCCGCCGGACGAGATCGCCCGCGACCTGTACGACGAGACCCGGGCGGTGCTGCCCGAGGACGCCGACATGCAGATCGCCCCGGAGCAGGGTGCCTTCCTGACCTTCCTCACCCGGCTGCTGGACGTGCGGCAGGCGGTCGAGGTGGGCACCTTCACCGGTACGTCCGCACTGGCCATCGCCCGCGGTCTGGCCGCCGGCGGCCGGCTGACCTGCTTCGACATCTCCGAGGAGTTCACCTCGATCGCCCGCCGCTACTGGGACCGGGCGGGGGTCGCCGACCGGATCGAGTTGCGCATCGGACCGGCGGCCGAGCAACTGCGTACGCTGCCCGCCGAGCCGCACCTGGACCTGGCCTTCATCGACGCCGACAAGACCGGCTACCCGATCTACTGGGCCGAGCTGGTGCCCCGGATGCGATCCGGCGGCGTCATCCTGGTCGACAACGTGCTGCGAGGTGGCCGGGTGCTGGCCCCACAGAACGAGGGAGACCGCGCCATCGCCGCCTTCAACGACGCGGTGCGCTCCGACGAACGGGTCGACCTCGTCATGCTCCCCGTCGCCGACGGCCTCACCCTGGCCCGCCGCCGCTGACCCCACGACGACGGGTCAGGACGAGGCCGGGGAGGTGAGGGATGGCGGGGCGACCGCGACGGGGCGGAGTGCGCGGCCGAGGCGGAGGGTGAGCAGGGCGGCCAACGCGATGAACAGCGGCAGCAGCAGGAACGCCAGGTGCGGGCCGATCCCGTCGGCCACCCGGCCGAGGAGCACCGGGGCGATGCCGAAACCCACCGCCATCGAGTACGTCGACCAGCCCGCCGCCCGGTCCGCCTGGTCCCCGGCGGCGGTCAGTGCGATCGAGATGGCCAGCGGGTAGTGCAGCGCGTTACCCAGCCCGAGGACGAGCAGACCGGCCACGGCCAGCCAGCCGACCGGCGAGACCCAGAAGACCACGAACCCGAGGAAGGACACGCCGAGCGCAGCCAGCAGCAGCGGCACCGGCGCCACCCGCAACGCGAGCCGGCCACCGGCCAACCGGCCGAGGAACATGCCGGTCACGATCGCGGCCAGCGCCGCCGAGGCCCGCCCGGCCGACAGCCCGGCGTGGGTACGCAGCACGTCGGCCGCCCAGAGCGACAGGCACACCTCGATCGAGCCGGTCACCGACATCAACACCCAGGCGATCCAGTACGCCCGCGGCAACCGCACCCGGGTCGGGGCGGTCAGCCCGACGGGTTGGGCGGCAGCCGCGGGAGCGGGGGCGGTTTTCGGTAGGCGTACCCGGAAGCTGCGGGCGACCAGCGCGACGAGCGCGATCAGGCCGACCTCGGCGGCCATGGCGGGCCGCCAGCCCAGGCCGGCGCCCACGGCGAGCCCGATCAGCAGCGGCGCGAGGATGCCCATGCCGGCGCAGGCGGCGTTGGCCTCGCTGAGCGCGGCCGGCGCGGCCGGACCGTGGTGGGCGGAGAGCAGCACGTTGATCCCGCCGAGCAGCAGCATGCCGAAGGCGGCGACGACCACGACGGCGGCCAGGGTGGCCGGCAACGGGCGGAGCAGGCACAGCGCGCCGACCGAGGCGGCGACGCCGCCGAGGCCGAGCCAGCTGGTCGGGCCGCGACCGATCCGGCGGGCCACCAGGGGGAACAGGTAGCCGCCGAGGACGGAACCGACCGCGATGCCGATGCTGTGCAGGCCGGCCACGGCGGTGCTGGTGCCCTGCTCGTCGCGCAGCAGCGGGACCAGCGGACCGAAGCCGTAGAGGAAGAAGCCCCAGAGACCGAGCTGGGCGTAGAGCAACCAGGTGATCCGGTCGCGGGCGAGGCGGGGCACGGCCCGAACGGTACGTGCGTTCGGGCCGGCCCCGCCGCCTGCTGAGAGGGAGGTCTCAGCGGACGCTGCGGGCGAACAGCCGGGCCGCCCAGACCACCGCGAGTACGGTGATCACGCCCATGATCGTCAAGCCCTGCCAGACCGAGTCGTCGCCGATGTGGCCGGCGAACAGCGCCCGTGCCCCGTCCACGGCCCAGGAGAACGGGTTCCAGTCGGCCACCCGCCTGAGCCACTTCGGGGCGAAGGCCAGCGGCAGCAGGATGCCGGAGAGCAGCAGCACCGGCTGGGCCACGGTGTTCATCAGCGGGGCGAGCGCGTCCTCGCTCTTGACCATCAGGGCCACCCCGTAGGACAGCGTCGAGGTCATCATCGCGATCAGGGCCAGCAGCAGGTACGCCAGCAGCAGGTGGCCCAGTTGCACCCGCAGCCCGAAGGCCAGCGCCAGCAGGGTGATCAGCATGGCCTGGACCAGCAGCGACACCACGTCCCGCAGGGACCGGCCGAGCAGCAGCGCGAACCGGCTGACCGGGGTGACCCGGGAGCGTTCGATCACCCCGGCCCGTAGTTCGGCGATCAGGCCGAAGCCCTGGAACAGCCCGCCGAAGATGGCCAGCAGCACCAGCAGACCGGGAACGAAGATGCGGTAGGTGGCGGCGTTGCTGTACCCGGCCAGCGGGGCCAGCACCGGCTTGAGCAGCGGCGCGAAGAGCAGCAGGTACATCACCGGCTGGAAGATGCCGACGAAGACCCAGATCGGGTTGCGCCAGAGCAGCAGCATCTGACGCTGGAAGATCAGCCAGGTGTCCCGGGCGAGTTTCATCGGTTGCCTCTCTCAGCTTTCCCGCAACGAGCGGCCGGTCTTGGTGAGGAACACGTCGTCGAGGCTGGGCCGGTGCAGTCCGATGGTGTTCAGCGTGACGCCGGCACCGTCCAGGGCGCGCAGGATCTGCGGCATCGCGGTCGCGCCGTCGTCCACGTGCAGCCGCAGGCCGCCCTCGTCGGGCGTTTCCAGCTTGGTCACGTACGGCTGGGTGTCGAGCATCTCGGTGGCCCGGGCGACCGGTCCGTCGATGCCGATGGTGACGATGTCGCCGGAGATCTCCCGCTTGAGCTCGGCCGGTGTCCCCTCGGCGACGATCTCGCCGTGGTCCATGATGGCGATCCGGTCGCAGAGCGCGTCGGCCTCGTCCAGGTAGTGGGTGGTGATGAAGACGGTCATCCCCTCGCCGCGCAGCCGCCGGATCTCGTCCCACATGTGGGCCCGGCTCTGCGGGTCGAGGCCGGTGGTCGGCTCGTCCAGGAAGACGATCCTCGGCTGGTGGATGATGCCGAGCGCGATGTCCACCCGGCGGCGCTGACCACCCGAGTACGTCTTGCACTTGCGGTCGGCGTACTCGGTGAGCTGGAACGCGGCCAGCGCCTCGGTGGCCCGGCGCTGGGCGTCGGCCTTGGCCAGGCCGTACATCCGGCCCTGCAGGACCAGTTCCTCGCGGGCGGTGGACTCGTCCCAGGTGCTGCCGCCCTGGGCGACGTAGCCGATCCGGCGGCGCACCTCGGCGGGGTCGGTGCGCAGGTCGGCGCCGGCCACCCGGGCGTCGCCGCCGTCCGGCTCGATCAGCGTGGCCAGCATCCGCAGCGTGGTCGTCTTGCCGGCGCCGTTGGGTCCGAGGAACCCGAAGATCTCCCCCTCGGCGACGGTGAGGTCGACGCCCCGGACCGCGTCGACGGTCTTGGTGTCCCTGCCCTGTCGGGAGCGGAAGGACTTCCGCAACCCTCTGGTTTCGATCATTTCGACTCCCGGTCGACCGGGCCGGCCCGACGGCCGACCGCATTCCCCCGAGGAGCGACGCCATGCGGCGTGCGCCCCGACGCTGGGGTCGAGGCTATAGGCGATATATCTTCATGGTCAAGCTTGATTATTTCTCGTCAGTCTCGTCGGTCCCGTTCGACGGCCGGCGGGCATCGTCCACGACGGCCCAGCCCTGGCCGGCGAGGCCCTCCGGCAGGTACGGAATCCCGGACTCGACCCGCTCGGCGATCCGGTCGCACCAGGTCGCCTCCGCGTCGGCCCGGCTCTGCCAGAGTTCGAACAGCCACGCCACGTGTACCGGTTTGGAGGTGCGGATCCAGTCCGACTCCAGGGACGCGGCCATCGAGGCGCTCGCCGCGCGCAGCAGCCTCGCCCGGTTGCGCAGCGCCGCCACCGCCTCGTCCCGGGGCATCGCCGGCAGGAACGAGAACGCCGCGGCGAACGGGTCGGTCGGGGTCCGCAACTGCCACCACTGGTCGCGCAGCAGCGTCTCGAACTCGTCCACCCCCTTGGCGGTCACCTCGTACGTGGTCCGGGCCGGCCGGGCGCCGACCTGCTCGGTGGCGACCGCGCGGAGCAGCCCCTCCTCGGTCAGCTTGCGCAGCGCGTGGTAGATCGAACCGGGCTGGACGTTGGCCCACTCGTCGGCGTTCCAGCTCAGCAACTCGCGCCGTACGTCGTAGCCGTGCACCGGCTGCATCCAGCGGACCAGGCCCAGGATCATCATTCGGGTGGCAGACACGGCAACCAGCGTAATAGCCAAGTTTGAATAAGCCATCCGCAGTGCGCGATCCCACACTGAGCGACCGTTAAGTTGATCATATCGGCCGATACACTCCCGGTCAGTGCCGAGCAGAAGAGGGGACCGTCACCGTGCGCAAGGTACTGATCGCCAACCGGGGTGAGATCGCCGTCCGGGTCGTCCGCGCCTGCCACGACGCCGACCTGGGCAGCGTCGCCGTCTACGCCGACTCCGACCGGGACGCGCCGCACGTCACCCTCGCCGACGAGGCGTACGCCCTGGGCGGCGACTCGGCCACCGACACGTACCTGCGGATCGACAAGCTGATCGACGTCGCCGCCCGGTCCGGCGCCGACGCGGTCCACCCCGGGTACGGCTTCCTCAGCGAGAACGCCGACTTCGCCCAGGCGGTGATCGACGCCGGGTTGACCTGGATCGGCCCGACCCCGCAGGCGATCCGCGACCTGGGCGACAAGGTGACCGCCCGACACATCGCCCAGCGGGCGGGCGCCCCCCTGGTGCCCGGCACGCCCGACCCGGTCGGCGGGCCGGACGAGGTGCTCGCCTTCGCCGTCGACCACGGCCTGCCGGTGGCCATCAAGGCCGCCTTCGGCGGCGGCGGGCGCGGGCTGAAGGTGGCCCGGACGATGGAGGAGATCCCGGCGCTGTTCGAGTCGGCGACCCGGGAGGCGGTGGCCGCGTTCGGCCGGGGCGAATGCTTCGTCGAGCGCTACCTGGACCAGCCGCGGCACGTCGAGGCGCAGGTGCTGGCCGACACGCACGGCAACGTGGTGGTGGTCGGCACCCGGGACTGCTCGCTGCAGCGCCGGCACCAGAAGCTGGTCGAGGAGGCGCCCGCGCCGTTCCTCACCGCCGAGCAGCGCGAGCAGATCCACACCAGCGCCAAGGCGATCTGCCGGGAGGCCGGCTACCACGGCGCCGGCACGGTCGAATACCTGGTCGGCGCGGACGGCACCATCTCCTTCCTGGAGGTCAACACCCGGCTGCAGGTGGAGCACCCGGTCACCGAGGAGACCGCCGGCATCGACCTGGTCCGCGAGCAGTTCCGAATCGCCGACGGCGAGAAACTGCGGCTGTCCGCGGACCCCACCCCGCGCGGCCACGCGATCGAGTTCCGGATCAACGGCGAGGATCCGGGCCGCAACTTCCTGCCCGCCCCCGGCACGGTGACCGCACTGCGGCTGCCCGCCGGACCGGGCGTCCGGGTGGACGCCGGCATCTCGGCCGGCGACGTGATCGGCGGCAACTTCGACTCGCTGCTGGCCAAGGTGATCATCACGGGCGAGACCCGGGCCGAGGCGTTGCAGCGGGCCCGCCGGGCGCTGGACGAGATGGTGGTCGAGGGGATGGCCACCGCGCTGCCGTTCCACCGCCTGGTGGTCCGGGACGAGGCGTTCACGGCCGAGCCGTTCCGGGTGCACACCCGGTGGATCGAGACCGAGTTCGACAACACCGTACCGCCGTTCGACGCGGCGGCCGCGGCCGCCGCCGAGGGCCCGGCCGAACGCGACACCATCGTGGTCGAGGTGGGCGGCAAGCGGCTGGAGGTCAGCCTCCCCGCCGGCCTCGCCACCGGTACGACCGGCGGCGCACCGGCCGCCCGGAAGCCGGCCCGGCGCGGGGGTGCCGGCGCCAAGGGCGGTGCCGCGGCCGGTGGAGACGCGCTCACCTCCCCGATGCAGGGCACCATCGTCAAGATCGCGGTGGCCGACGGGGACACCGTGGCCGAGGGCGACCTGGTCGTGGTGCTGGAGGCGATGAAGATGGAACAGCCGCTGCACGCCCACCGGGCGGGCACGGTCAGCGGCCTGTCGGCGGAGGTCGGCGCGGTGATCACCGCGAGCTCGGTGATCTGCACCATCGCGTGACCGGCGCCGGGGCTCAGTGCAGGGCCTCGGCGGCCGCGGCGTGCACCGCCTCGGTGAGCGCCGTCAGCACCGTCGAGTCCAGCCGCCAGTGCTGCCAGTACAGCGGCACGTCGACCGGGCGGGCCGGGTCCAGCTCGACGCACGCCCCGCAGGCGAGGTCGGGACGGACCAGCCGGTCCAGGATCAGCGCCCAGCCCAGCCCGCGCCGGACCGCCTCGGAGAAGGCCGGCACCGACGGCAGGTAGTGCACCGGCGGGTCGAGGTCCCGCCCGACCACCGCGCGGATGAACCGGTGCTGCACCCGGTCCTTGCGGTCGAAGACGAGCACCGGCGCCACGGCCAACGCCGCCGGGGTCAGCCCGTCGGCGAACCAGCGTCCGACCACCGCCGGGGCGGCCACCGCCCGGTAGCGCATGGCGCCCAGGGGGCGTACCCGGCAGCCCTGCACCGCCTCCCGCTGGGCGGTGACCCCGGCCATCACCGAGCCGTCGCGGAGCAACTCGGCGGTGTGGTCCTGGTCGTCCTGGCGGATGTCGAAGGAGACCGCCAGCTCCGCCGGAAGGCGGGCCAACGCGTCGACGAACCAGGTCGCCAGGGAGTCGGCGTTCACCACCACGGCCACCCGGGACGCCGTACGGGCCCCGGCCAGCGACCCGCGGGCCTCGGCCAGTGCCTCGCCCTCCAGCAGGGCGAACTGGCTGGCCAGTCGGAGCAGCGGGCGGCCGGCCTCGGTGGCCCGGCACGGCCGGCTGCGTCGGACCAGCACCTGCCCGACGCTGCCCTCCAGCGCCCGGATGCGCTGGCTCACCGCCGACTGGGTCACGTGCAGCAGCCGGGCCGCCGCCTCGAAGCTGCCCTCCGCGACCACGGCGGCCAGCGTGCGGAGCTGAACGGAATCGAGTCCTTCCATCAGCAAAGCTTATGGTATAGCAGATCCTTTAGTTGGACTGCTGGGGCGGTGCCACCTAGCGTCGTGGCGTGCCCGATGTCCTCGCCTCCGCCCTCGCCGGACTCACCGTCTCGGGCGCCCTGATCGTCGCGATCGGCGCGCAGAACGCCTTCGTGCTCCGCCAGGGGCTGCGCCGGGAACACGTCGCCGTGGTGGTGTTCATCTGCGCCGCGTCGGACGCCGTGCTGATCGGCGCCGGGGTGGGCGGCTTGGGCTCGGTGCTGGGACACCGACCGGAGTTGACGGCCCTGCTCCGGTGGGGCGGTGCGGCCTTCCTCCTCGGTTACGCGGTGCTCGCCGCCCGCCGCGTACTCCGCCCGGGCGCCCTGCGGCCGGACGACCAGCCCCGAACCGCCCTGCGGGTGACGGTGCTGACCTGCCTCGCGTTCACCTGGCTGAACCCGCACGTGTACGTGGACACCCTGCTGCTCCTCGGCGGGATCGCCCAGCAGCACGCCCACCGGTGGGCCTTCGGAGCCGGCGCGGTGACCGCCAGTTTCACCTGGTTCTTCGCGTTGGGCGTCGGCGCGGGCCGACTCGCGCCGCTGCTCGCCCGTACCGGCGTGTGGCGGGCGCTCGACGGCGCGGTCGCCGTGCTGATGGCCGCGACGGCGACGGTCCTGCTGCTGGACGGGTGAGCCGGACGTGTTTTCCGCGACCACCGGCGGCGGACGGGGCGGCTGGCCAGGAATGATTGCCGGGTGAGGTTCCTTCATGACGCGGTTCCCGCGTACGACCTGACCTACAACGACGTCTTCATGGCGCCCAACCGCTCCGAGGTGGCGTCTCGGCTCGACGTCGACCTGGCCACGGCCGACGGCACCGGCACCACCCTCCCCCTGGTGGTCGCGAACATGACCGCGGTCGCCGGCCGGCGGATGGCCGAGACGGTGGCCCGGCGCGGGGCCGTCGCGGTGATTCCCCAGGACATCCCGATCGAGGTGGTGGCCGACGTGGTCGCCTGGGTCAAGCGGCGGCACCTGGTGCACGACACGGCGATCACCCTCGGCCCGACCGACACCGTCGGCGACGCGATCCACCTGCTGCCGAAACGGTCGCACGGCGCGGTGATCGTGGTCGACCCGGACGGCCGGCCGATGGGCGTGGTGACCGAGGCGGACACCGAGGGCGTGGACCGGTTCGCCCAGCTCCGGCACGTGATGTCGACGGAGTTGCACACCGTGTCGGCGGACGCGGACCCGCGCGCCGGCTTCGACCGGCTGCACGCGGGCCGGCGCCGGCTCGCCCCGGCGGTGGACGCCGCGGGTCGGCTGGTGGGCGTGCTGACCCGCCAGGGCGCGCTGCGGGCCACGCTGTACCGCCCGGCCGTGGACGACGCGGGACGGCTGCGCGTCGCCGCCGCGGTGGGCATCAACGGCGACGTGACGGGCAAGGCCGCCGCCCTGCTGGCGGCCGGGGTGGACACCCTGGTGGTGGACACCGCGCACGGGCACCAGGAACGGATGATCTCGGCGCTGCGGGCGGTCCGCAAGCTGGACCCGGCGGTCCCGGTCGCGGCCGGCAACGTGGTCACCGCCGAGGGCGTACGGGACCTGGTGGAGGCGGGGGCCGACATCGTGAAGGTCGGTGTCGGGCCGGGCGCGATGTGCACCACCCGGATGATGACCGGCGTCGGCCGACCCCAGTTCTCGGCCGTCCGGGACTGCGCGGCGGCGGCCCGGGCACTGGGCCGGTACGTCTGGGCCGACGGCGGCGTACGCCACCCCCGGGACGTGGCCCTCGCGCTGGCCGCCGGCGCCTCGAACGTGATGATCGGCTCCTGGTTCGCCGGCACCTACGAATCCCCCGGTGACCTGTTCACCGACCCGGACGGCCGGCGCTACAAGGAGAGCTTCGGGATGGCCTCGGCGCGCGCGGTCAGCGCCCGTACCGCCGAGGACAGCGCGTTCGACCGGGCCCGCAAGGCGATCTTCGAGGAGGGCATCTCGTCCGCCCGGATGTACCTGGATCCGGCCCGACCCGGCGTGGAGGACCTGATCGACGAGATCATCTCCGGGGTCCGGAGCGCGTTCACCTACGCGGGGGCCGCCACCATCGAGGAGTTCCACGAACGGGCCCTGGTCGGCGTGCAGAGCACCGCCGGCTACACCGAGGGCATGCCGCTGCCGACCAGCTGGTGAACCGCGCGGCGCCTCCGCCGGTGCGCCACCGCGCCACGGGTCAGGGGAACAGCCTGCGGGCGACGGCCCGCGCGGCGGCCTCGGGGTCCGCTCCGACCTGGGAGGGCAGGGCACCGGACAGCCACAACGTGGCGAAGCCGTGCACGATCGACCAGGCGGCGAGGGCGTCGACGTCCGGGTCCTGGCCGGTGCGCCGGGCGACGCCGCCGCGCAGGATCCGCCGGGTCCGGTTCCGGGCGGCGAGCAGTTCGGCGTCGTCGGCGCGGTAGAGGTCGGGGCGGAACATCACCTCGAAGTGTGCGCGGTGCCGGACCGCGAAGCCCACGTACGCCACCCCGATTTCCAACAGGTCGTCTCCCGCCGCCCGGAGCGCGTCGGCGAGCAGGTCGAAGCCCTGCGTGGCGAGCGCGGTAAGCAGCCCCGCCTTGTCCCCGAAGTGGTGGGCGGGAGCCGCGTGCGACACACCGGCCCGGCGGGCCAGGTCACGCAGGCTCAGGGCACCCGGTCCGGACTCCCCGATCACCTCCGCCGCCGCGCCGAGCAGGACGCGACGCAGGTCGCCGTGGTGATACGCGCGGGTCGCTGCCATGCCCACCACTCTAACTTGTCGTTGACAAGATTCCACTTCTCGCCGATTCTTGTCAGTGACAAGATTGCTCGTCGGAGGAAAGAGGACATCTCGTGGCACCCCTGATCGCCCTGATCGCCGGCACCGCCGCGGCCCGGATCGCCGGCCTGCTCGGCATCGCCGCCCTGGACGGCTGGCATCCCGCCCTGCGGGCCGGTCTCGCCCTGATGTTCGCGCTGACCGGGCTGGCCCACTTCGCCTCCCGCCGGGCCGACCTGGTCGCGATGGTCCCGCCCCGACTGCCTCGACCCGACCTGCTGGTCACCGTGACCGGCGTACTCGAACTCGCTGGTTCGCTCGGACTGCTCGTGCCGGTGACCGCCCGCTGGGCCGCCGCCGGACTGGCGCTGCTGATGCTGGCCATGTTTCCGGCCAACGCCTCGGCCGCGCGGCGCGGGCTGACCCTCACCGGACGGCCGGTCACCCCGCTGGGAGTGCGCACCGTGCTTCAGGTCGTCTTCGTCGGTGCCGCGCTCGCCGTAGCCGTCGGTGGTCGAGCATGATGGTTCTCCCGGCTCGGGTCACGGCCGCGGCGCGGATTCCGACCCGGAACGCGACGAGGCCCCGGGCGGATCGCCCGGGGCCTCGTCGACGGATCTGAACGTCAGTGCGGCGCGCCGGGGAATCCCGGCGTCGTCGTCATCACCATCGCACTGCGCATACCGGCGACCGTACGCCGCCGCGTCGGGCCGGTGCAGCCGGTTTTCGCCGCCGCGACACCGCGCGCCGCGACGGTGGGGGACGGCCCGCCGGCACGGGACCTGCCGACGGGCCGCTACGGCCGGGTCGTCAGGAACGGGGCCCCGGCGTCCCGGGCCGGCCCGTCAACGGTACGCCGCGCGGCCGTCCGCCGTGCCCCGCGCGTGGCCCGCCGCCGGGGTGGCGTCCCGCCCGGGTACGGCCGCGGTGTCACTCCTGTTCGTGCAGCATCAGCTGGCGGGCCGCCTCGGTGAGCGAGCCGGACAACGACGGGTAGATCGTGATCGTGTGGGCGAGCTGGTTGACGGTGAGATGGTTCTCCACCGCGATGGTGATCGGCAGGATCAGCTCGCTCGCCTTCGGCGCGACCACCACGCCGCCGATCACCTGGCCGCTGGCCGGCCGGCAGAACAGCTTGACGAACCCGTCCGAGAGGTCGTCCATCTTGGCCCGGGCGTTGCCGGCCAGCGGCAGCATCACCTGGCGGGCCGGCGTACGGCCGGAGTCCACCTCGTCCTGGGACACCCCGACGGTGGCCAGTTCCGGATCGGTGAACACGTTCGCCGCGACGGTCCGCAGCCGCAGCGGCTGGACGGCCTCGCCGAGCGCGTGCCACATCGCGATCCGGCCCTGCATCGCGGCGACGCTGGCCAGCGGCAGCACCCCGGTGCAGTCACCGGCGGCGTAGATTCCCGGGACGTTGGTCCGGGACACCCGGTCGACGGTGACGTAGCCACCCCGGGCGACCTCGACGCCGTACTCGGGCAGGCCCAGTTCGGCGGTGTTCGGCACGGAACCGACAGCCATCAGCGCGTGCGAGCCGTGCACCACCCGGCCGTCGGCGAGCACGACCTCGACCCCGTCGCCGGTGCGGCGGACCGACTCGGCCCGGGAGTTGTTCAGGATGCTCATCCCCCGGGAGCGGAACACCTGCTCGATCGCCATCGCGGCGTCGGCGTCCTCGTGCGGCATCACCCGGTCCCGGCTGGAGACCAGGGTCACCTCCACCCCCATCGCCAGGTAGGCGCTGGCGAACTCGGCGCCGGTGACACCCGAACCGATCACGATCAACCGGTCCGGCAGGTCGGGCAGGTCGTAGACCTGACGCCAGGTGAGGATCCGCTCGCCGTCCGGGACCGCGCTGGGCAGCACCCGCGGCGTGGCCCCGGTGGCGATCAGCACCGTGGCGGCGTCGATCGAGTACGCCGAGTCACCGTCGTCCGGGGTGACCAGCACCCGGTGGGTGTGACCGAGCGTGTCCTCGCCGAGCCGGGCCCGGCCGGAGACGAAGGAGACCCCCGCCTTGATCAATTTGGCCTGGATGTCCGCGGACTGCGCCAGGGCGAGCCGCTTGACCCGCTCGTGCACGGCCGCGCCGTCGACGGTGACCGCCTCCAGCCCGTCCGAGTGGACCCCGAACTCCTCCCGGTCGCGGTACCCGGTCACCACCTCTGAGCTGGCGATGAAGGTCTTGGACGGGACGCAGTCGGACAGGACGCAGGCGCCACCCGCCCCCTCGGCCTCGACCACGGTGACCTCCGCGTCCAGTTGCGCGGCGACCAGGGCCGCCTCGTAACCGGCCGGCCCCCCACCGATGATCACGATGTGGCTCACAGTCCTCGCCCTCCGTTGTCGATCACAGTGACTTTCTTCTCCCGAACCCGTCCGACACGCACCGTCGTATTCTCCCCCACCCGTCCACCGGGCTATCGTCATCGCCGTGCGTCATTACGCCGCGTACGGCTCTAACCTCGACCCTGCCAGGATGCGGGCATATTGTCCGCATTCCCCGATGGTGGGTACCGGCTGGCTGGAAGGCTGGCGGCTCACCTTCGCCGGCGAGGGGGTGATCGGTTGGGAGGGCGCGGTGACCACCATCGTCGAGTCCCCCGGCGACCGGGTGTTCGTGGCGCTCTACGACGTCCATCCCTGGGACGCCAGCCAGCTCGACGATATCGAGGGCGTCGCGGCCGGCACGTACCGGAAGCTGCACGTGCGGGTGGTCACCCTGGACGGCGAGGTCACCGCCTGGGTGTACGTCTTCGACGGGTACGAGGGCGGCCTGCCCACCGCGTGGTACCTCTCCGAGATCGCCAACGCGGCGCAGAAGGCCGGCGCCCCGGACGACTACGTGGCCGAGCTGCGTACCCGGCCGACCGGCACCGCCACCGCCTGAGCCGGGCCGGGCCGGATCAGACCGGGGTCAGCCCGCGGCGCATACCGTGCGCTGGAAGATGTCCGCCTCGAACACCGGGGTCATGCCCACCGACCGGTAGAGCCGGGCCGCCTCGGTCGGGTTGGCCAGGTCCACGCCCAGGCCGGCGGACCGGCGCCCCTTGGCGGCGTACCGGGCGAAGGCGGCGGCCAGCAGCGCGGCCCCGATCCCGCGCCGTCGGTGGTCGGCCGACACCGACAGGTAGCGGACCCAGCCCTCGTCCTGGTCCAGCATCCGGTCGGAGGACTGCAGGATGCCCGCCGGCATTCCGTCGACCTCGGCAACGAACCACTCGTCCCAGGCCACCGTCGGCTCGGCGGCCACCCGCTCCCACCACTGCTCGTACGTCGACGGCTGGTGGTCCGGCAGGGCACCGAAGCCGGCCTCCAGGATCTCGTGGAACCGCCGCAGGTCGGCGGCGTCGTCCGGGCGTACCGGCCGGATCCGCACCCCCGCGGGCGGCCCGGGCGGCTGCGCCGGCAGGCCGGTCAACGGGCGGCGCATCCGGGCGTGCCGCTTGTGGAAGTCGAAGCCGGCGGCGCGCAGCGTCCCGATCCAGCGCCGCTCGGTGGGGATCGCACCGGCACTCAGGGTCAGCACCGGGTGCCCGAACTCGGTGGCCCGCTCGGCCACCCGGTCGAGCTGGGCGGCGAGCAGCGGCGCCAGGGCCGGTTCCCCCCGGTCGGGATGGACGAACACCTCGACGAACTCCTGGTCCGAGCCGGTCGGGTTGTCCAGGTAGGTCCAGCCGACCACCTCGCCGGCCGGATCCACGGCGAGCAGCGAGTCCCGGGCCGGGTCACAGTTCGGTGCGGTCAACGCCTCCCGGACGGTGTCCAGGGTGGAGTCCGGTTCGCCGGTCGAGGCGAGCTCGCTGGCCCGCAGCACGGCCAGGATCGCCGACTGGTCGGCGAGGGTGGGGCGGCGGGTGGACCAACCGTCGGGAATGCGCACGCCAGCAGCTAACCCGACCCGGCTCCCGGACGCCGCTCATTTTCCGGCCCGTCGCCCGAACCGCCGGCGCGGGGCGGACCGGCGGCGCGGGGCGGACCGGCGCCGTCCGGGTCGGCCCCGCCCGGCTCTGCCCCGTCACGCCCGGCCGGAGGGCGGATGCGCGCGTGCAGAGCGGCCAGCCCGGCGGCGTACTCGGCCCGCTCGACCGGCGACAGCACGGCCAGCGCGGCGCCGACCAGCCGGTCGCCGATGGCCTGGGCCAGCAGCCGTCGGCGGACCAGCGGGCCCACCGCCGGATACGGCGGCGGCCAACCGTGCGCGGCCGCCCCGGCCACGCCCTCGTCCCCCGCCACCAGGGCGTCCCGCGGGCTCATCCCGACCGCCCGGACGCCGAGCAGGTAGCTCCCGCCGACGAGTTCACGCAGCACGTAGAGCAGGGCGGCCAGCCGCGCGGCCGGCGCGTCGTGCGGCACCGACATGGCCCGCCACGCCGCGAACAGCGGCAGACCGGCGCCGTCCGCCCCGGCGACCACCCGACCGCACAACCCCACCAGCCGGGGCAGCTCGGGAGCGCCGCTGAGCCGCTCGACGCCCCACCGGCAACACTCCACCAGGTTGCCGGCCGCCACCTCCGCCGGGCGGGCCGTCCGGCCGGCGGTGTCCCACCCGTCGGCGACCGCCTCCGGGGCGATGAAGCCGATCGCCGCGGCGACCGTCTCGGCGTGCACGTCGCCGAGGGCGCCGCCCCGGCCGGTGACGTAGAACGCCCAGCCGGAGAGCCCGACCAGTCGCGCCCGCCGCAACGTACGGGGACACTCCCCCGGCGCGCGGCCCAGGGCGAGCACGCTGGGCCGGCTGACGGTGGCGGCCTGTTCGGGGGTCAACGGCGGCCTTCCTCTGTCCGATCGCGGGACCGGCACCCGCCGGTCACCCGCCCGAGTCTGCCCCTGCCGACCGGTCCGCCGCTGCCCCGCCACCGCCCGGCCCGGCTAAGGCTCCAATGCCTCGATCGCGGCCTGCACCTCACCGGCGTGCCGGCGGGCCGCGCTCACCGACCGTTCGGCGGTACGCCGGGCCAGCTTGCACCGGCTCGCCTCCTGTTCGGCGGCGGCCCGGCGGCGCTCCAGGTCGGCCAGCGCGGCCTCGATCCGGACCAGTTCGTCGGCCGCGGCGCGTTCGGCCGCCGCCGCCCGGTCGAGTTCCGCCTCGGCCCGGTCCACCTCGGCCCGGGCGCCGGCGTACTCCCGGTCCAGCACCCTGCGGCGGTCGGCCGCCCGGCGCCGGTCGGCGGCCGGTCCGGCCCGGTCCGGGGCTGCCGGCCCGGCCCGGTCCGCGGCTGCCGGCCCGGCCCGGTCCGCGGCTGCCGGCCCGGCCCGGTCCGGGGTCCGCCCGGCCGGCCGGTCCACCGGCCGGGTCGGCTCACCGGCGCCCCCGGTGACCAGCCGCAGCTGCGGCCGGGGGACCTCACCGAACCCCGCGTAGCTGGCCGCCCGGACCAGCCGCCCGGACCGCACCTGCCCGGCCACCTCGGCGTCCGAGAGGGCGGCGTTCAGGGTCGCCTCCACCTCGGCCATCGGCAGCTTCCCGACGGCCAGCCGGGGATCCGCCTCGACCGCCAGCGCGCGGGCCGCGCCGACCAGCGCGGTCACCACCCCGCGCCGCTGGGCGGACAGCTCGCGCAGTTGCGCACCGCGCAACTCCCGCTGCGCCGACCGGAGCGCCTCGGACAACTCGACCAGCTCGGCCGTCAGGTCGGGCCGGCGGTGGGCCAGCAGGTTCACCAGCCAGGCCGCGACGGTGGGCTTGCGCAGTCCGGCGATCCGCCGGGCGGCGGCGGCGTCACCGGCCGCCCGGGCCGCTCGGGCCGCCTCGTCCCGGGCCGCCACGAACCCGTCCGGGGCGGCGGTGTAGAGCCGCCGGACCACCTCGTCCGGCACGTCTGTCATCGCGGTGGTCATTCGGGCAGCACGGTGCCCGGTTCCAGCCGGGCGTACTCGCACCCGGCCAGCCGGCTCAACACACCGGCGGTGACCTGCTGACCGGCGTCGCTGAGCAGCGCGTCGTGCAGGGCGTACGCCCGGCGTGGCGCGACCGCGCGGACGAACTCCACCGCCTCGGAGAGCTTGAGCCAGGGCGCGGAGACCGGCACGAAGAGGGTGTCGACGGTGACGTCGTCGGGCACGTCGAACGAGTCGCCGGGGTGGTAGACGCGGTCGTTGACCACGAAGCCCAGGTTCGGCACCCGGGGGATCTCCGGATGGATGTCGGCGTGCAACCCGCCGTACGCCCGTACCGGCATGCCGGCCGCGGTGAACGTGTCACCACTGTCCACCGTCGTCACCACGCCGGCCAGGGCGTCCAACTTGGACGCCACGGCGGCGTTGGTGTGCACGGTCACCGACGGTCGCCTGGCAAGGGCGTCGGCCAGCGCTCCCACGTCCAGGTGGTCGGCGTGTTCGTGGGTGATCAGCACCGCGTCCACCCCGTCCAGGGCGGCCGGTTCGGTGAACATTCCCGGGTCGATGACCAGCACCCCGCCGTCGTGCTCGACGCGTACGCAGGCGTGGCCGTACTTGGTCAACCGCACCGCAACCTCCTTGCAGCCGAATCGTGACTCCCGCACCCGCAGTCTGCCGGAACCCGGGCGTCCGCGTCGCGCGTCTGACCGACACGTCGACAACGGGAGGAACGACCATGGGTGGGACGGGACGACGGACGACCGTACTGGTGGCGGTGGCGGGGGTGGTGACGGCGACCGTCCTGTTGACCGGGTGCGGCGCGGGAGCGGACCGGACCGCCTCGCGGTCCGACTCCGCCGCGGGCGGGCCGGCCGCGGCGCCGGACGGCGGCGCGAACCAGGCCGGGCCGGCCGGCGCCGCGGAGGGTGCCGACGCCGCCGGCAAGTCCGGAACCACCGCGGCCGACCTGCGGATCGGGCAGCGGGCGATCATCTACACCGGCTCGATGACGGTACGGGTGAAGCAGCTCGACCGGGCCGCCACCGAGCTCACCTCGATCGTGACCGGAGCCGGCGGTTTCGTCGGTGGTGACAAGCGCAGCTCCGACTCGTCGGACTCGACCGCCACCCTGGAGCTGCGGGTGCCGGCCGACCGGTTCGCCGCGACGCTGGAGCGGATCGCCGGGCTGGGCGAACCCGAGCGGCGGGACATCAGCACCCGGGACGCGACCGAGGAGACGGTCGACCTGGACGCCCGGATCGCCACCCAACGGGCCCGGGTGGACAGCGGCCGGCGGCTGCTGGCCCAGGCGAAGTCGCTGAGCGACCTGGTGATGCTGGAAGGCGAGGTGGCCAAGCGGGAGGCCGACCTGGCCTCGCTGGAGGCGAAGAAGCGCCGACTGGCCGACCTCACCGCGCTGTCCACGATCACGGTGACCCTGCTCGGGCCGGACGCCACGCCGGTCGTCACCGTCCCCGAGCCGGGCTTCCTGACCGGTTTGAAGGGCGGCTGGGCGGCGTTCCTTGCGGCGCTCGGCGTGCTGCTGACCGTGCTGGGCGCGCTGTTGCCGTGGATCGTCGCGCTGGGCGTACCCGGCTACCTCGGCTACCGGCTGGTCCGCCACCGGCGGCGGCGGTCCCGGCCCGCGACGCCGGTCGTCGGCGCGGCCGCGCCGACGACCGACTGAGCCACCGTCAGGTGCCGGCCAGCGCCTCCAGGGCGGTGCAGACGAGCAGCCGCACGCCGACCGCGATGGCCCGTTCGTCCACGTCGAACGTGGCCCGGTGCAGGTCGGCGTTGGCGGTGCTGCGTCCGACACCGAGCCGGGCCAGGGCGCCGGGGACGGTCTCCAGATACCAGGAGAAGTCCTCGCCGCCCATGCTCTGCGGCGTCTCGGCGATGCCGGTCGGCCCGAGCGAGGCGGCGGTGGCGGCGGAGAGCACCCGGATCGCCCGGGCGTCGTTGACCACCGGCGGTCGACCGCGCAGGTACTCGATGTCCAGGGTGGCGCCGGTCGGGGCGATCACGTCCCGGACCACCTGGGCGACGATCTTGGGGGCCTTGTCCCAGGTGTCCCGGTCCAGCACCCGCAGCGTGCCGGCCGCGACTGCCTCGGTCGGGATGACGTTGTAGCGGGTGCCCGCGGTGGCGTGCCCGAAGACCAGCAGCAGGCCGCTGTTGGCCGGCACCCGGCGGCTGATCAGCGCCGGCACCTCGGTCACCAGCCGGCCCAGCGCGTCGACCAGGTCGACGGTCAGGTGCGGTCGGGCGGTGTGTCCACCGGGACCGGTCAGCCGGACCGTGACGTTGTCGGCGGCCGCCGTGATCGGACCGACCCGCAGGCCGATCTGACCGACCGGCAGGTTCGGGTCGCAGTGCAGCGCGAAGATCTGGGTGACCTCGTCCAGCCCGCCGGCCTCGATGACCTCCAACGAGCCGCAGGGCAGGATCTCCTCGGCCGGCTGGAAGATCAGCCGGACCCGGCCGGACAGCTCACCCTGCCGGGCCAGCCGGGCCAGCAGCGCGGCCACCCCGAGCAGCACGGTGGTGTGCACGTCGTGCCCGCAGGCGTGGCAGACCCCGTCCACCGTCGACCGGTACGGGACGTCCTTGGCGTCGTCGAGCGGCAGCGCGTCGATGTCGGCGCGCAGCGCGACCACCGGGCCGCCGGGCCGGCCGTCGACGTCGCAGATCACGCCGTTGCCCTTGGGCAGCATCCGGGGCGTCAGACCGACCGCGGTCAGCTCGCGGGCGATCAGCGCGGCGGTGTCGTGCTCCTGGCCGGACAGCTCCGGGTGGGCGTGGATGAACCGACGGGTGGCCACCAGGTTCGGCAGCCGCAGGGCGAGGAGCCGATCCAGCTCGAACGGCAGCGGGCGGGCACCGGGCAACTCCGGCCAGGGTGCCACCGGACCGGGGGTCGGCAGGGTCAGCGCACTCGTCACGTCGAATTCTCGATCACTACTAGAAGCGGATGGATCATCGGGGATGACAGCAGACAGCCTAGACCTCCGACGGTGACTCTGCGCAACCTCGTTCTGGTAGTAGTCAGAACGCACAGAGTCACGAATGCCCTGGTAAGAGCGCTCGGAAATGAACGGAACAGCACACGGATCGTTATCTTGGACCGCCATCTGTCCCCGCACCTCCTACAACGCGTGACGGTTGTGCCGGTCACGATCGGCGGCCCGCCGCCCGGACTTCGTCCGGATTGTCGCACTTGACGGGGCGCTCGCCTGGGCAAACGGTTCACGTCACCCGGCGGCGCAGGCCGGTGCACACTGCACATTCGCACGCTCCGGGAACGCCGGTGCGCACACCATGTCCGTCCATGTTCCTGGTACCCGAAAAGCCGACGGGCAACCCATCGGCGTGATCGTGTCACGCCGGGGTCGCCCGTCGGTCACCGGCGATCAGAAGGCGTCGTTCGGCCGGTAGGCGCCCCATACCTCCCGCAGCGTCCCGCAGACCTCGCCGACGGTAGCCCGGGCCCGCAACGCGTCCTTCATCGGATAGAGCACGTTCGAGGAACCGCCGGCGGCCGTACGCAGGTCGGTCAGCGCGCGTTCGACAGCGCCCGCGTCCCGGCCGGCACGCAGCTTCGCCAACCGCTCGGCCTGGGCCGCCTCGATCGCCGGGTCGACCCGCAACGGCTCGTACGGCTCCTCCTCGTCGACCGCGAACCGGTTCAGCCCGACGACGACCCGCTCCCCCGCGTCGATCTGCTGGGCGATCCGGTACGCCGACGTCTCGATCTCCCGCTTCTGGAAGCCGGCCTCGATCGCCTCCACCGCCGAGCCGTACCCGGCCACCCGGTCCATCAGCGCGGTCGCCGCGGCCTCGATCTCGTCGGTCATCGCCTCCACCACGTACGAGCCGGCGAACGGGTCGACCGTGGCGGTCAGGTCCGTCTCGTGGGCCAGCACCTGCTGAGTACGCAGGGCCAGCCGGGCCGCCTTCTCGGTGGGCAGCGCGATCGCCTCGTCGAAGCTGTTCGTGTGCAGCGACTGGGTGCCGCCGAGCACCGCGCCGAGTCCCTGCACCGCGACCCGGACCAGGTTGACCTCCGGTTGCTGGGCGGTGAGCTGCACGCCGGCGGTCTGGGTGTGGAACCGCAGCATCCACGACTTCGGGTCGGTGGCGCCGAACTCGTCCCGCATCAGCCGGGCCCAGATCCGCCGGGCCGCCCGGAACTTGGCCACCTCCTCCAGCAGCGTGGTCCGGGCCACGAAGAAGAACGACAGCCGGGGCGCGAAATCGTCCACCGCGAGCCCGGCGTCCAGCGCCGCGCGGACGTACTGGATGCCGTTGGCCAGGGTGAAGGCGATCTCCTGGACGGGCGTGGCGCCGGCCTCGGCCATGTGGTAGCCGGAGATCGAGATGGTGTTCCACCTCGGCACCTCCGCGCGGCAGTAGGCGAACGTGTCGGCCACCAGCCGCAGCGAGGGCTTGGGCGGGAAGATGTACGTCCCGCGCGCGATGTACTCCTTCAGGATGTCGTTCTGGATGGTGCCCTTCAGGGCCGTACCGGCGATCCCGGCCTCCTCGGCCACCAGCTGGTAGAGCAGCAGCAGCACCGAACCGGGCGCGTTGATCGTCATCGAGGTGGAGACCTGGTCCAGCGGGATGCCGTCGAACAGCAGCCGCATGTCCTCGATCGAGTCGATCGCCACGCCGACCTTGCCGACCTCGCCGTGGGCGATCGGGTCGTCCGAGTCGTAGCCCATCTGGGTGGGCAGGTCGAAGGCGACCGACAGGCCGGCGGTGCCGGCCCGCAGCAGCTGGTGGTAGCGCGCGTTGGACTCGGTGGCGGTGCCGAACCCGGCGTACTGCCGCATCGTCCACGGCCGGGAGGTGTACATCGTCGGGTAGACACCCCGGGTGTACGGGAACTCACCCGGCGCACCGAGCCGCTCGGGGAGTCCACCGGGCACGTCGGTCGCGTCGTAGACCGCCTTGATCGGGAAACCGGACTCGCTGGACCGCCGTTCAGTCATGTCCGGATGGTAGGGCGTGCGGTCGGACCTGTGGTTGCGGGATCCGACGCGGTGCGCCGGACACCCGTACGAGCGGTGAGGATCCCGGCACGCATGGTCGCGGTGTGGAAAACACCGCCGGGGCGACTTTCCCTCCGGGGTACGGCTCCCGCAAGATAGGTGTGTTCTGTCCCAGCCCCTCCGATTTCCCGGGTGGCTTCTCCTGTGACTCAGACCCCGACGTGGAACGGCGGACCAGCCAATCCCGCCAGCGGACGCACGGCAGCCGGCAGCACCATCGGTGGCCGATACACCCTCCGCGCCGCCGTCGGCCACGGCGGTATGGGCACCGTCTGGCGCGCCGCGGACACCCTGCTGCGCCGCGAGGTCGCGGTCAAGGAGGTCGTCCTGCCGCCCGGCCTCGCGCCGACCGACCGTGACGCGATGTACGAACGCACCCTGCGCGAGGCCCGCGCCGCCGCCGCCCTGCAGCACCCCGCCGTGGTCCAGGTCTACGACGTGGTCACCGAGGGCGGCCGGCCGTGGATCGTGATGGAACTGCTCGACGCGCGCAGCCTGGCCGACATGGTGATCGAGGACGGCCCGCTCCCGCAGCGCCAGGTGGCCAAGATCGGCATCGCCCTGCTCGGCGCGCTGGAGGTGGCCCACGCGATCGGCGTGCTGCACCGCGACGTCAAGCCGGCGAACGTGCTGATCTCCTCCGACGGGCGCTGCGTGCTGACCGACTTCGGGGTCGCCCGGATGCCCACCGATGTGCAGCTCACCACGCCCGGCATGGTGCTCGGCTCGCCGCACTTCATCTCGCCGGAGCGGGCCATGGGGCAGGACTTCGGCCCGCCCAGCGACCTGTTCTCGCTCGGCGTGACGCTCTACACCGCGGTGGAGGGCCGCCCGCCGTTCGACCGGGGCGACCCGATCGAGACGATGCACGCCGTTGTCGAGGACCCGCCCGCCCCGCCGACCCGCTCCGGACCGCTGACCCAGGTGCTGTTCGGTCTGCTGGAGAAGGACCCGGCCCGCCGGTTGACGGTGGAGACCTCGCGCAACATGATCCGCGAACTGTTGGCCGGCCCGCTGGCCAGCAAGGCGCCGGCGTTCCAGATGACCGACCCGTACGCCGTGCTGTCGAACCAGGTGACCGCCGCCGCGCCGCCGCCCGCCGCCGGCACGCCGAGCGGGCAGATCGGCGGTCGGGCGATGCTGGGCCCGGGCGAGTCGCTCACCGACCGGCTGTCCGCCCTGCGGCGCGGCAAGAAGCCGGCCGCCGCCGGACCGGACGCCGCGGTCTCCGCGCCGACCGGTGCGCTGCCCAGCGGGGCGGCACCCACCGGCATGATGCCGACCCAGCCGCAGCAGCCGCCCTGGGACCGGACCGTCGCCGGCCAGCCGGGCTGGGCGGGCGGCGAGCAGCCGACGCAACCCGTACCACCCGGTCAGTCCTGGGCAGGGTCCGGGCCGGCGCGGGGTGAGCAACCCACCCAGCCGGTGCCGCCCGGACAGCCCTGGGCGACGACCGCTCCGGGTCAGGGCAACCAACCGGCCTGGGCCGCCGGGCCGGCCCAGGGCAGCCCGAAGCCCTGGGCCGCCGGACTGAGCCGGGGCAACCAGGCGGCCCCGGTCGGCGGGCAGCAACCACCCTGGGCGGCCGGGCCGCCCGGTGGGCAGCAACCACCCTGGGGCGCCGCCGGAGCGGCACCGGCCGGACCGTGGCAGCCGCCGGCCGGCGGCGACCGGACGGGCGGCGTGGCGGGCACGCTCAAGCAGCGGGGCGACGCGCTGGTCGGCACGATCCGCAACTGGCCCCGGAAGGTGCAGCTGGCCGCCGCGGGCGGACTGGTCGTGGTGCTGGTGGTCGGCCTGGTCCTCGCGTTCAGCGGCGGTGAGGATCCGCAGGGGCAGACGCCGCAGGCCGGACCGCCGGCCAGCACCGGCCCGGTCGCGCCGGCCACCCAGCCGCACACCGAACGCGGCGTCAAGGTCAACATTCCGCAGGGGTGGAAGCGGTCGGCCGGCGGCTCGTACGTCGACTACACCGACCCGCAGGACGACGGCCGCCGGGTCCGGATCCTGGTGGAGAACTCCAGCGCCGAACCGGTGAAGTTCATGCAGAGCGCGGCGAGCCGGCTGAAGAAGAACACCAGCTCGTGCGCCAAGCCGTACGCCGAGGTCGGGCTGCGCGAGGTCGAGGTGGCCGGCAAGCCCGCCGCCGAGCTGGAGTACACCTGCGGCGACGGTGACGGCAAGCGGCACGGCGTGTGGCGGGTGGTGATCGAGGGCGGCAAGGCGTACTCGTTCTACCTCACCGTCACCGACGAGCGGTTCGCCGAGAGCAAGGTGATCTTCGACGAGATGGCCCGTTCGTTCCAACTCACCTCGGCCTGACCGCGGGGGCGACGCGACCCGGCGCTGCTCCGCCGTGCTATCAACGACGGCATGGCGGACGCTGACGAGAACGAGCACCTGCGGGCCCGGGCCCAGGCCTGGCTGGACGACGACCCCGATCCGGCCGGCCGGGAGGAGCTGCGGACGCTGCTCGCCGGGCTGCCGGCGACCCGGGCCGAGCTGGCCGACCGGTTCGCCGGGTCGCTGACCTTCGGCACCGCCGGCCTGCGCGGCCCGCTGCGGGCCGGTCCGAACGGGATGAACCTCGCCGTCGTCACCCGGGCCGCGGCGGGCCTGGTCACCTGGCTCGCCGCCCGCGGCGCGGCCGGTCCGCTGGTGATCGGGTACGACGCCCGGCACGGTTCGAGGCAGTTCGCCGAACGGACCGCCCAGGTGGCCACCGGCGTCGGCCGGGCCGCCCTGCTGCTGCCCCGGCCGCTGCCCACCCCCGTGCTCGCCTACGCGGTACGGGCCCTGGGAGCGGCCGCCGGGGTGATGGTCACCGCCAGCCACAACCCGCCCCAGGACAACGGCTACAAGGTCTACCTCGGCGCGGAACTGGGCGGTTCGCACGGCGCCGGTGCGCAGATCGTCCCGCCCGCCGACGTCGAGATCGAGGCGGCCATCCGGGCGGTGGACCGGCTGTCCGAGGTGCCGCTCGGGCCGGCCGGGCAGGTGCTGGACGGCGACCTCGCCGCGTCGTACGTGGACCGCGCCGCCGAGGTGGTGGACCCGGCCGGATCACGCGACCTGACCGTGGCGTACACGCCGCTGCACGGGGTGGGCGGGCCGGTGCTGACCGCGGCGTTCTCCCGGGCCGGTTTCCCGGTGCCGGGCGTGGTGCCCGACCAGGCCACCCCCGACCCGGACTTCCCGACCGTGGCGTTCCCCAACCCGGAGGAGCCGGGCGCCACCGACAAGCTGATCGAGCTGGCCCGGACCGTCGGCGCCGACATCGCGATCGCCAACGACCCGGACGCCGACCGGTGCGCGGTGGCCGTACCGGAGGCCGGCGGGCGGTGGCGGATGCTGCGCGGCGACGAGGTGGGCATCCTGCTCGCGGATCACCTGATGCGCCGCGGCGTCGCCGGCCTGTACGCCACCACCATCGTCTCCTCGTCGTTGCTGCGGGCCCTGTGCGCCGCCCGCGGCCTGCCCTACGACGAGACGCTCACCGGTTTCAAGTGGATTGTCCGGGCCGGCGCGGACAGCGGGCACCCGCTGGTCTTCGGCTACGAGGAGGCGCTCGGCTACTGCGTCGCGCCGGAGCACGTCCGGGACAAGGACGGCATCACGGCCGCGCTGCTGGTGGCCGAGCTGGCGGCCGGGCTGAAGACCGAGGGCCGGACGCTGACCGACCGGCTGGACGAACTCGCGGCCGAGTTCGGCGTGCACCGCACCGACCAGCTCTCGGTGCGGGTCGACGACCTGCGGGAGATCGAGTCGGCGATGAGCCGGATCCGGGCGAAGACGCCCACGGCGCTGCTCGACGAGCCGGTCACCTCGGTCGAGGACCTGCTGCCGGCGGCCGACGTGGTCGTCCTGCGTACCGGGAGCGCGCGGGTGGTGATCCGGCCGTCCGGCACCGAGCCCAAGCTCAAGGCGTACCTGGAGGTGGTGGAACCGGTGGTCGACGGTGACGTGGCCGCGGCCCGGGAGCGCGCGAGCGCCACGGTACGGGCGCTGCGCACCGAGACGGCGGCGGCCCTCGGCATCTGGTGATCCCCGGGCCGGTCAGGCGCGGGTGCCGAGGGCGGCCTCGATGGCCCGGGTCAGGGCGGCGATCACCAGCGCCACCGACGGGCGGACCGTGGAGTCCTCCAGGCTGACCCCGCCGGCGAAACCGGCGGTGCCGGCGATCTCGTCGAGTCGACGGTCGGCGCCCTGGGCCGCCTCGGCGGACAGGCCCAGCCTCGGCTCCATCCGGATCGCCGCGACCAGGGCGGCCAGCGCGGCCGTCCGCTCGTCCGGCTGGCGCTCGCCGGCCAACGCGGCGGCCAGCCGCTGCCGCACCTCGGTCTCCACCGTCGGGTCGAGCACCGGATAGCGGTGGACGTGCACGAAGCCGCCCATCGCCGTCTCGTTGATTTCCTGGGTGACCCCCCGCCCGCACAGGTCGGCCAGGATCCGGTCGCGCAACCCGTGCCGGAGCCGCTGTACCCAGGAGGCCGGGGTGTGCGGGGTGTCCGCCGCCATCCGGGCCAGCACCTCGTCGGCGATGGGTTCGCCGGTGGGGGTCGGATCGGTGACCACGATCGAACCGTCGTCGAAGGCGACCCGGCCGACCAGGGCCAGGTCGACCAGGACCGCGGCCGCCATGCCGAGGTCGAGCCCGATCCGTGATCCGGTCGCCTTGCCCGACTTCTCGTCGTAGGCGAGCAGCAGCAGCTCTTCGGCGAGCGCAACAGCAGTCATGGCCCGGAACGGTAGCCGCTCCGCGCATCCCGCGCATGCGTCCCGGCCCGGGGCCACCGGAACGACGCCCTGACCTGGCCGTCCCGCTGCCCTACCGGATGAGCCGCACCGGCCCCGGCGGCCGGCGGAACACCGGGTGCGTGCCTCGCCGCCGACCGGCGGACGGGCCGTAGGCTGGTCCGGATGCGGGCCGTTGTCGCGACACTGGGTTACGTCCTCTCCGCCGACCGGCGTCAGGTGCTGATGCTGCGCCGGGACAAGCGGGTCGACGACATCCACCACGGCTACTACAACGGGCTGGGCGGCAAGCTCGAACCCGGCGAGGACGTGGTGGCCGGGATGCGCCGGGAGATCCGCGAGGAGTCCGGGCTGACCTGCGAGGCGGTGGAGTTCGCCGGCACCGTCTCCTGGCCGGGCTTCGGCCGGGACGGCGAGAACTGGTTCGGCTTCCTGTTCCGGATCCCGCGCTGGTCCGGCCGGGTGAGCCCGGACTGCGCCGAGGGCACCCTGATCTGGACCGACCTGGCCGACGTCCTGGCCGGTCGGGTGCCGATGTGGCCGAGCGACCGGCACTTCCTGCCGCTGGTCTTCGCCGACCCGCCGCGGGTGTTCCACGGCGTGCTGCCGTTCGTCGACGGCGTCGCCGTCGACTGGCACTACAGCCTCACCGACTGACCGCCGGCCGCGCTCGGCCGCCGTCCCGCCAGCGGGCGGGGTGGGTCAGAAGCGGGGCATGCCGCCGAACTGGCGGTCCCCGGCGTCGCCGAGGCCGGGGACGATGAACATCCGGTCGTTGAGGCGCTCGTCGATCGAGGCGGTCACCACCCGCAGCGGCAGGCCCGCGCCGGCCAGCCGGTCGATGCCGGCCGGTGCGGCGAGCACGCAGAGCACGGTGATGTCGGTGCAGCCGCGCTCGGCGAGCAGTTGGCAGCAGTGCAGCAACGAGCCGCCGGTGGCCACCATCGGGTCGAGCACCAGCACCGGGATGCCGGCCAACTCGGCCGGCAGCGACTCCATGTACGCCCGCGGCTCGAAGGTGTGCTCGTCCCGGGCCAGCCCCACGAAGCCCATCGACGACTCGGGCAGCAGGCCCAGTGCCGCGTCGGCCATCCCGAGCCCGGCCCGGAGCACCGGCACCAGCAGCGGCGGGTTGGCCAGCCGGGTGCCCTCGGTGGGGGCGACCGGCGTCTGGAGCGGGTAACGCTCCACGGGGAAGGACCGAGCCGCCTCGTACACCAGCATGGTGGTGAGCTCGTGCAGCGCCGCGCGGAACGCGGCCGAGTCGGTACGGGCGTCGCGCATCGCGGTCAGGCGCGACTGGGCGAGCGGATGGTCAACCACGTGTACGTCCACGAACGCTCAACCTACCGGTCGGCCGGCCCGCCGGAAGGCCCGGAGAGTGGCTCGTCACCATCCCGGCGTGATCAAGATCACTGCCTGCCTGCGGTGCGTAGACTTGCCGGCATGACGGCGACAACGACGTCGGCGGGCTCCGACCTGTCCGACCTGGCCCGCAGCGACGCCTCGCTCCGGGCCTTTCTGCACGGCCTGCCCGGCGTGGACCAGGTCGGCGCGGAACAACGGGCGGCGATGCTCGGCACCCGCTCGATCAAGACCTCGGCCAAGGCGTGGGCGATCGATCTGGCGATCCGGATGGTCGACCTGACCACGCTGGAGGGTGCGGACACCCCCGGCAAGGTCCGGGCGCTGTCCGCCAAGGCGCTGCGTCCCGACCCGGCCGACGGCAGTTGCCCGCCGGTCGCGGCGGTCTGCGTCTACCCGTCCATGGTCCCGGTGGCCGCGAGCGTTCTGGCCGGGAGTGCAGTCCACCTGGCCAGCGTGGCGACCGCCTTCCCGAGCGGCCAGGCGCCGCTGGCCGTCAAGATCGCCGACACCGAGGCGGCGGTGGCCGCCGGTGCCGACGAGATCGACATGGTGATCAACCGCGGCGCCTTCCTGGCCGGCCGCTACCGCGAGGTCTACGACGAGATCGTCGCCGTCAAGGAAGCATGTGAGGACGCCCATCTCAAGGTGATCCTGGAGACCGGCGAGTTGGCCACCTACGACAACGTCCGGCGGGCCTCCTGGCTGGCCATGCTGGCCGGCGGCGACTTCATCAAGACCTCGACCGGCAAGGTCCCGGTGGCCGCCACGCTGCCGGTGACCCTGGTGATGCTGGAGGCGGTGCGCGACTTCCGGGACACCACCGGACGCCAGGTCGGGGTCAAGCCGGCCGGTGGCATCAAGACCACCAAGGACGCGATGAAGTACCTGGTCACCGTCAACGAGACGGCCGGCGAGGACTGGCTGGACCCGGACTGGTTCCGGTTCGGCGCCTCCTCGCTCCTGAACGACCTGCTGATGCAACGCACCAAGCTGACGACCGGCGTCTACTCCGGTCCCGACTACTTCACCCTGGACTGATCACATGGCCGCCTTCGAGTACGCCCCCGCGCCCGAGTCGCGCGCCGTCGTCGACCTGAAACCGTCGTACGGCCTCTTCGTCGACGGCGAGTTCGTCGACCCGTCGGACGGCGGCGTCATCAAGTCGATCAACCCCGCCTCGGAGGAGGTGCTGGCCGAGGTCGCCGAGGCCGGCCCGCAGGACGTCGACCGGGCGGTCCGGGCCGCCCGCACGGCGTACGAGAAGGTGTGGGGTCCGATGCCGGGCCGGGACCGGGCCAAGTACCTCTACCGGATCGCCCGGATCATCCAGGAGCGCGGCCGGGAGTTGGCCGTGCTGGAGTCGCTGGACAACGGCAAGCCGATCCGGGAGTCCCGGGACGTCGACGTCCCGTTGGTCGCGGCGCACTTCTTCTACTACGCGGGCTGGGCGGACAAGCTCGGGCATGCCGGGTTCGGCTCGGATCCGCAGCCGCTCGGGGTGGCCGGCCAGGTCATCCCGTGGAACTTCCCGCTGCTGATGCTGGCCTGGAAGATCGCCCCGGCGCTGGCCGCCGGCAACACCGTGGTGCTCAAGCCGGCCGAGACCACCCCGCTGACCGCGCTGCTGTTCGCCGAGATCTGCCAGCAGGCCGACCTGCCGGCCGGCGTGGTCAACATCGTCACCGGTGCCGGTGACACCGGCCGGGCGTTGGTCGAGCACGACGGCGTCGACAAGGTCGCCTTCACCGGTTCCACCGACGTCGGCCGGGCCATCGCCCGCTCGGTGGCCGGCACCCGCAAGAAGGTCACCCTGGAACTCGGCGGCAAGGCCGCCAACGTCGTCTTCGACGACGCGCCGATCGACCAGGCCGTCGAGGGCATCGTCAACGGCATCTTCTTCAACCAGGGCCACGTCTGCTGCGCCGGCTCCCGGCTGCTGGTCCAGGAGTCGGTGTACGACACCGTGCTGGACTCGCTCAAGCGGCGGATGGCCCGGCTGCGGGTGGGCGACCCGCTGGACAAGAACACCGACATCGGTGCGATCAACTCGGCCGCCCAGCTGGACCGGATCCGGACCCTGTCGGACATCGGCTCGGCCGAGGGCGCCGAGCGCTGGTCGCCCCCGTGCGACCTGCCGGACCGGGGCTTCTGGTTCGCGCCGACGATCTTCACCGGGGTCACCCAGGCGCACCGGATCGCCCGCGAGGAGATCTTCGGCCCGGTGCTGTCCGTGCTGACCTTCCGGACCCCGGCCGAGGCCGTGGAGAAGGCCAACAACACGCCGTACGGGCTGTCCGCCGGGATCTGGACCGAGAAGGGTTCCCGGATCCTCTGGATGGCCGATCGGCTGCGCGCCGGGGTGGTCTGGGCCAACACGTTCAACAAGTTCGACCCGACCTCGCCGTTCGGCGGTTACAAGGAGTCGGGCTACGGCCGCGAGGGCGGCCGGCACGGGCTGGAGGCGTACCTCAATGTCCAATGATTCGGGCCTGCCGGGCCGCGTCGCGGTGCGCAAGACGTACAAGCTCTTCATCGGCGGGAAGTTCCCGCGCAGCGAGTCGGGACGGTCGTATCTCGTGCAGTCCGCCAACAGTTCGGAGCCGGCCAACGTGGCGCTGGCCTCCCGCAAGGATGTCCGGGACGCGGTACTGGCCGCCCGGGCCGCGGTCAAGGGCTGGGCCGGCGCGACGGCGTACAACCGGGGTCAGATCCTCTACCGGGTGGCCGAGATGTTGGAGGGCCGCCGGGACCAGTTCATCGGGTTGGGCCTGCCGGCCGCCGAGGTGGACGCCGCGATCGACCGCTGGGTCTGGTACGCCGGCTGGTCCGACAAGCTCGCCCAGGTGCACGGCGGGGCGAACCCGGTGGCCGGGCCGTACTTCAACCTGTCCGCGCCGGAACCCACCGGCGTGGTGGGGATCGTCGCCCCGGCCGAGCCGGGCCTGCTCGGGCTGGTCAGCGTGATCGCCCCGGCCATCGTCACCGGCAACACCGTGGTGGTGTTGGCCGCCGAGACCGGTGCGCTGCCGGCGGTCACCCTGGCCGAGGTGCTGGCCACCTCGGACCTGCCGGGTGGGGTGGTCAACCTGTTGACCGGCCGGCCCGCCGAGACCGCGCCCTGGCTGGCCGCACACATGGACGTCAACGCGCTGGACCTGACCGGCGTCGCCGACCCGCAGCTCGCCACCGACCTGGAACGGGCGGCGGCGGACAACCTCAAGCGGGTGCTGCGGCCGACGGCCACGGACTGGACCGCCGACCCGGGGATCGGCCGGATGACCGCGTTCCTGGAGACCAAGACGGTCTGGCACCCCAAGGGGGTGTGAGCGGCTGAGCGACGACGGCCCGGCTTCCCCACGCGGGGAGGACCGGGCCGTCTCGCGTCTCAGGACCGAGCAGCAGTTGAATTGACTTTGCATGCACAATGCTGTCACCATGCAGTTATGACGGTGGCGCTCACGATCCGCGACGTGCGGGAGGACGTCAGGGATCTCCTGGCCCGCCAGGCACGCGAACGCGGCCAGTCATTGCAGGCATTCCTGCTGTCGGTGATAAACCGCCAGGCGGACTTCGGCCGGAACAGGCAGATCCTCGCCGAGATCAGCCAGGAACTCGACGACGATGGCGGCGCCGACCAGGATGCCCCGGACGCGGCGGAACTCATCGCCCGCGCTCGGGCCGAACGCGGGCTGCCCGACCGGACATCATCCGCCCGGCCCGGCCGGGATGTCGCATGATCGTCGTCGATGCCTCGGTCATCGCGAGCACGCTGGTGTATACCGACGACCGTGGCCGCAAGGCCCGCGCGGTGATGGGGCGGGATCCCGAGTGGGCCGCGCCCGAACACTGGAAGGTCGAGGTCTTCTCCGCCCTCCGAGGGCTCGCCCTGGGCGGAAAGATCACTGACGAACAGGCATCCCGGGCAGTCGGACGCCTCACCCGCCTGGGCGTGGACACCGTCCCGGTCGACGATCTTCTACCCCGCATGTGGCAACTGAGGGCGGGCATCAGCGCGTACGACGCCGCCTACGTCGCCCTGGCGGAGCGCCGCGGCCTCACCCTCGTGACCGCTGACGCCAGGCTCGCCCGGACCACGACCGCGTACTGCCGGGTGGAACTCGTCGCCTAGGGCAAGGCGAGACGGCGTTGACGGGCGCCGCTACTACAGGCGGTAGCATTGGTGGCGTGACTCGGTTGGGTGAGCTTGAGCGCGCGGTGATGGATGTGCTGTGGGACCGCGACGGCGGGACCGCCGGGGTCAGCGTGCGCGAGGTCGCCGAGGCACTGAAGGAACGCGATCTCGCCTACACGACGGTGATGACGGTGCTGGACCGGCTGGCCGGCAAGGGCATGGTCGAGCGGGAACGCACCGGTCGGGCCTGGAGCTACCGGCCGGCGGCCAGCCGGGAGGCGCACATCGCCCAGCTGATGCTGGACGCGCTCGACCTGGCCGACGCGCCGTCCGGCGGGTCGGGCCGGGACGCGGCGCTGGTCCGGTTCGCCCGGTCGGTGACCGGGACCGAGGCGGAGATCCTGCGCGCCGCGCTGACCGACGAGGCCCCGGGCCGGCGGGACTGACCCGTGGCCTCCGCCCTGCACTTCGCCGGGACCGTCCTGGCCGCCTTCCTCACCGCCGTGGTGTTGCGGCGGTCCACCTGGACCTGGCGCAGTCCGCGGGGCGCGATCCTGTGCTGGCAGGCGCTCGGGTTGACCCTCGGGCTCTCCGAGATCGGGCTGCTGATCTCCCTCGGCCTCGGGTCGTACCGGACGGGGCCGGGCCGGGCGATGGTCTCGCTGGTGGCCGACCTGGCCGGGCCGGGACTGCCGCCCGGGGTGGGTCTCGCGCAACTCTGCCTGGTCGGCGCGGGCCTCGGAATCGGCGCGGTGCTGCTCGGCTCGACGGTGCGCAGCACGCTCAGCACCGTACGGGCCCAACGCCGGCACCGTGACCTGCTCAGCCTGGTGGCCCGGGACGACCCCGCGGCGCCCGGCGCGCTGGTCCTGGACCACCCCGGCGCGGCCGCGTACTGCCTGCCCGGGGTGCGGCCCCGGGTGGTGGTCAGCGCCGGCACGCTCAGCCTGCTGGACCGGGCGCAGCTCGCCGCGGTGCTCAGCCACGAGCGGGCGCACGCCGACGAGCGGCACGACCTGGTCCTGTTGCCGTTCACCGCGCTGTGCCGGCTGTTGCCCCGGCTGCGCTGGCTGCGCTCGACCCACGAGACCGTCGCCCTGCTGGTGGAGATGCGGGCCGACGACAAGGCCCGCCGGTTGCACGGCGACGAGCAGTTGGCCACGGCGTTGGCCCGGTTCGCCACCGCCGGCTCGCGGGTCTCGCCGGCCGGCACGCTCGGCATCGCCGACGGCCAGCTGCACGCCCGGCTGCACCGGCTGCTGGTCCCGGCCCGGCCACCCCGGGTACGCATCGCCGCCGCGCTCGCGGTGACGGCCGTCCTGGCGGCGACGCCGATCTACCTCTTCCTGAGCTGACCCACGGGTCGACCCCGGCGCCGGTCATCTACTACGTCCTGTCGTAACATGGATTACGACAGGACGTAGTAATTATACGTAGGCGGCCTACGTGTAGGCTGACTATGACATGACAGTCAACGCTTGAAGGGCCGGCCGATGGATCCCCTCCTCGTCGCGCGGTTGCAGTTCGCCACCACCACCTCGATCCATTTTCTGTTCGTCCTGGTCACCCTCGGTCTGATCACGCTGCTGGTCGGCCTGCAGACCGCCTGGACGATCACCCGCAAGCCGGTCTACCAACGGCTGACCCGGTTCTGGGGCTCGCTCTACCTGATCAACTACGCGCTGGGGATCGCGACCGGCATCCTGATGGAGTTCCAGTTCGGGCTGAACTGGAGCGGCCTGTCGCGGTACGTCGGCAACGTCTTCGGCGCCCCGCTGGCGATGGAGACCCTCGTCGCGTTCTTCCTCGAATCCACCCTGCTCGGCATGTGGATCTTCGGTTGGCACCGGCTCCGGCCGGTCGCGCACCTGGCCCTGCTGTACGGGGTCGCGCTCACCGCGTACGCGTCGGCGTTCTGGGTGCTCGTCGCGAACGCCTGGTTGCAGCACCCGGTGGGCTACGAGCTGCGCGACGGCGTCGCCCACCTGACCGACTTCTCGGCGCTGCTGGTGAATCCCACCTTCGGGATGGCGTTCGCGCACGTGGTCTCCGCCGCGGTGACCACCGGCGGGATGCTGATGGCCGCGGTCAGCGCCTGGCACCTGATCCGGCGTACCCGGGACCACCTGCTGTTCCGCACCTCGCTGCGGCTCGGCCTGGTCACCGCCGCGGTGGGGATCGTGTGCGTGATCGGCTTCGGGTTCGCCCAGTTCGGCGCGATCGGCCAGGCCCAGCCGACCAAGTTCGACACCAGCACCCCGGGGGCGACGGCGCAGATCGCCGACTGGACCGCCCGGTTCGGACCGGGCGACTACACCCCGCCCGTCCTGGCCAACGTGGGGCTCGGCTTCATGATCCTGATCGGGATGGCCCTGTTCCTCGGGGTCCTGCTGCTGCCGCTGCTGTACCGCGACTGGATCATCCGGCTGCGCGTCCCGCTCTACCTGGTCCTGTTCGCCCTGCCGCTGCCGTTCGTGGCGGCGACGCTGGGCTGGGTCGCCCGCGAGGTGGGCCGCCAGCCCTGGGCGGTGTACGGCCTGCTGAGGGTCGCCGACGCGGTCACCCCGACCAGCCCCGGCGTGCTGCTCACCTCGCTGATCGGCTTCCTCCTGCTGCTCGGCACCCTGGCCGTGACCAACTGGGTGCTGATCGCCCGGCACGCCGGCCGCGGTGCCGACAACCCCGCCCTGGGCCGGCCGCCGGAGCCGCCCGACCACCGGCCCGCCGGCCGGCCCGAACCCCTCGTCGTCGGATAGGTGCCCCATGGACATCGCCTGGTACGCCCTGCTCGGTCTCTTCACCGTCGCCTACCTGGTGCTCGGCGGCTACGACTACGGCGTCGGCCTGTTGCTGGCCACCACCGGCCGGCCCGAGCAGCGGCGGCTCGCGCTGACCGCGGTCGGGCCGTTCTTCCTGGGCAACGAGGTCTGGCTGGTGGCGGCGGTCGGCATCCTGTTCGGCGCCTTCCCGAGGCTGGAGGGTGAACTGCTCGCCGCGCTCTACCCGGCCGTCGCGGTGGCCGTCGCCGGGGTGATCCTGGTGACCGCGGCGGTGCAGTCGCGCAGCCGACCCGCCGGCGAGCGGGCCCGGGCGCGGTGGGACCGGACCATCGTCGTCGGCAGCGGCCTCGCCGCGTTCGGCTGGGGCGCCGTGCTGGCCGGGCTGCTGCAGGGCGTACCGCTGCGGGCCGACGGGCACGTCACCGGCGTCGGGCCCGTGCTCAGCCCGTTCGTGGCGGCCGGCGGGTTGGCCCTGGTCGCCCTGCTGGCGGTGCACGGCGCCGCGTTCCTGGGGTTGCGCCTGCCGAACGGGCCGGCCGAACGGGCCGGCCGGATCGGCCGTCGGCTGGTACCGGTCGCCCTCGCCGCGGTCGGCCTGGCCGCCGTCCTGGGCCTGCTCTCCGACCGGGTACGGCACGCCGTCCGGCAACCGGTCCCGGCCGTACTGCTGGTGGCGCTGCTCGGCGCGGCGCTGCTCGGCGCCGGGTGGGCGTTCGCCCGGCGGCGGCCGGGGATCGCCTTCGCCGCCACCAGCCTCGCGGTGGCGCTGCCGGTGCTGCTGGTCGCGGCGGGCACCTGGCCGTACGCGTTGGTCTCCGCCGTCGACCCGGCCGCGAGCCTGACCGTCGCCGACGCGGCCGCCGGCGAACCGACCCTGCGCCTGCTGAGCTGGCTCATGCTGCCGCTGCTGCCCGTGCTGCTCGGTGCCCAGCTGGCGTGCTGGTGGCTGTTCCGGGGCCGGGTCGGCCCGCAGGCGCCGGTGTACTGGTGAACCGCCGGCCGTTCGACCCACGGCTGCTGCGCCGGGTCCCCCGGACCCGGGGCCAGTTGGCCGCGCTCGTCGCGCTCGGGACCGCCACCGCAGCCCTGGTGGTGGCCCAGGCGACCACCCTCGCCACCGTCCTCGCCGCGGCGGCCGGCGGCCGGCTGGACCGGGCCGCGCTGGCCGGGTTCGTGGCCAGCGTGGCCGGCCGGGCGGTGCTGGTCTGGGGCCAGGGTGCGCTCTCGGCCCGGATGGCGGCCACCGTCAAGACCGCCCTGCGCGCCGACCTGCTCGGCGCGGTCGGTCGGAGCCACGACCAGGCGTCCGGTGGCCCGGACCGGCCAGCGGGTCAGCTGGCCGGACGCCGGGCCGGCGAGATCGCCACGCTGGCCGGACGCGGGCTGGACGCCCTCGACGCGTACTTCACCGGGTATCTCCCGCAGCTCGTGCTCAGCGTGACGGTCCCGGTGGCCGTGCTCGCCCGGCTGGTGTCCACCGACTGGAGTTCCGCGCTGATCGTCGCGCTGACCCTGCCGCTGATCCCCGTGTTCGGGGCCCTGGTCGGCTGGCAGGCACAGGCCGCCACCGACCGCCAGTGGCGCCGGCTGGTCCTGCTCGGCGGGCACTTCCTGGACATGGTGACCGGGCTGCCGACCCTGCGCGCCTTCGGCCGGGCCCGGGCGCAGGTCGACGTGGTCCGCCGGATGGCCGACCGGCACCGGACCGCCACCATGGGGACGCTGCGGATCGCGTTCCTGTCCGCGCTGGTGCTGGAGCTGGTGGCGACCCTGTCGGTCGCCCTGGTCGCGGTGCCGGTGGGGCTGCGCCTGCTCGGCGGCGGGATCGCCCTGCCGACCGCCCTGCTGGTGCTGCTGCTCACGCCGGAGGCGTACCTGCCGCTGCGGGCGGCCGGCAGCCGGTTCCACGCCAGCATGGAGGGCCTCACCGCGCTGGACGAGGCCCTCGCGTACGGCGCCCCGGCCGGGGACGGCGGGCCGGGCAGCCCACCCGCCGGTCGCGGCGGCGCAGAGCGCGGCACCCCGGTCGAGGGCCGGTCGGGCGGGGTGGTCCCGGTGCCGCCGGCCGAGATCCGGTTCGAGTCGGTGACCGTCGAGTACGACCGGACCACCGCCCTGCGGGACGTGTCGCTCACCATCCGGCCCGGCGAGCGGATCGCGGTCGTCGGGCCGAGCGGCGCCGGCAAGAGCACGCTGCTCGCCCTGCTGCTCGGCTTCGTCCGGCCGACCAGCGGCCGGGTCACCGTCGCCGGGGTCGACCTGGCCGACCTCGACCTGGCCGCCTGGCGCCGGCAACTGGCCTGGGTCCCGCAGCGGGCCCACCTGTTCGCCGCGTCGCTGACCGACAACATCCGCCTCGGACAGGACGACGCGGCGGCGGACCGTACCGTCCGGGCGGCGAGGGTGGACCGTGCGGTCCGGGCGGCGGCGTTGGACGACGTGGTGGCGGCGTTGCCGGAAGGTCTCGACACGCTGCTCGGTGAGCGGGGCCACGGCCTGTCCAGCGGCCAGCGGCAGCGGGTGGCGCTGGCCCGCGCCTTCCTCCGGGACGCCCCGGTCGTCCTGCTGGACGAGCCCACCGCGCGGCTCGACGGCGACTCCGAGTCGGCCGTGCTGGACGCCACCCGGCGGCTGGTCGCCGGACGTACGGCCGTGCTGGTGGCACACCGGCCGGCACTGCTCGCGGTGGCCGACCGGGTGCTGCGGGTCGAGGACGGCCGGGTCACCGACCTCGGCGCCGCCCCCGACCCGGCGGTTCAGGAACGCGAAGAGTTCGACTCGCCCGAACTCTCCGCCTGCCCCAGCGGAACGCGTCATCCGGAGGAGTTCTGCTCGCCTGAGCCGGCGGAAGTCCTCCGGATCGTGCCGGCCCCCGCCGGTCCCGCGTCGGGCGAGGACGCGGGACCGGACGGTGGGGCGGAGCGAGGTGGGCGGTTCGGGGCGGAGCTGCGGGTGCTCCGGCTGGCCCGGCCGTACCTGGGTCGGCTGGTCGGTGCCGGGCTGCTCGCCACCGGCACCGAACTGGCCGGACTGATCCTGATGGCCACCGCGACCTGGTTGCTGATCACCGCCGCCGGGCGGCCGACCCTGGACACCCTCACCGTGGCGATCGTCGCGGTGCGGGCGCTGGCCGTCGGGCGCGGGGTGCTGCGTTACACCGAACGCCTGGCCGGCCATGACGCGACGCTGCGGGTCGTCACCGACGTCCGCGCGGCGGTGTTCGCCACGCTGGCCGCCGGACGCCCGGCCGGGACGACGGCGGCGGCACGTCGCGGCGCCCCCGGTCGGACCGGCGACCCGCACAGCCGGCCGGGCGGAGCCGCCGACCGGCAGGGCCGGCCGGATGGTGCCGGCGACCGGACCGGCGACCTGCTGAGCAGGCTGGTCTCCGACGTCGAGGCCGTACAGGACCTGCTACTGCGGGTGCTGGTGCCGGGCGCGGCCGCCGCGGCAGTGGGTCTGCTCACGATCGGTGCGACGGCCGTCGTCTCGCCCGCCGCCGCGGTGGCCCTCGCCGGTGGCCTGCTGGTGGCCGGGCTCGTCCTGCCCGCCGCGGCGGCCGGACTGACCCGGCGGAGCGCCGGCCGGGTGGCACCGCTGCGCGGAGCGCTCGCCACCGACGCGGTGGACCTCACCCACGGAGCCGCCGACCTGGCCGCGTTCGGGGCGACCGACGCCGCGCTGGGCCGGGCCGGCGACCGGGCCCGCGGCCTGGCCCGGCTGGAGCGTCGGCTGGCCGCCGCCGGCTGGGCGGTCGACGGTCTCGGGGTAATGGTGGCGGGTGCGACCAGCGCCGCGGTGGTCCTGACGGCGTTGCGGGCCGGGGTCGACGGAGTGCTGGTCGGGGTGCTCGCGGTCGGCGCGCTCGCGGCGACCGAGGCCACCCTGGCCCTGCTCGGCGCGGCCCGGCAGTGGACCCGGTCGCGGGCCGGCCTGCGCCGGGTGGCCCGGCTGCTGCCACCCGCCGGAGCGAGCGCCCCGGGCGGGACGAGCGGAGCGACCGGTCCGGGCAGCGCAGGCAGCCCGAGCGGGGCGAGCGGAACGAGCAGCGCACCCGGCGCGAATGGGTCGACGAGCCGGAGCGGAGCGGCCGAGCCCGGCGGCGCGCACCGGCTGGTGCTGGACGAGGTGAGCGTGCGCTACCGGGCCGGTACCGCGCCCGCTCTGGACCGGGTGAGTCTCGATCTGCCACCCGGCCGCCGGATCGCCGTGGTCGGACCGAGCGGCGCCGGCAAGAGCACGCTGCTGGGCGTCCTCACCGGTTCGGTCGAGCCGGACGGCGGGCGGGTGCGGCTGGACGGCGTCGACCTGGCCCGGTATCCCGCCGACGAGCTGCCCCGGGTGGTCGGCGGGCTGCTCGCCGACGCGCACGTGTTCCACGCGTCGGTCCGGGAGAACCTGCTGCTCGGCCGCCCGACGGCCACCGAGGCCGACCTCGCCGCCGCGGCCGAGGCGGCCGGCCTGCTGGACTGGGTACGCCAACAGCCGGCCGGCTGGGACACCCTGGTCGGCGAGGACGGCGGTCAGCTCTCCGGCGGGCAACGGCAGCGGCTGGCGCTCGCCCGGGCACTGCTGGCGGCGCCCGCCGTCCTGGTGCTGGACGAGCCGACCGAAGGGCTGGACCCGGCCGCGGCGGACCGGGTGCTGACCAGCGCCACCGCCAGCGCCGGACCGGGCCGGACCGTCGTCCTGGTCACCCACCGGTTGGCCGGACTCGACCGGTACGACGAGATCCTGGTGCTGGCGGCGGGCCGGGTCATCCGGCGCGGGCGGCACGACGAGCTGATCCGTACCCCGGGCTGGTACCGCGACCAGTGGCTGTCGCAGACCGCCGCGCAGGCGCGCTACCCGGTGCCGGCACCCTGAGCCGGTTCCGGGGTCGACCCAGGGGATCCACCGGACGCCGAACAGGTGTCGCGTCTGGCAGGCTGGGCCCATGCGGGCATCCGACGGCCACCACCTCACCGCGTACCGGCCGGCCGGCGACGTCCTGATCGACGGGTACGTCCGCGACCTCGGCCGGCGGCTGCACGGTCCGGCGCACGCCAAGCGCGACCTGCTGACCGAGGTACGGGACGGACTCACCGACGCGGTCGAGGGTTACCGGGAGGGCGGGCTGCCGCCGGACCGCGCCGAGGAACTCGCGATGGCCGAGTTCGGGCCGACCGGTCGCCTGGCCGCCGAGTTCCAGGCCGAACTGGCCGCCTTCTCGGTCCGTACGCTGGCGGTGCGGATCGCCCTGGTGACCGGCGGTCTGATCTTCTCGGCGAATCTGATGTGGCAGGGGGCGCCCTGGACCGGTCCCCGGCCACCGGCGACCTACCTGATGCTCTCCTCGGGGATCGAGTGGCTGGGCGCCGGTTGCGCGGCGCTGGCCCTGGTCAGTCTGGCCTGGCTGACCGTGACCGCCCGCCGGGGTCGACCGGTCCCGGTCCGGCAGACCCGACTCGCGGCCCACGGTCTGACCGGCTCGCTCGCGCTCCACTGGCTCGGCGGACTGGCGTTGTACGGCTGGTCGGTGCACCTGTGGACCGCGGCGCTGACCTGGCCGCCGATGATCATCGGAATGGTCCTGCTCTGCGTCGCGTACGGCTGGCTCGGCACCGCCGCCCGCCGCTGCCTGGCCGCGGCCCGGCCGCCGGCCGGTGCCTGAGCCGGCCGCCGCCGAGCCGACGCCCGCAGCGCCCGGTCCCGGGTCGCGATCCGCGCCGGGCCGGTCTCAGGCCGGGGCCTGCGGTGGTTGGTCCACGCCGAGGAACCGGCCCACCGTCGCACTCAGCTCGTGCCAGTTGGCCCGCTCGCCGGTCAGCGCGCGGTGCCCCGATCCGGTCAGTTGGTAGGTGCGCCGTTCCCGGCCGTTGACGGTGCTCCAGGCACTCTCGACATGACCGGCCCGCTCGAGGCGGCGCAGGGCCGGATAGACCGTCCCGGTGGGCAGGTTGAGTGTGCCGCCACTGCGCGCCTTGAGCGCTTCGATGATCGCGTACCCGTGCAGGGCGCCGCCTTCGAGCACCGCCAGCAGGAGCGCGTCGAGGTGACCGTGCAGTGCCTGCGCCTTCATAAGTAGCAAGCCTACTAATAGTCGCCGACTTCTCCAACGGGGTGCGGGCATCCGACTCGCAGGCCGGACCACTAGGCTCTGTGCGCAGAGTCACCCGATCGGCGGGCCGCCGGCCCGCACCGCCGCAACCAGAGCGCACACGGAGGTCAGCGTGGCCCGTCAGCCGTCCCACCGGCCCGAAGCCGACGAGCCCGAGAGCGAGCTCGACCAGACTCCAGACCCCGTCACGGGGTCCGCCGTCGGGTCCGGCACCTCGGACACCGAGCCGGTCGAGCCGATCGACGTCACGGCCGACGACTCGGACCCGGTCGACGACGCCACCGAGTCGGCGACCGCCGGGTCCACGGACGACACCGCCGACCGGTCGCTGTGGGAGAAGGTCCGGATCGACCCGGTCGAGATCGCGCTGCCGGCCGGCAGCGGCTTCACCCTGCGCGCCTACCGGATGTCCAACGAGCTGACGCCGACCGACATCAGCGACCGCGACCCGGACGACCCGTTCTCCCGGCGGCAGCCGGTGTTGGCCGAGGACGCCGAGACCGTGGTGATCCTCGACGAGGACCTGGCCGAACAGTTCGCGGCCGAGGACACCGAACGCGAGGTCGGGTCGGGTCGCAAGCGGCGGCGGGACGACGAGGCCACCGACGACGAGGCGATCGACGCCGGGACCGAGGTGGACGACGAGGCCACCGACGACGAGGCCGACGAGGAGGAGGCGGACGTCGAGGAGGAGCCCGCGCCCGAGGAGGTGCCGGTCTTCCTCAGCCACCGCGGCAAGCTGCTGCTGTTCAAGACCCCCGGGTCGCTCGTCGAGTTCGTCCGGTCCGACGCCCCCAACGACCTGCGCCAGCTCGACACCTGGGGCGAGCTGGTCGAGCGGATCCGCCCGGCCGACGTCGCGCCGCTGGACGAGGACTCCTACGAACTCGACCTGGTCGTGGAGAACCTCCGTGGCGGACACGACACGTGGGATTCGACACTCCTGATCCGGGCCGGCGAGGTCGCCCGTGACCTCGCGTACGCCCTCCGGCTGCCGGCCGTGCTGGACATGCTCTCCTCCGGGTCCAGCCTGGACGACCTGGACGAGGCCCTGCGTGCCGCCGAGGGTGGCGGCATCGGTGGGTTCATGGGACGTCGACGCCTCAAGAAAATCGGGGCACAAACGGCAAGTCTCGGTTGGCGCACGATTATCGGCAAGATCTCTGCCGCCGCGGACTGGCGCGACTGACCCGTACCGGGCAGCATCAGTCTT
Source organism: Micromonospora zhanjiangensis (assembly GCF_042650605.1). Taxonomy (NCBI): domain Bacteria; kingdom Bacillati; phylum Actinomycetota; class Actinomycetes; order Micromonosporales; family Micromonosporaceae; genus Micromonospora; species Micromonospora zhanjiangensis. Next base: position 54,621 of record NZ_JBHSBN010000007.1, on the reverse strand, counting down.
TGGCGCACGACATGTGTCCGGGGAGGAGGACGACGCTGTGGCGCTCGTTCGGGTGTACTGCGGTCTGGCTTCGGCGGACCCAGCCGTACGACCGGCTGAGGGTGGCACGTCGCTGACCTCCGCGGTCGTCGACGACGCCGGTCGGCTGCTGCACGTCTGCGAGATCAGCGACGATCCGGCGGGCTACGCCCGGCTGGGCACGCTGCTCGCGGAGCGGTCGAGCGGCCTGAGCGCCGCGGCGATCGCCGCCGACAGCGACGACCACGCGGTGGTCTCGCTGCTGAGCGCGGGCGGACGCCCGTTGGCCCTCGCCGACGACGACTCGGCCGACGACTTCGCCGAACGATTCGCCGACGACGAGTCGCTGGACGAGATGCAGTCCCCACCGGCCGAACGGCGCGCCGTCGGACTCGCCCGGGCGTTGCAGGCAGGGGCGCTCTCCGCGATCACCCTGCCCGCACCCCGGGAACTCGCCGGTTACCAGCCCGTCCTCGCCGCACACGCGGCGCTGGCCAACGGGCGACACTCGGCCGCGGTCGCCCTGCGCGAGGTGCTTCGCGAGCTCTACCCGGCCGCGTTGCGCGCGTACCCGGACCCGGCCGAACCGGTGGCCTTGGCGGTGCTGGAGGCCCTGCCCGAGCCGGGCATGCTCGGCAGCTCGGCCGGGCGCGGCCGGGACGCCTCGGTCGCCACCGACGCGGTCGCCGCCCACCTCGCCGCGGACGGGGTGGCGGACGTCGACACCGTCACCGAGGCGGTCACCGCGCTCCGGGTCGCCATCGCCGAGACGCCGCGCCGCCCCGCCGCGATCGACAAGGCGCTCACCGCCACCGTCGCCGAGACGGTACGGCAGGCGGTCGCCGCGGTGCGGGCCTGCGACTCCGGTTGCGAGGCGCTGGTCGCCACGCTGGCGGCCCGGATGGTCAGCCCGTCCCAGGTCGCCACCCGACGTCCGGCCCGCCGCGCACCGGAGGTCGACGACCCGGCCGCGACGGCGATCCGTCAGCCGCGCCGCGAGCCCGCGCCGGCCGTCGGTCGGCGCCGGCAGCCGGAGCCGGACACCGTCATGCCGGCCCGGCCACAACCCACGATGCCACCGCCGGTCGCCCCGGCCCCCGTCGCACCGCCGCCCCGGGCGCCACGACCGGTCGCTCCGGCCGCGTCCGCGACCCCGGTCTCGGCACCGCCACCGGCGTACCGGACCGACCCGGCCAACCGTCCGATCTCCGCGCCGCCGCCCCCGCCGCCGGGTATCACGCCGATCCCGCCGAGCCAGCGCCGTACGGTCCCGCCGGCCGAGGCCGGCGAGCCGTTCCGGCCGACGCTGACCACCGCGGCGATCAACAGCGCCCGGGCCGAACGCCAACGGCAACGGCCCACCCCGATCGTGCCGCTGGCCAAGCCCCGGGCCGAGGAGCCGGAACGCACCGAGGGCTACAGCGCGACGGACTTCAGCCTGCCGATGCCCGCCACCCGGCCGACCGCCGAGGCCGCCCCGCCCGGATCGCGGGCGAACTGGCCACTGGTCAACGCCTCGGACGGCCGGTCGGACGACCAGGCCCGTACCTACCCGCGTGCCGACCGACCGGCCGGCGACCGGGGGGAACGCACCGGTGACCTGAACGGCACCGGCGAGCTGCGGGTGACCCCGCCGTGGCTGGCCGACGACCTGCCGCCGGAGCCACCCATGCTCCGACTGGTCGAGCCACCGCCGCTGGCGGACCGGGCGCTGCGGGAGAGCCGGTCCACGCCGAGCGAGTTGGAGGCGCCCCCGCTGCGCCTGGTCGAGACGAACGGGACCGAGCGCACGACGATGCTGCCGGCGACCCGGCCGGCGCCGGTCGAACGCACATCGGCCCCGCCGGTGTCCGACGAGGAGGGTGACGGGGACCTGCTCATCTTCGGCGCCGTGCGGTCCGCCTGGTTCACCGGGCACCCGGAGGAGGCCGAGGTCGAGTGGTCGTCCACCGCCGACACCGGCTGGCGGGCGGCGGAACAGGCCGCCAAGCCGTCGGTCGGCGACCAGACCTCCGCCGGGCTGCCCAAGCGCGTACCGCAGGCCAACCTGGTGCCCGGTTCGCCGTTGCGGGACGAACGTCCGCTGCGGATCGTCCGGAACGCCGCCAGCCTGGCCGAGAACACGACCGGATACTTCCGTGGCTGGCGTCGGGGCCAGGAGATCGGTGGCTACGCCGTCGGTGGACGGCCCGGCCGGGAGGCCGCCGGTGGCTGGGACTTCAGCCGGGACGCCGACGAGCGCGAGGAGCGGGACTTCGCCTACCGATCGGCGGGCTTCCGCTCCTGACCATCCGGTCGGTTCCGGTCCCGGCCGGCGGGTTCCACTCCTCGGAAGTGCTGTCCGTCCTGACCGGACGGACAGCACTTTTCGCCCCTGTGAGCTGCGTGTTCATGCCCACACCCGGTCAGTTTGACGGCGGAACACGGCGGCCGGAAGCATACCCGCGGGCAGCGGGCGACGGAGCCCGCCGCGGACGCGGAGGGCGACAACACGATGACGGCACCGGTGAGCGACCACTACTCCGCACCCCGCCGGAGCGCACTCGCCGCGACGGTGGTCGCGCTCGTCGCGTCGGTGACCGGCTGCGCCGGGACTCGGGCACCGGGGGACGAGCCCGCTCCGACCGGGCAGGCCCTGGTCATCGGTGCGAGCCTGGAACTGACCGGCCAGGGTTCGGCGCTCGGCACCCAGCAGGAACACGCGCTGCGGATCCTCGCGGCGAAGCTCGACGTCGACGGTGTGCCGGTGGGCCGTACCCGCCGGCCGGTCCGGCTGGAACTGCGGGACAACCAGAGCGATCCCACGCTGGCCGCCCGGCAGGCCGGTGAACTCGCCGGGGACGAGGGCATCCAGGCCCTGGTCGGAGGCACCCTGCCCGAGACCGCGCTCGCCTTGGAGGGGGTGGCTCGGAAGCGGAAGATCCCGTTCCTGTCCCTCGCCCCCGGCGCCGCGGTCACCGGGTCGCCGGACGACGAGGGGTACGTCTTCAAGCTCACCCCGGACGACGCCGACGTGGCCCGCCGCCTCGCCGAGGCCGTGGCCGCACAGAAGCTGCGCCGGGTGGCGGTGCTGGCCGCCCAGGGCAGCCACGGTGACGCCGGCGCGGAGGCCCTGCCGACCGCGCTGAAGGCTGCCGGCGTGCGCCTGGACCGTACCGGCCGGTTGCCGGCGACCGGGTCGGACTTCCGGGCGGCGGTCCGCCGGGTGGCGACCGGTCGGCCGGACGCGGTGCTGGTGTGGGCGACCGCACCGGACTCCGGCGCGGCGGCGAAGGAGCTGCGCAGGTCCGGCTACCGGGGGGCGATCCTCTTCGACAGCGGCGCGGTCGCCGAGCAGACGCTGCGGGGCACCGAGGCGTCCGCTGTGGAGGGTGCCTACGCGGTGCACCCGATGTCGCTGAACGGCTCCACGCTCACCAGCATCGCCGGATCGGCCCTGGCCCGTCGCGACTTCATGTACCGGTACCTGCAGGAGTACGGCGAGTACCACGGGTTCGCGCCGTACGCGGCCGATGCCCTGGAACTCGTCGCGGCCGCCGCCCGGCTGGCCGACAGCCTGGACCGCGGCCGGATCCGGGCCTTCCTGGAGACCCAGGTGGTGGAGGGGATGGCCGGGTGGTACGCCTTCTCACCCAGCCGGCACGGTGGCATGGAGGCGGACTCGCTGGCCGTCTTCGTGGTGAGCCAGGGAGCCTGGACGCGGATCTCCTGACCCGTCCCGCCTGTCTTTCGTCCGGCCACCACGGTTATCCGGGCACGACGAACCGCCCATCGGGGTTCTCCCCGTCGGGCGGTTGCCTCGGTACCCGTCAGGCCGGAGCGACGGCGCGCGAGCGGCGCATCGTCAGGACGTACTCGACCAGCGAGATCAACACGTGTTTGGTCGACTCGCGGTTTCGTGCGTCACAGGCGACGACCGGTACGTCGCTGGAGATGGCCAGCGCGTCCCGCACGTCCTGCGGATCGTGGTACTGCATACCGTCGAAGCAGTTGATCGCCACGAGGTACGGCAGTCGTCGATGCTCAAAGAAGTCGATGGCCGCGAAGCAGTCGGCCAACCGACGCGTGTCGACCAGAACGACCGCACCGATCGCCCCTCGCACCAGTTCGTCCCACATGAACCAGAACCGCGTCTGGCCCGGAGTGCCGAACAGGTAGAGGATCAGATCTCGGTCGATCGAGATACGACCGAAGTCCATGGCGACCGTCGTGGTCGTCTTGCCCGGTACCTGGCGTGTGTCGTCGACACCCACGCCCGCCGACGTCATGATTGCCTCGGTGGTCAGCGGCGTGATCTCCGAGACCGAGCCGACCAGCGTTGTCTTGCCAACGCCGAACCCACCGGCGATGACAATCTTCGCCGATGTCACGCGCCCCGCCATTGGGCGGTGCGACATGTCAGAGCCTGCGAAGTCCACTCAGCACCCTCTCCAGCAGTTCAGTGCCCACCGCGTCGTTAGAGTCGTCCAAGGAAGCCGGTTCGTACACCGCCACCAGGCCGTCTGCGGCCATGTCGGCGATGAGGACCCGGGCCACCCCGAGCGGCAACTGCATCCGCGCCGCGATCTCGGCAAGCGATTGGTGCCGACCGTCACACAGCGCAGCGATGTACTGGTGCTCCCGGCCTCCGCCATTTCCGTTGCTGGCGGATCGACCGCGCACCGTCGTCTCGACGAGCGCCTCCAGAGCGATTTCGAGCCGAGGTCGGGTACGTCCGCGGGTAACGGCGTAAGGCCTGACCAACGCGCCAGTCGGCTCGTCGCGTTCGGGCATCATCGCCATTCACCCCCTTCGGTACTCGCCGGAGGCCTGCTCCGGTGGAACTTGTCGTTATCTCGTTGTCGTGCCACCGGCTGACTGGCGGCCAGCCCGGTCCCGATCAGCCCAGCACGCCGGCGGCGGCGCGTGGCGACGGCGTCAGCGCGTCACCTACCCGGTCGACCAGCAGCGCCATCTCGTATCCGACCTGTCCCACGTCGCAGGACCGGGCGGCGAGCACCGCGAACGATGACCCGTCCGAGATGGACATCAGGAACAAGAAACCATTGTCCATCTCCACGACGGTTTGCAACACCGCCCCGCCCTCAAAACACCGGGCCGCCCCCTGGGTCAGGCTGACCAGGCCGGAGGCGATCGCGGCGAGCTGGTCGGCCCGGTCCCGCGGCAGGTCCCGTGAGGACGCCAGGAGCAGGCCGTCCGCGGAGACGGCGATCGCGTGGGCGACCCCCGGCACTCGGTCGGCGAAGTTGGCGAGAAGCCAACCGAGATCCTGCGTAGTTGTCATCCTTCATGCTCCTTCTGCCCGCTTCTGGCCGCGGGGCCCAAGCCAGCCTGCGAGGATTGCTGCCCTGCCGAAGTGTCCTCCGACCGGGCCGAGTCGTCGGTGGGATGAGTACGGCCACGCTGCACGCCCCGGTGGTAGGCGGACAGCAGCCCGCGTACCGACTCCGGCGTACGGCGCTGGACGGAGGTTGTCGGCTTCTCCACACCGCCCGGTACCAACTGTGCCATGGGCGTCCGCTTCGGCAGACCGGTGGGCGTGGTACCGCTGCTCACGGACGTCTCCCGCGCGGCGCTGGCGGCCCGCCAACCCGCGTCGGCGGCGGTCTGCCAGCCGTCCGACGTGGTCGGCCCGGTCCGGCCACCGGTCGGCACCCCGCCGCTGGGGGCGGCCTGTCCAGTGTCCCGGACCGGACTGCCGGACGTCGGCGCGTTCGCCATGGTGGCGCCGCCCGTCGTTCCCTGTCCGGCGCGGGCCGTCACGAACCGCTCGGCCGAGGTGGGCATCGTGGACGCGGCCGGCCGTGCCGCGACCGACGCCGGCGCCGGGGTCGGGGTCGGGGTCGGGGTCGACGCCGGGGCGGCCGAGGTCTTTCCGTTACCGGCGCTCTCCTCCGAGGTGGAGCGACGGGTACGGAACCACGCCGACTCGAGTTCCCGGAAGATCGGCAGTTCCATCGTCTCGTCGGCGAACCGCTGCCCGTTGTCCGCCGCCGGGACCGGTCGGCTGGCCCCCGGCTGCGCGGCCGGAGCCGGCCGGCCCGCGTCCTGCGGGATCCGGGGAAGCTCGGTGGTGAGGTCGGCGCCGGACGCCGCAGCCTGCTGCTGCGCGGTCGGTGTACCGACGGGCTCCCGCTCGCTCGGTGCCACCGGCGGCCAGGCCGGCGGCGCACCGGCGGGTCGTTGCGTCGACGGCGGCGCCGATGCCGGGCCCGCGGTCATCGGAGGTGCCGACGTCGGGGCGGGACTCGTCGGCGCCGGACGGGGTGTCCGGGACGGCAGGGCCGGCGGCTGGGCGGGTCGGTTGACCCCGAAGCCGTTGGACCGCGGCTCCGGGCCGGGCTGGTCCTGCCGCGGAAGCTGAGCCGCCGGGCGGTTGTCGGCGATCTCGCCCTCGACCGCCCACTGGTCGGCGCCGCGCCGCTGCGGCAACGGCTCGACGTTGCCGCTGCCGGTGCCGTTGGCCGGCGGGGCGAGGTTCGAGCGGGACGGAGCGTTGGTCGATCCGTTCGGGCCGAGCGACGCCCCGGTCAAATCGGACCAGGCCGGCATGCCCCGGCCGGGCGCGGCCGGTGCCCCCGCGGGAGTCCCGTTGGCCGGCGGGAAGCCGAACCCACCACCGGTCGACACCGGCGGCGCGGTGTCCCGGGACCCGGACCGCTGGCTCGGGATGGCCGGTCCGCTGCCCAGCGCCAGCGGGGCGGCGAACCCGCCGGCGGACGGCAGTGAACCCTGGGCCGGAGCGTCGACGGCGGCGGGCGCCTGCTGCACCCGGCCGGACAGTGCCCGGGGCACCAGCACCGAGGTCGGCAGGGTGACGTCGGCCACGGTCCCCCGGTCGGTGCCCGGCCGCAGTTCGACCTTGACCCCGTGCCGGGACGCCAGCCGGGCCACCACGACCAGACCCATCATCCGGGAGACGGCCACGTCCACCTGTGGCGGCGTCGCCAGCTTCTCGTTGAGTTCGTGGAGCTGGTCGGCGGTGATGCCGATGCCCCGGTCCTCCACGTAGAGCGAGGCCCGGTCGCCGACCCGACGCGCCTCGACCATGACCTGCGAGTCGGGCGGCGAGAAGGCGGTCGCGTTGTCGAACAGCTCGGCGACGAGGTGCACCAGGTCGTTGACCGCGTGCGCGGCGACCTCGATGTCCCGGTCGATGACGCCGAACTCGATCCGGGTGTAGTGCTCGACCTCGGACTGGGCGGCGCGGAGCACGTCGATCAGCGCGGCCGGCTCGCGCTGCACCCGGGTGGAGTCGGCACCGGCGAGCACCAGGAGGTTCTCGTCGTTACGCCGCATCCGGGTGGCGAGGTGGTCGAGCTGGAAGAGTTCGGCCAGCCGGTCCGGGTCCTCCTCGCCGCGTTCCAACCGGTCGAGATGACCGATCAGGCGGTCGACCAGGATCTGCGACCGGCGGGCCAGGTTGACGAACATCGTCGCGACCGAGGCACGCAGCGCGGCCTGCTCGGCGGCGGTCCGGACCGCTTCCAGGTGGACCGCGTTGAACGCCTCGGTCACCTGACCGAACTCGTCCTTGCTGCGGACCGGCAGCGGCTCGGCGATCTGGTTGGCCAGCTGCACCGGCGACATCTGCGCGGACAGCTGGGGATCACGCAGGCGGGACACCGCGTGCGGCAGGCCGTACTGGGCGATGGCGAGCGCGCCGTGCTTCAGTTCGCGCAGCGACCGGGCCATCGAGCGGGCGACCAGGTAGGCGAACAGGATGGCCAGCAGCAGCATGCTGAGCAGCAGACCGGTCTCCAGGAAGACCGCCTGCTGGACCTGGTCGCGGACGCCGGTGGCCTGCTTCACCACGTTCGTGTCGAGCTGCGCCTCCACCGTACGGAGCAGCTTGGCGTTGCCGACCATGGCGTTGTCCCACTCGTCCGCGGTGAACGGGGCGAGGGTCATGCTCTCGTCGATGCCGCGGGAGGACACCCAGCTGCTGAACTGGCCGGCGACGCGCTGGTCGGGGCCGGACACGGTCCGGTCCCGGAACTCGGACTCCTCCCGGGTGGCGACGGAGTCGAAGCTCTGCAACGCCTGCTTCTCGCCCTGGTCGGTCGCGATGTAGTCGGTGCGCAGCACGGGCGAGAGCCGGTTGTTGATCAGTGCGCGGTGCACCACCACCCGGCGCTGCGACATGAATTCCTTGGCCCGCGAGATGGTGGTCGCGGCACGCATCCGCTCGCTGAGCGAGGCGTCACCGGCCAGCTGGGCCGCCGAGTCCCGCATGTCCAGGATGTTGGCGATCAGCCCCTCGTAGGTCTGGCTGGCCGCGGTGAGCAGGAACCTGCCGTTGTCCACCTGGCTACGGGTGGCCGGCAGGTCGGCCAGGCCCTGGTCGATCCGCTGGAGCTGGTCGGTGAACGTCAGCGGCAGATCGGTGAGCTCGTTGCGCTGCTGCGAGTACGGGGCCTTGGACCGGTCGACCACGTCGTGGAGCTTGGCGTACGCCTCGCGGTACCGCTCCTTGGTGGCGAGCAGCTGCTTCTTCTGCGCCGCCTTTTTGGGATCGTTCGGATCCACGCCGAGCAGCAGCACGGCCAGCGCCCGTTCGTCCTGCAGGTTCTGCACCAGGTCGCCGGACGCCCTGCTGAGGTTGGCCAGGGCCAGCGCCCGGTTGGCCGTGTTCAGCGACTGCAGATGTCCGACGAGACCGGTCGTGCCCACCACGATCGTGGCGATGGTCGGCACGATCATGATGAGACCCAGCTTCGACCAGATCGGCATGTCGCGAAGCCGGCCAAACGGTCGCCGGAGACGCGACAGGAAAGTATTTTTCCCCGCCTTCGGCCGTTCGCTCACGTCACCGCCTCCTGTATCGGTACCCGATCGACTGCACAGGGCACCGCTGAGCGACCGACCCGGACGGGTCGGACCCCCGAGATTCCATCACGCCGTCACTAAAGAGGAAAGCCCAGGTTGTTCGTCGCCGAGAGTGTGATGGGATATCCGTGGGATTTGATTGCGACATGCTTCCTTGGAGTCACCGACAGTGATGGCTGTACCCTCCCGAGTGGTTTTGCTCGCCGGCCCTTCAGGGTCCGGAAAGTCCTATATAGCTAGACGAACCGGACTCCCGGTACTCTGTCTGGACGATTTCTACAAGGATGGTGACGACCCTACGCTGCCGAGGCGCGCGGGAGTGATCGACTGGGAGTCCCCGCACGCCTGGAATGCCGCCGCAGCGGTCCAGACGATTACCCGATTGGCCCAGGAGGGCAAGGCCGAAGTGCCGGTTTATGCGATCGGCGCGGACCGAAGGGTGGACAGCCGGCTACTTGATCTGACCGGATCGCCACTTTTCATCGCCGAAGGGATTTTCGCGGCCGAGATCGTCCCGGAGTGCCGCCGCCTCGGCCTGGTCGCCGAGGCGTACGTGCTGCGTCGCCCCCGGTCGGCGACCTTCCTCCGCCGGCTGCTGCGCGACCTCGCCGAGCGCCGCAAGTCACCCGGACTGCTGCTGCGGCGCGGCGTCGCGCTGCTGCGCGCCGAGCCGGCGATCCTGCGCCGGCAGGCCGGCCTCGGCTGCCGACCGGCGCGGGCCGCGGCGGTGATCCGCCAGGTCACCGCGCTGGCCGCCGGCCCGGACGCGCCGGTGGGCGCCACGCGCCGCCGGTCGGTGCCCCCGGCTCCGGGACCGGTCCGGCAGCGGCGGGACCGCCTCAGGAGCGGAGCTTCGCGTACGCCGGTTTGATCACCTCGTCGATGATGGCCAACCGCTCGTCGAACGGGATGAAGGCGCTCTTCATCGCGTTGACCGTGAACCACTGCAGCTCGGCCCAGCCGTAGCCGAACGCCTCCACCAGCAGGGCCATCTCCCGGGACATGCTGGTTCCGCTCATCAACCGGTTGTCGGTGTTGACCGTCACCCGGAACCGCAGATCGCGCAGCAGGCCGATCGGATGCTCCGCGATCGACGACGCCGCGCCGGTCTGCACGTTCGACGACGGGCACAACTCCAACGGGATGCGCTTGTCCCGGACGTACGCGGCCAGCCGGCCGAGGACCGGCTTGTCGCCGGCCGTGATGTCGTCCACGATCCGCACCCCGTGCCCGAGCCGGTCGGCGCCGCACCACTGGATCGCCTGCCAGATCGACGGCAGCCCGAACGCCTCGCCGGCATGGATGGTGAAGTGGAAGTTCTCCCGCTGGAGGTACTCGAAGGCGTCCAGGTGCCGGGTGGGCGGGAAGCCCGCCTCGGCGCCGGCGATGTCGAAGCCGACCACCCCGCGGTCCCGGTGCCGGACGGACAGCTCGGCGATCTCCTGCGAGCGGGCGGCGTGTCGCATCGCGGTGAGCAGGGTGCCGATCCGGATCGACCGGCCGGCGTCCGCGGCCCGCCCGGTGCCCTCGGCGAAGCCGGCCAGCACCGCCTCGACCACCTCGTCCAGGGTCAGCCCCCGGTCCAGGTGCTGCTCCGGGGCGAACCGGACCTCGGCGTAGACCACGCCGTCGACCGCCAGGTCCCAGGCGCACTCGGCGGCCACCCGGCGCAGCGCGTCGGCGGTCTGCATCACCGCGACCGTGTGCGCGAACGTCTCCAGGTACCGCTCCAGCGAACCGGAGTTCGCGGCGGCCACGAACCAGCGGCCGAGCTCGTCGGGATCGTTGCTGGGCAGCGGGTGGTCCACCGCGGCCGCCAGTTCGACGATCGTCGCGGGCCGCAGCCCACCGTCGAGGTGGTCGTGCAACAACGCCTTCGGTGCCTTGACGATGTCTTCGTATCCGATTGCCATGGACAGACCCTAGGCCAGGGTCCGCGCAGGTCGCCGCCGGTCGGTGGAGACGTGACCCGGGTCGTCGGCCGGGCCGGCCGGCGGTGTGCGCGACCACCGGCGCCCCGGCGGGGCGTACGCCCGCGGACCCGGCGGCGCGGTGCTGGGAGAATGGCCGGCGTGATGCGACCGACGGTACGCGGGCCGGGCGGGCCGTCCGCCGGGGTGCGCCGCCGGGAGGCGTGACGTGCGGGCCGACGTGCTGACCCGGCTGCGCTGCCCGATCTGCCGGAAGCCGGTGACCCGGGCGGCCGGTGGCCCGGTGCGCTGCCCGGCCGGGCACAGCTTCGACGTCGCCCGGCAGGGCTACGTCAACCTGCTCACCGGCCGGGCGCCGCACGTCGGGGACACCGTCGAGATGGTCGCCGCCCGGGAGGACTTCCTCGCCGCCGGGCACTACGACCCGATCCTGGCCGCCCTGGCCGACGCGGCCCGCACGGCCGCCCCGGCCGACGCGGTCGCCCCCGCCGACGCGGTCGCCCCGGCCGACGCGGTCGCCCCGGCCGACGCGGTCGCCCCGGCCGACGCGGTCGCCCCCGCCGACGCGGTCGGAAGCGGCGGGCGCGTCGGGAGTGAACCCAGCGGCGTGGAACCGCCGCTGGTGGTGGACGCGGGCGCCGGCACCGGACGGCAGGTGGCCGCGGTGCTGGACGCGCTGCCGGGCGCGGTCGGGCTGGCCGTCGACGTGTCCAAGCCGGCGCTGCGCCGGGCCGCCCGGTGCCATCCGCGGGCCGCCGCGGCGCTGGCCGACACCTGGCGGCCGCTGCCGCTGGCCGACGGGTCGGTGACGGTGCTGCTGAACGTGTTCGCCCCGCGCAACGGGCCGGAGTTCCGCCGGGTGCTCCGGCCGGACGGCACCCTGCTGGTGGTCACCCCGGCCGCCGACCACCTGGCCGAGTTGGTCACCGCGCTGGACCTGCTGCGGGTCGACCCGGGCAAGTCCGACCGGGTGGCGGGCAGCCTGGCCGGACTCTTCGAGCCGGTAGCCACGGCCGAACTCCGGTTCCGGCTCACGCTCACCCGGGCCGAGGTCCGGACGCTGGTGGGGATGGGACCGAGCGCCTGGCACACCGACCCGGCCCGGCTCGCCGAGCGGACGGCCGCGCTGCCCGAGCCGGTGCCGGTGACCGGGGCGGTCCGACTCACCGCGTACCGTCCGGTGCCCGCCCGCCGGACCGGCTGAACCGGGCCGCGCGGCGGACCAGACCGGGCCACGCCGGACCGTGCCGGACCGGACCGTGCCGGTGCCCGCTCGGTCCGGCCGCCGGCCGGCCCGCCGCGGCGGGCCGGCGGTCAGGTGGAGAGGTCGACCTCTTCCCACCCGGGCGGCGGGTCGTGGTACGGACCGTGGAAGACCACCGCCCACTCCAGCGCCCAGCGGCGCTGGCCGATCGCGTTGGCGTCGATCAGGCCGGGCAGCGGCGCCCCGGTCCGCTCGGCCTCCAGGTATCCCCAGTCCAGGCAGTAGTGGAAGTCGAGCATGGCGGCGGCGTCGCCGGCGGGCCGCGGCGCCGCGAGGGTGCGGGAGCGCCACCGGGCGAACGTCTCCCCGGCCGCGATGTTCGGCAACAGGTCCATCAACCGGTCGTCGGTCGGGGTGGCCGGGTCCAGGTGCTTGGTCAACCCGAGCACCCAGGCCAGCGCGTACACCGCGTCGTGGTGCAGGACGAAGGACCGGTGGTCACCGCGTCCACCCATCACGAACTGCGACTCCGGCGGCGTGACCTGGTCCACCAGGTGCGAGCTGAGCAGCCAGCTCATGGCCGCCTGCGGCGGCATCCCGAAGCAGCGGGCGAGCAGCAGGTGCAGGATCGCCGTACGGGCCTCCAGCTCGCCGGTGGGCCGCAGTTCGACCTCGTCACCCGGCTCCCAGACCAGCGGGAACTCGGCCGGTGGCAGCGGCAGCCGGAGGCGGCGCATCTGCTCGACGTTGACGGCCCGGACGGCCCGGGGGTCGGGAGCGAGTACGGTCACGGCCCTCGTTCCGTTACCTCTCAGTGCGCTCTGGTAAGCGCAGAGTTGGTAGTCCCGCCTTGCGGTGGGACGGTCCCGGTCTGACCGGCGGGTGCCGTGCCGGGTTCACGCTTCACAGCCACCTGCCCGCGCCGAACCGGGCGAACCGGTCCCGATGCTCCACCACGATGGCCGACACGGCCGGGTCACGCAGCAGGCCGAGGGATTTCTTGCGCCGCCCGTTCAGCGACGAGCCGACCTCGGTCACCACCCGAGACACGGCAAGGTTCCGACTGGTCGCCCATGGCGTCACCCGGGCGACCTGCCGATCCAGATCGGCCCTCTGGTCGGCCGACGACACCCGGGCGTACACCCATCGGCGCGGCGCTGGATGGTTCCCTTCATGGCGACGGAGGATAGTCGCTGCCGCCAGGCGCCGCATACCGCACCGCGCCGGCAGGGTCCGGACCGGTCACCGCCCCCGGCCTCAGGCAATCCGCTCCAGCATCAGCGGCGTACCGCCGGACCAGGTGTCCGAGATGGTGACCGCCGCGGCGGCCTCCTCCCGGGCCGCCGGGATCCGGGCCGGGTCGTCCGCGCGCAGCTCGTAGAGCACCTCGCCGGCGCGTACCGGGTCGCCGGGCTTCTTGTGCAGGACCACGCCCGCGGCGGCCGAGACCGGGTCCTCCTTGCGCGCCCGCCCCGCGCCGAGCCGCCAGCCGGCGATCCCGATCCGGTACGCGTCCAGCCCGGACAGCACACCGTCCGACTCGGCCCGGACCTGCTCGGTCTCGTTGGCCCGCGGTGCCGGCGCGTCCGGGTCCCCGCCCTGGGCGCGGATCATCGTCCGCCAGGCGTCCATCGCCCGGCCGTCCCGCAGGGCCGCCTCCGGGTCGGCGTCCGGCAGTCCGGCGGCGGTCAGCATCTCCCGGGCCAGGGCCAGGGTCAGTTCGACCACGTCGGCGGGTCCGCCACCGGCGAGCACCTCCACCGACTCGGTCACCTCGACCGCGTTGCCGACGGTCCGGCCCAGCGGGGTGGACATGTCGGTGAGCAGCGCCACGGTCCGTACGCCGTGCGCCGTGCCCAGGTCGACCATGGTGCGGGCCAGTTCCCGGGCGTCGTCGACGGACTTCATGAAGGCGCCCGAGCCGACCTTGACGTCCAGCACCAGCGCGCCGGTGCCCTCGGCGATCTTCTTGCTCATGATGGAGCTGGCGATCAGCGGGATCGCCTCGACGGTGCCGGTCACGTCGCGCAGTGCGTACAGCTTGCGGTCGGCCGGCGCCAACCGGTCGCCGGCCGCGCAGATCACCGCCCCGACGTCCCGGAGCTGGCCGATGAACTCGTCGTTGGTCAGCGACGCCCGCCAGCCCGGAATCGACTCCAGCTTGTCCAGCGTGCCGCCGGTGTGACCGAGTCCCCGGCCGGACAGCTGCGGCACGGCCGCGCCGCACGCCGCGACCAGCGGGGTGAGCGGCAGGGTGATCTTGTCACCGACCCCGCCGGTGGAGTGCTTGTCGGCGGTCGGGCGGTTCACCGCGGAGAGGTCGAGCCGGTCGCCGCTGGCGATCATCGCGGCCGTCCAGCGGGCGATCTCCGGGCCGGTCATCCCGCGCAGCAGGATCGCCATGGCCAGCGCCGACATCTGCTCGTCGGCCACCTGCCCCCGGGTGTACGCGTCGACCACCCAGTCGATCTGCGCCTCCGACAACACCCCGCCGTCCCGCTTGGCCCGGATCACATCAACGGCCGCGAACCCACTCATCGCACATTCCTTTTCCTTTGTGTGTTGCACAACCACCGGCGCTGTCACGCGAAGCGCACCCACCGGGCGAGCGGTCCGCGTGGAACGCAACCACCGGGCGGGGTGGCCCACCGTGCCCGGCGCAGAGATCAAGCCTGACCGCTCGGAGCCGGGCGCGGTGGGCCACCCCGCCCCCACCCGAACCGCCGACAGCCGACAGCCGACAGCCGACAGCCGACAGTCAGGAACCGGCCCACCGACGCGGGATCTCCGCCGGAGCCTCCCCCTCGCCGGCCCAGAACATCGTCCCGTCGGCGTCCACCACCACGACCCGGGGCGTACGGGCCTCGCCCCAGGTCACGGCCTCGTCCGCGGTGGACCAGGTGGGCCCCTCCTCCAGGACGCCCGCGCCGACGCCCTCGTCGCCGGCCGACCGTTCCCAGTACGCGGTCCACACCTGCCGGCCGTCGGTGACGTCCGGGTGCACGAAGACGGTGCCGCGCCCCCGCCAGGCGGCCAGCCGCTCGGGCACCGTCGGGACCACCGGGTCGGCGACGATCGCCTCCAGGTCCTCGACCCCGAAGGCGTGCGGCAGCAGCTCGGCCATCCGCAGCGGCCGGGTCCGGGACTCGATCAGGGTGTCCGGACCGCCGTTCTCCCACAGCAGCTGCCGGCACCGGCCGCACGGCATCAGCGGCTCGCCGGTCGCGTCGACGCAGGACAGCGCGACGATCCGGCCGCCGCCGGTGACGTGCAGCGAGGAAACCACCCCGCACTCGGCGCACAGCACCACCCCGTACGCGGCGTTCTCGACGTTGCAGCCGACCACCACCCGGCCGTCGTCCACCAGGCCGGCCGCGCCGACCGGGAACTTCGAGTACGGGACGTACGCGTGCCGCATCGCCTCGGTGGCGGCGGCCCGCAGCCGGGGCCAGTCGATCTGCTCTGTCACGTCTCCATCCTGCATGTTCGCTGGTCAGCCCTTGACGTAAGGCTTGCCGTCGGCCGCCGGTGCCCGTACCCGGCCGACCAGGCCGGCGACCGCGAGCAGGGTGGCGAGGTACGGCAGCATGGCCAGGAAGTCGCTCGGGATGACGCTGTTGATCGCGCCGAGGTAGGTGCCCAGCTGGTCGGCGAAGCCGAAGAAGAGCGCGGCCAGCAGCGCCCCGGTCGGGCTCCACCGGCCGAAGATCATCGCGGCCAGGGCGATGAAGCCCTTACCACCGATCATGTTCTTGGTGAAGGTGTACAGCGCCAGCGTGTAGGACGCTCCGCCGATGCCGGCCACCATCCCGCCCAGGATCACGTTCCGGTAGCGCAGCCGCAGCACCCGTACGCCGAGCGTGTCCGCGGCGGTGGGGTGCTCGCCGACCGACCGGGTCCGCAGTCCCCACCGGGTCCGGAACAGCGCCAGGTGGATGACGGCGACCAGAATCAGCGCCAGGTAGAGGAAGATGTTGCCGCGGAACAGCGCCGGCCCGAGCACCGGGATGTCCTCCAGCACCGGGATGGCCCAGGTGCCGAACCGGGGCGCGCTGTTGTACGACTGCGCCTCGGTCTGCATCAGCCGCTCGTAGAGGAAACCGGTCAGGCCGAGCGCGAAGAGGTTCAGCACGATGCCTATCACGACCTGGTCCACCAGGTAGCGGATGGCGAAGACGGCGAGCAGCAGCGAGATGAAGGCACCGCCGACCGCGGCCGCGACCAGGCCCACCCAGACGTTCTGGGTAATCGAGCCGAACAGCGCGCCGGAGAAGGCACCCATCAGCAGCTGTCCCTCGATCGCGACGTTGACCACGCCGGACCGTTCGCACAGCACGCCGGCCAGCGACCCGAAGATCAGCGGCAGGGCCAGCAGGAAGGTGCCGCGGACGATGTTGACCAGCGGCATGAAGTTCTGTCCGGCCGGCGCGGCCGACACCTGCCAGCACAGGAAGGACAGCACGAGGCCGACGATCCCCACCCCGAGCAGGGTGCCGAACCAGCGCCTCGTGTCCAGGACGAACAGCGCCAGCCCGCAGAGTGCGGCGATGATCCCGAACAGGATCGCGCCGACCGTACCGTTGATCTCCAGCGCGGCGCCGCCGGCGGTCTCGCTCAGGGTGAACCGGGCCTGCTCGCCGGTGGCCAGCGCGCCGAACAGCGCCGCCGCGACGATCCCGGCGGCGGCCAGGCCGGCGCCCACCTTGCGTTCCCGGCTCCAGAAGCCGCGCGCGACCGGGGCCAGGGCGACGTCTTCGACAGCCATCGTGGACATGACGTCACCAGCCCTTCGCGAGGCTCGTCTGGAGCCGGGCGGCGCGGGCCGCCCGCAGTCGGAAGATCGCCTTCACCAGGGCCGGCGCGGCGATGAAGATGACGATCAGCGCCTGCAGCACGGTGACCAGTTCCAGCGAGATCCCGGAGTACGACTGCATCCGGTTGCCGCCGGCCTGGAGCGCGCCGAACAGCAGCGCGGCCAGGGCCACCCCCCACGGCTTCACCCGGCCGACCAGCGCCACCAGGATGCCGTCGAAGCCGATCTGCGCCACCACCTCGGGCGTCAGCGCGCTCGCGGTGGTGCCGATCACCATGTTCGAGCCGCCCAGCCCGGCCAGGCCGCCGGCGATGGCCATCAACAGGATGTACGTCTTCGTCACGCTGATGCCCGCGGTCCGGGCTGCGTCCGGGTTCGCGCCCACGGCCCGCAGCTCGAATCCGAAGGTGGACCGGTTGAGCAGCCAGGCCACGCCCCAGGTGGCCAGCACCGCCAGCAGGATGCCGGCGTGCACCCGCAGGTCTCCGCCGAGCAGCCGGGGAAGCTGGGCCGACGAGGCGACCGACCTGCTGATCGAGTCGCTGCGGGCGGGGTCGTGCACCGCACCCTGGACGATGATCCAGGACAGGAAGTACAGCGCCACGTAGTTGAGCATGATCGTGCTGATCACCTCGTGGGCGCCGGTGCGAGCCTTGAGGAAGCCGGGGACGAAGCCCCAGACGGCGCCGCCGAGCGCGCCGGCGAGCAGGGCGACGATCAGGTGCACCACCGGCGGCAGCGGCAGCAGGATGCCGGCCAGCGCGGCCAGGATCACGCCCACGGTGGCCTGGCCCTGCGCGCCGATGTTGAACAGGCCACCGCGGAACGCCAGCGCCACCGACAGACCGGTGAAGACCAGCGGCGCGGTGTAGGTGAGCGTCTCGGAGATCGGCGCGAACACCGCCTGCCACCCGTTGCTGCCGTCGAGCCAGCCGGAGACCGCGGCCGGGTCGACCACCGCGCCCTTGAACAGGTTCGCGTACGCGTCGCTGACCACCGCCCAGCTCGACGACAGCGCGTCGGCGGGGCGGGCGGTGAAGTAGCTGAAGGTGTCGAGCACGTCCGGGTCGGAGATGATGATCAGGATGGCCCCGATCAGCATGGCCAGCACCAGGGCCAGCACGTTCACCATCACGGTGTTGGCCGACCAGAGGTTGTGCAGGAAGTTCCGCATGAACCCGGAGTCCTGGTCGGTGCCGTCGCCGCCCGCGCCGTCCCCGGTCGGGACGTTCCGGGCGGTCGCCGTCGCGGTCCCGGCCTCGGTCGACCGGTCCTTGTCCGGCGACGCGGCGCCCGGTACGGCGTCGTCCACGCCGTTCGGCTCGCGGGGGTCGCTGGGCTCGCGGGGGTCGCTCATGCTCTGCCGACCCGGCATGCGCTCATGGCCCTCGCTCCGCTCGGTGCGTTCGCTCATGCCTCTTCCTTGTCGACTGTGCCGTCGGTCGGGACGGTGCCGTCGGTCGGGACCGTGCCGTCGCCGCCCGCGGGTGGGGTGGCGGCCAGTGCCGCCTCGGCGGTGACGCCGGCCATCAGCAGGCCGATCTCCTCGCGCGGGGTGTCCGGGCCGACGACCGCCAGGATCCGGCCGCGGTACATCACGGCGATCCGGTCGGCCAACCCGAGCACCTCGTCGAGTTCGCTGGAGACCACCAGTACGGCCGTGCCGATGTCCCGCTCGTGGATGATCCGGCTGTGGATGAACTCGATCGAGCCGACGTCCACCCCCCGGGTGGGCTGCGCGGCCACGAAGAGCTTCAACGGGCGGGACATCTCCCGCGCCACGATCACCTTCTGCTGGTTGCCGCCGGAGAGGGTGCCGACCGCGGCGTCCGCGGACGGCGTACGGATGTCGAACTGGTCGATCCGCTCGGTGGCCGACCCGGCGATGGCGGCCGGCTTGAGCGCCAGCCCGGACGCGAACGGCGCCTGGTCGTAGAGGTCCAGCACCAGGTTCTCGGCGACGCTGAACTCCTTGACCACGCCGTCGACGCTGCGGTCCTCGGGGACGTAACCGACCCCGGCCCGGAGCACCCGTTTGGTGGACCAGCCGTTGATCCGCTCGCCGGCCAGCGTCACCGAGCCGGACAGCACCGGCCGCAGACCCATGATCGCCTCGGCCAGCTCGGTCTGCCCGTTGCCCTGCACGCCCGCGATGCCCAGCACCTCACCGGCCCGTACGGTCAGGTCGACGCCGTCCACCGCCCGACACAGCCGCTCGTCGTCGACCACCAGGCCCTCGACGGTGAGCACCGGCTCGCCCGGCTCGCGCCGCGCCTTGGCCACGGTCAGGTTGACGCTGCGGCCGACCATCTGGGCGGCCAGCTCGTCCTCGCTGGCCTGTGGGCTCGCGGTGCCGACCACCCGGCCGCGGCGGATCACCGTGATCCGGTCGGCGATCGCCTTGACTTCCTTGAGCTTGTGCGTGATGAACACGATCGACTTGCCGGCCGCCTTGAGCGACCGCATGACGGTGAGCAGTTCCTCGGTCTCCTGGGGGGTGAGCACCGCGGTCGGCTCGTCCAGGATGAGCAGGTCGACGTCGCGGGTCAGCGCCTTGACGATCTCCACCCGCTGCTGGACGCCGACCGGCAGGTCCTCGATCACCGCGTCCGGGTCGACCCGCAGGTTGTACCGGTCGGAGACCTCGGCCACCTCGCGCCGGGCCCGGCGCCGGTCCAGCAGCCCGAAGATCCCGCCGCGTACCTGCTCGGCGCCGAGCATCACGTTCTCCGCGACGGTCAGCACCGGGACCAGCATGAAGTGCTGGTGCACCATGCCGATGCCGGTCGAGATCGCGTCGGACGGGCCCTTGATCCTGATCGGTTCGCCGTCCACCAGGATCTCGCCGGAGTCCGGCTGCAACAGCCCGTACAACACGTTCATGAGCGTGGACTTGCCCGCGCCGTTCTCACCGAGCAGCGCGTGGATCTCCCCTGGCTCCACCGTCAGGTCGATGTGGTCGTTGGCGACCAGGTCACCGAACCTCTTGGTGATGCCGCGCAGTTCGAGTCTCAGCGCAACCTCCTGGGGGTGCGGGCGGGGATGGTGCAGCCTAGCTGTCCACCGGTGGCCCGGCTGGGGCGGTCGGGAAACGACCGGCCGTCGCCGGAGCCGTGGCGGACCACGGCGCCGGGACGGCCGGTCGACGTACCGGCCGGCCACCCCGTGATGATCTCACCGGGGTGGCCGGTGGCGGGTCACTTCGGCTGAGCCGCCGAGGTGACGGTGATCTTGCCGGCGACGATGTCGGCCTTGACCTTGTCGACCTCGCTCTTCAGCTCGGCCGGGACCTTGCTGTCGAACTCGTGGTACGGGGCGATCGAGACGCCATTGTTGGCCAGCGTGCCGAGGTAGCCGGGGTCGTGCGCCAGCTTGTCGCCCTTGGCCGCCTTGGTCACCGCGTCCGTGACCGCGCCCGGGATGTTCTTGACCACGGTGGTGATCAGCGCCGGGCAGTTCGGGGTGCTCTGGCAGCCGTCGACGTCGACCCAGATGGCCGAGTACTTGCCGCCGGAGGCCTGGGCCGCCGCGGTGGTGCCGAGGCCGGCGCCGCCGGCGACCGGCATGACGATGTCCGCGCCCTGGGCGACCAGCGCGTCGCCGACCTTCTTGCCCTCGTCCTGCTTGACGAAGTCGTTGGTGAACGACCCGTCCTGGGTGGCCTTGTTCCAGCCGAGCGCCGTGACCGTCTTGCTCTTGGTCTTGTTGAAGTAGGCGACGCCGTCGACGAAACCGTCCATGAAGATGGTCACCGGCGGGATCTTCTTGGCGCCGTAGGTGCCCACCTTGCCGGTCTTGGTCATCCCGGCCGCCAGGTAACCGGCCAGGAAGCCGGCCTGCGCGGTGTCGAACTGCATCGGGAAGACGTTGCTCTCCGGCAGCTTCGCGTCGACGATGCCGAACTGCTGGTTCGGGTTCGCCTTGGCGATCTTCGAGGTGGCGTCGCCCATCAGGCCACCCACCGCGAGGATGAAGTCGCACTTCTGGTTGACATACTGCGTCAGGTTGGGCTCGTAGTCGGCCTCGGCCTTGGACGCGACGTACTTGATGTCGATGTTGCTGTTGGCTTCCTTGGCGTCCTGCAGGCCCTTCCACGCCGAGGCGTTGAAGGACTTGTCGTCGATGCCGCCGGTGTCGGTGACCATGCAGGCGGAGTACTTCTTGCCCGCGGAGCCCGCGTCCTTCTTCTCCTCCGGAGCCTTGCCACATGCGGCGGCGGTGAACGCCAGTCCACCGACCGCGAACAGCGAGACGATCCGCATCCCACGCACAGAGCGCAAGACGATCTCCTTCCCAATGCACACCGCCCCGCGGTGGCAGCCCTATGCCGGTCTCGGCGACCGGCGTCCCACGTTACGGACGCGAAGCGTACGCCCGCGCCCACCCGCCGGCCGACAATCGTGCAGGACTGTTGAACGCCCGTTATGCTCGTGTGACCGTGGCGTGGGGCAGATCACTCCCCGGACCGGCGCAGTTACCTTCTCGCCGGCACGAACGCCCCAATTCCGGCATTCCCGCAGGTGAGCCGCGCTGTCGCCGGAAGCTATCGCCAGAAGACCGCCACGGCCGCGTTGACCAGGGTCAGACCGACGATCGCCAGGAAGTGTCCGCGGTTGACCTCGTCCCGCTTCCGGGAGAAGAAGACCATCACGAAGATGATCACGCCGATGATCGCCTTGGTGGCGAGCTTCGCCGGGGCCGGCTCGTGTCCGTCCCGCAGCGGCGCGGCCAGCCCGAGGCCGGTCACCACCTGAATGCCCGCGCCCCAGAGCATCGCCCGGTTGATCCGGAGCCGCCCGGACAGGTACTGCGTGATCGCGCCGCCCAGCAGCAGGGCGAAGCCGACGAGGTGAACGTAGAGAAGAATCAGTCGAAGAGGTTCCACGCCGGCCATGGTGCCCGACGATCAGCCGTACCACCAGCACGCCCGGCCTCGACGGCCGGGCGTGCGGATGGTGTCGGGCTCAGTTGGCGGCGCGCGGGAGGCCGGCGCGGGCGGCCACCGGGCACCGTGATCACCGCCGACAGCATGCTGATCGTGGAGGGCACCATCGACCAGGTCCAGCGGTTCGCCGCCGCCGACCGAGCGGTCAGTCGCCGCCGCCCTTGCCCTTGTCCTTGCCCTTGGCCTTGCCCCTGGGCTCGGGCTTCTTCGCGGGAGCGGGCTTGGCCGGTGCCGGCTTGGCCTTGCCGGAGGCGCCCGTGGCGGAGGTCCGGGCCGGGGTGGGGGCGCCCGTCGTCGGTGCGACGCCCGGTACGCCGGAGAGCCGGACCGCGCAGGACGAGTCGTTGAGCCGGAACTCGACCGGCAACGGGTTCGCGTCGGCGTACCGTCCGGACAGCGCCATCGTCGCGGACCGGCCCGGGGCGAGCGGGGTGTCGTCGGCGCGGACCGCGACCGACCGGCCCTGCTGCTGCCAGTGCCGCACGGTGCCCCCGGTGACCACCTGGTCACCGGGGAACGCGAAGGTCAGCCGCCAACCCGGTACGGCCTGCTCACCGCTGTTGGTCACCTGCACGTCCGCGTCGAAGCCCCGGCCGGTGTCCCTGCGCAGCGCGTAGTCGACCCGGCAGGTCGGGCCGGCCGGGGTGGCGTCCGGCGTCGCGGCGGCGGCCGGGGTGTCCGGACCGGCGGCCGGGCTGGCCGAGGTGGCCGCCCATACCCCGCCGGTCACCGCGAGCAGGCCGACCCCGGCGGCCACCGCCTGGACGCGGTGCCGGCGGTTGGCGCGCCGGTCCCGGGCCACGGTGCGGCCGGACCGGGACAGCGGCAGCGCGTCGGTGGCCGCCGAGCCGGGCAGGATGGTGGTGCCGGCGTTGGCCAGCAACGCCTCGTCGTCCCGGCCGCTCATCGGCCCACCCGGCGCCGGGGACACCGGCACCACGGCCGGTACGCCGGCCGCGTCGGCCAGGGTCCGGGCCACCTCGACGCTGCTCGGCCGGTCCACCGGGTCCTTGGCCAGGCACCGCCGGCACAGGTCGGCCACCTCGGCGGGCAGCCCACCAACCACCGCGAGCGGCTCCGGTTCCCGGTACAGGTGGGCCCGCAGCAACTCGGTCCGGCCGTCGACCGGCCAGGGCAGCCGGCCGGACAGCATCCGGTAGAGCAGCAGGCCGAGGGCGTACACGTCGGTGGCGGCGGTGACCTGGCCGCCGTCGAGCCGTTCCGGCGCCAGGTACGCGGGGGTGCCGAGCACCGCGCCGCCGGGCTCGCTGTCCCGCTCGCCGACCAGCGCCGAGATGCCGAAGTCGACCACCTTGGCGCCGGCGCCGGTGAGCATCACGTTGCCCGGGGTGACGTCCCGGTGCACCACGCCCCGGGCATGCGCGGTGGCCAGCGCCGAGGCGACCTCGGCGCACGCCGTGACGGCCTCCCGCCAGGGCATCCGGCCGCCGTGCCGGCCGAGGTACGCGGCCACGGAGCAGCCGTCGACCAGCTCCATCACCACGTACGGGACGGGCACCCCGGCCTCGACGGTCTCGCCGTAGTCGTACACGTTGGTGATGTGCGGGTGGCACAGCCGCGCGGCGGCCTTGGCCTCGATCCGGATTCGGTGCCGGAAGGTCCGGTCGCCGGCCAGCCGGGCGGCGAGCACCTTGACCGCCACCTGGCGGCCGAGCACCTCGTCGTAGCCCCGCCACACCACCGACATGCCGCCCGCGCCGAGCCGCTCGACCAGCCGGTAGCGCTCGCCGAGGAGCGTGGTCGTCGGCTTGTTCACCCTGCCCATGGTGTGTCTTCTTGCCCCGCGGCAAGGAATCTACACACGTCCCGCCGGACGCGGCCGGTCCGCGACCCGGCGGTCAGCCCTTGACCAGCAGCTGGTCGACCGGGGCGAACGCGTCGGTGAGCACCTGTGCCGGCCCCACGAACTCGGACAACTCCGGCCCGGTCAGCAGCTCGGCCGGGTCGGTGTCCAGCTTCGCCAGTCCGTCCCGCAGGCTCGCCAGCGGCAGCGGTTCGTCGGACGCGACGATCAGGAAGTTGGCGCCCCGCCGGTCGGCCAGCGCGTCCGGTGGGGCGATGACCGCGACGTGCGCGAACTCGGCGGCGACGGTGGCCAGTTCAGCCCGGACGAAACGCACCGGCGGATAGTCGATGACGTTCTGCACATAAACGCCGCCGGGTCGCAGCACCCGCCGGATCTCGGCCATCATCTCCCGGGTGGCCAGGTGCCAGGGCACCACCAGGTGCCCGAACGCGTCCCCGACCACCAGGTCCGCGCTGCGGTCGGGCCGGTTACCGAGCAGCACCCGGGCGTCGCCCACCATCGTCCGCAGGTCGGGTCCCGGGCGGACGCCCAACTCCCGCCGGTCCAGCTCGACCAGCCCGCCGTCGAGTTCGAAGACCAGGTTCTCGGTGCCCGGCCGGGTGGCGGTCAGGTACCGCGGGACGGTGAAGCCACCGCCGCCGAGGTGCAGCGCGGCCACCGGCCGGTCGGGTGCCGTGAACCGGTCCGCCACCAGCCCGATCCACTGGGTGTAGGCGAACTTCAGGTGGCGCGGGTCGGCCAGGTCCACGTACGAGTGCTGGGCCGAGTTGAGCAGCAGCGTCCGCCCGTCCGGCCGGGCCGGATCGGGCACCACCCGGGCACAGTGGTACGCGGTCTCCACGTCGCACGGGTTCGGCGCGACGGTGGACAGCGCGGCGCCGGCCAGCCCGAGCACCGCCAGGGCGGCACCGACCCGGGACCGGCCGGCCGCGGCGACCCCGACCCGCCGCCGCAGGTACTCGGCCAGCGCCAGCCCGGTCAGTCCGAGCAGCACCGCCAGCCCGACCACGATGGTCGTGCTGGACAGCGCCGCGACCAGCACGAACCCGGTGCCGAAGGTGGCCGTGATGCCGCCCAGCGTGCCGACGCTGGACAGCTTGCCGACCACCTGGCCGGTTCGCCGCAGGTCACCGAGCTGCAGCTTCACCACCAGCGGAGTGACCGCCGCGAGCAGGCCGGCCGGGACGAACACGGCCAGCGAGGTGAGCAGCAGGATGGCCGCGGGCGCGCCGCCGCGCAGCCACTCGCCCGCGTACCGGACCGCCGGCAGGGTCAGCGCGGTGGCGATCCCGGCCAGCACGAACGCCGGGGCCAGCAGCGTCCGCGGGTCCCGCCGGTCGGCCAGCCACCCGCCGAACCAGGCGCCGTACGCGATGGCGGCCAGCGCCACCCCGATCACCGAGCTCGTGACCTGCAGGGTCACCCCGAGGTACGGGCCGACCAGCCGCAACGCGACCGTCTCCAGCATCAGCACGGCGCCGCTGGACAGGAAGACCAGGGCCGCGGCGAGCCCGCCCGGCAACGGCCGAGCCTCCGGCGGCGCCAGTGCGGTCCTGGTCGCCGCAACATCGGAGGAGATCGGCTTCATCGCTGCGATGCTACGTGCCGATCGGCCGGTTACCCGTCAGTACATGGAGAGATGGACGTGGTTCGTGTGGTCGGCGGCCGGGCTGCCGGCCCCGTCGTAGGACCGCCAGCCGGTGCCCGGCATCCAGATCTGCCGGTACCAGATCACGTACAGCACCCCGAGCCGGCCGGCGTTCTTGATGAAGTACGCGGCCAGGTTGTTGCCGTAGGTGCGGTCCCCGCCGGTGGCGCTGACGTTCTCGAAGCCACCCGCCGCGGCGGAGAAGTCGCAGGCCCGACCCTTGGGGTGTTCACCGCCGCCGCCGCTACGGTGGCAGGAGACGTACCGCTTGAAGCCGGCCGCCTGGGCCTGCTGCATCGCGTGCAGCGTGCGCGGGGTGATGCAGGAACCGGTGGTCGGGTCGTCGACGTTGCACGACTCGCTGGGCCAGGAGCCGTCGGAGTTGCGCGGCGCGGGTTTGGCCAGTGGCGAATTGGCGTTCACGAAGCCGGCGCTGGTCGCGCCGCCCACCGCGGCCAGCGCCCGTTCCGCGTCCTTCTTCTTCTGCGCCATGACGGCGACCTGCTTGCGCTGCTGCACCACCTCGGCGTCGATGGCCGCCTTGGCCTCGGTCGCCTGTGCCCGGCTGTCGGTCAGGTCGCGCAGCTTCTGGCTGTCCAGCTGGGAGATCAGCTCCAGCGCCGCCGACCGTTGCAGCAGCTCGTCCGGGGACGCGCTGTTCAACATCATCGAGTACGGGGTGAGCCGGCCCAGCCGGTAGGACCGGGCGGCCACCGCGCCGACCTGGGCAGTGAGGTCGACCAGTCGGGCCTCGACGTCCCTGAGCCGGCCGGTCAGCTCGGTCTGCCGCTTGGTCGAGGCGTCCAGCTTGGCCTGGGCGTCGATGTGTCCGCGGGCGGCCGCCTCCAGCGCGTCGCGCAGCTTCTTGGTGCCACCCTCGTCGCCGGGGTTCGGATTCGGCGCGGCCACCGCCACGGCGACGTCGGCGACGGCGGCCGCGGTGCCCGCCGTGAGCGCGGTGACCGCGGTCAGCAGGGCCGCGAGGAACTGCCGGCCGAGCCGGTTTCCAGGCGCGCAACGCACGAAAGTCGTCCCTCCGTTCGGCCGCCTGACCCCCGCTCGGGACCGGTGCCCGCGTCGGCGGCGGTCTCCGTCGGCGCCCGCGGAACGGGGCCACCGGGCGGAGACCGCCGGTGAGCCTACCGGACCGCGGCTGCCGTGTCGGCCCGCCGCGATCCGGTCGACCGCCGTCGTGGACGCCGGGTCACGCCCACGTCACCAGGGGTGCGGACCGTCCTCGTCGAAGAAGCCACCGGTCGGCCCGTCCGCCGGCAGGGTGGCCAACCGGACCGCGGCGATCGCGCCCTGCGCCGGCGTACGGGTGCCGCCGTAGCCGTTCATCTCGGTGGCGCAGTACCCGGGGTCCGCCGAGTTGACCTTGATCGGGGTGTTCCGCAGTTCGTTCGCGTACGAGACGGTGACCGCGTTCAGCGCGCTCTTCGACGAGTTGTACGCCAACAGCGGGTTCTTCGCGAACTGATGGTCCGAATCGGCGGTCAGCGCGAACGAACCCAGCCCGCTGGACAGGTTGACGATCCGGCCGGCCGCCGACCGGCGCAACAGCGGCAGCATCGCGTCGATCATCCGGATCACCCCGAACACGTTCACCTGGTACGTCCGGTCGAGCACCTCCATCGGCACCTGGCTCGGCCACTGACCGCGTTCGAGCAGTACCCCGGCGTTGTTGACCAGGGCGTCCAGCCGGCCGAATTCGTCCTCGACCCACCGCGCGGCCCGCGCCACCGATTCCGCGTCGGTGACGTCCACCTCGACGGCGGTGGCGTCCAGCCCGTCGGCCGTCAGCTTCTCCGCCGCCTGCCGGCCCGCCTCGGTCGAGCGGGCGCCGACCAGCACGGTCGCGCCGGCCACGGCCAGTCCACGGGCGATCTCCTGACCGATTCCCCGGTTCGCCCCGGTCACCAGGGCAATGATCTTCTCTGTCATGCCGCCAGCCTGCGAGCCGGCCCGGCCCGGCGGGAGAGACCTGCCGAACCAGGGACCGGCGGTACCTGGTTGGCGTTACCGGCGTCCGGCGATGATGAACGGATGGACCGCCGCCAACTCGCCGACTTCCTGCGCATCCGACGGGCCCGGGTGCGGCCCGGAGACGTCGGGCTGCCCGCCGGGACCCGCCGCCGCACGCCGGGACTGCGCCGGGAGGAGGTGGCCCGGCTGGCCGGCATCTCGGTCGACTACTACATCCGGCTCGAACAGGCCCGCGGTCCGCACCCGTCCCGGCAGGTGCTGTCCGCCCTGGGCCGGGCGTTGCGACTGCACACGAACGAGCGGGACCACCTCTTCCGGCTCGCCGGTGAGGTGCCCCGACCGCCGGCCGGACCCAGCGCGGACGTGCCGGCCGGGGTCCTGCACCTGCTGGACCGGCTCACCGACACCCCGGCCTTCGTCATCGACGTGAAGTACGACCTGCTGGCCTGGAATCCGCTCGCGGTGGCCCTGCTCGGCGATCCGGCCGGCTGCTCGGCGGAAGAGCGCAACCTGGTCTGGCGGATGTTCCTCGGTGGCTGCGGGGTGGACCTGTCCGGTGACCCGGCCGCCGCCGCGTACGCCGACCAGTGCGTCGCCGACCTGCGGGCGGCGGCCGCGCAGTATCCGGGCGACCCGGGCATCCGCCGGCTGATCGACCGGCTGCTGACCAGCCCGGAGTTCGCCCGGCGCTGGGCCGAGCACCGGGTCTGCGTCCGGCAGGGATCGACCAGCAAGACGCTGGTCCATCCGGTGGTCGGCGAGCTGACCCTGGAGTGCGAGGTGCTGGAGGTGGCCGGGCACGGCCAGCGGCTCGTCATCCACACGGCCGTCCCGGGCAGCCCGTCGGCCGAGGCGCTGAAGCTGCTCGGCGTCGTCGGTCCGCAGTGGCCGGCGCAGGCGCGTTGAGGAGTCAGTCGGTCGCGCCGAGGACCTCCTGGACCGTCGTCCAGATCTCCTCGTTGGCCGCGACCAACAGGCCGCGCCGGTCGTCGGCCGGGTCGTACCGGCCGCCGTCGAACCGGCGGGCCACCCCGCCGGCCTCCTCGACCAGCAGCACCCCGGCGGTGTGGTCCCAGGGCAGGGTGCGCCAGAAGACGGCGAAGTGCTGCACGCCGGTGACGATGTCGCGGTACTCCTGGGCGGCGCAGTGCCGGCCGGACAGCAGCGCACCGATCCGGTCGCCGTGCTCGCCGACCGAATCCCGCATGGCGTCCGGCAGGATCCGGGCCCGCAGCGCGCCGCGCAGGTCGGCGGCCGGCGGCCCGGCCTGCGGCAGCCGTACGGCCGCCCCGTCGAGGTACGCGCCGCGGTGCTCGTCGGCCACCAGCAGGCTGTCGGTCAACGGGTCGAGGATCCAACCGGTCCGGGTGACCCCGTCCCGGCGCAACGCCACCATCACCGCGAACGGGGGCCGCCCGGCGGTGAAGTTCGAGGTGCCGTCCAGCGGGTCGACCAGCCAGACCGGGCCGCTCTCGCGCAGGTGCTCGAGCTGGCCGGCGTCCTCGGCCACCCCTTCCTCGCCGACCACGACCGAACCGGGCAGCAGCGCGCGCAGCCCGTCGCCGATGATCTGTTCGGCCCGGCGGTCGGCCACGGTCACCAGCTGGCCGGGCGACTTCTCCTCGATCTCGTCGTCGTCGAGCCGGCGGAACGACGGCATGATGGCGTTCGCCGCGGCCTTCCGGAGCAGCGCGCCGACCTCTTCGATCAGGTTCGTGGTCACGATGGTCAGCCGCGCGGGGGCAGCTTCACCACGCTGACGAAGAACTCGTCGATCTGCCGGACCACCGCGATGAACCGCTCGAAGTCGACCGGCTTGGTGACGTACGCGTTCGCGTGCAACTGGTAGCTGCGCAGGATGTCCTCGTCCGCCTGCGACGTGGTGAGCACCACCACCGGGATCTGCCGCAGGTGGTCGTCCTTCTTGATCTCGGCGAGCACCTGCCGACCGTCGAAGCGGGGCAGGTTCAGGTCGAGCAGGATCAGGTCCGGCACGGTGGCGTCCGCGTACTGGCCCTCCCGGCGCAGGTAGGCGAGCGCCTCCGCGCCGTCGGAGACGACGGTGAGCCGGTTGCGCAGCTTGTGCTCCTCGAACGCCTCCTGCGTCATCAGCACGTCGCCCGGGTCGTCCTCGACGAGCAGGACCTCGATCGGGCTCTTTCCGTCGGCAGGCGCCGTCATGCCACCGTCTCCCTCATCCCACCAGTCTCCTCCACCGACTTACCGCCCGTTCGCCCGGCACCGTTCTCCGCAGCGTCCGACCCGGCAGTGTTCGACCCCGCCGTGTCCGACCCCGCCGTGTCCGGCCCGGCAGCGTCGTCCGGCCCGGCAGCGTCGTCCGGCCCGGCAGCGTCGTCCGGCCCGGCAGCGTCGTCCGGCCCGGCAGCGTCGTCCGGCCCGGCAGCGTCGTCCGGCCCGGCAGCGTCGTCCGGCCCGGCAGCGTCCGACCCCACCGGCGCCGCTCCGGCCGCACCGGAGGACTCGGACGACTCGGTCCCGGCCGGACCGGACGCATCCGTCGGCGCCTCGTCCTCCTCGGCGGTCAGCGCCGGGAGGGTGAACCGGATGGCGGTCCCCTCGGGTACGTCCGGGTCCACCCAGACCCGGCCGCCGTGGTACTCGACGATCTTCTTCACGATCGCCAGGCCGATTCCGGTGCCCGGGTAGGCGTCCTTCGAGTGCAGCCGCTGGAAGATGACGAAGATCTTGTCGGCGAACTCGGACTCGATGCCGATCCCGTTGTCCTGGCAGGTGATCTCCCAATCGGCGCCGACCCGGCGCGCGGAGATGTGCACCCGGGGCGGCACGTCGGGACGGCGGAACTTCAACGAGTTGCTCACCAGGTTGGCCAGCAGGTTCGTCAGCAGTGCCTCCTCACCGCTGACCACCGGCAGGTCGGACCAGGTCAGCTCGCCGTCCACGTACTCCCGGGCCGCCTCGGTCTGGCCGGACACCTCGGCCATCACCTGGTCCAGGTCGACCTCGACGAACCCGGTGGTGAGCCGGCCGATCCGGGAGAACGCCAGCAGGTCGTTGATCAGCCGCTGCATCCGCTGCGCACCGTCCACCGCGAAGGCGATGTACTGGTCGGCCCGCTCGTCGAGCTGGCCGGCGTACCGGCGTTGCAGCAGCTGGCAGAAGCTGGACACCTTGCGCAACGGCTCCTGCAGGTCGTGCGAGGCGACGTAGGCGAACTGTTCCAGGTCCCGGTTGGACCGGACCAGTTCCTCGGCCTGCTTCTCCAGCTGGGCGTTCGCCTCCTCGATGCTGGTCCGGGCCGCCCGCACCTCGGCCAGGTCGGAGGCGATCTTGCGGCGCATGGCGTCCACGTCACCGGCGAGCTGGGCCAGCTCCGGCGGCCCGACCTTCTCGATGTCGCGCTGGTAGTCGCCTTCGGCCACGGCACGCACCTGGCTGGCCAGCACCGTCAGCGGGCCGACCACCAGCCGGTTGAGCGAGAGCATCAGCGCGAACCCGGCGATCAGCACCACCAGCGCGGCAGTGATCAGGAGGATGACCAGGGCGTTGCCGGTACGGTTGACCCGGTCCGCGCCCTGCTGCCGGAGCACCATGATCGACTGCTGGAGGTCACCGATGCTGGCCCGGATCCCGTCGAACTGCGCCCGGGCGTCCTCGGTGAGCACCGACTGACCGGCCGAGGGGCCGGACCGCCCGGTCGTCTCGATGGCCGGGATGGCGACCGTCTGCCGCCACCGGTCGGCCTTCTCCTCGACCGTCGCCACCTGTTGCTGGACGGCCGGATGGTCGGCCAGCAGCGGGCGCATCGCCGCGACGGTGCTCTGCTCCTGCTTGAGCCCGTTCTCGTACGGAGCGAGGTCGTCCCGTTTGCCGCTGACCACGTAACCGCGGACCCCGGTCTCCTGATTGATCATCGCGGCGAGCAACGCCTCGGCCTGCACCCGCAGCGGACCGGTCTGGTTGAGGATCGTGTCGGTAGCCTGGCGGTTCCGCGTCGCCACCACCGCCTCGGCCACCGCGAGACCGGTGAGCAGGACACCCACGGTGACGCAGAGCACCACCACCCGCCGCCGCAACGACCAGTTCCGCCGGGCGCCCATCATCGCCCCCTTCCCCTGCTCACCAGCAACATGGCCACGTCGTCGGCGAGCGGGCCGCCGTTGAACTCCTCGGCCCGACCGACCAGCCAGCCGGGCAGGTCCGGCAGCGGCACCGCCCCGGCCTCGTCGCCACCCACCAGGGTCCGCAGGCCGGCGACGTCCAGCCGGTCGTCGCCGGCATCGATCCGGCCCTCGATCAGGCCATCGGTGTAGAGCAGCAACGACCAGTCGTCGCTGTCGAGCTGGATCTCGTACGGGACCGCCGGCCGCGGCCGCACGCCGAGCAGCAGCCCGCCGGGCGCGGCGACCTGGACGACCCGGCCCCTCGCCAGCAGCAGCGGCGGCGGGTGTCCGGCCAGCCGGACGGTGACCCGGTTGGCGGCCAGGTCGAGCCGCGCGGTGGCGACCGTCGCGAAGATCTCCTGGAGCCGGCGTTCGCTCATCAGCACCTGCTCCAGCGCCGGCAGCACCGCGTCGTCCGGCACGCCGGCCAGCACCAGCGCCCGCCACGCGACGCGCAGCTCGACCCCGAGGGCGGCCTCGTCGGCCCCGTGCCCGCAGACGTCGCCGACGATCACGTCGACCCGGTCCGGGGTGGTCTGCACCACGTCGTAGAAGTCGCCGCCGATCAGGGCGGCGTGCCGGCCGGGTCGGTAGAAGGTGTGCACGGCGACCTGGTCGGTGTCCATCAGCGGCTGCGGCAGCAGGCCGCGCTCCAGCCGGGCCGACTCGGCCTGGCGCAGCTCGACCTCGCGCAGCCGGCGGGTGTTCTCGTCGGCCCGCTTGCGCTCCACCGCATAGCGCAGCGCGCGGGCCAGCAGCACCCCGTCGACCTGGCCCTTGACCAGGTAGTCCTGGGCGCCCTCGGCCACCGCGCCGACGCCGAGGTGCTCGTCCTGCCGGCCGGTGAGCACGCAGACCGCGGCCCCGCTGGACATGTCCAGCACCTGCCGCAGCCCGTCCAGCCCCTGCGCGTCGGGCAGGCCGAGGTCCAGCAGGACACAGTCGACGCCGGACATCTGCGCCCGGGCCTGGTTGAGGCTGGTCGCGACGCGCAGCTCGATCGCCGCCCCGGTCTCGGCGAGCAGCTCACCGACCAGGAACGCGTCGCCCTCGTCGTCCTCGACGAGCAGCACCCGCAGCCGCTCGCCGTGCGGCAGCGGGGCGCCGCGCCCGGAACCGCCCTTGCCGAGCCCTCGGCCCGAACCGCCCCGACCGGGTTCACCCTGCCCGAATCCGCCCGCCGGGTACGCCCGCGCCGGCACCACCGACGACCCGGTCATACCGGTCGTCCGAATCGTCGGGTGCCCGCCCGGAGGGCAGGTTGGTCCGTGCTGATCTGAGGCTCCTTCGCTGCTCCGGTCCGGGCCGATCCTGTACCAGTAAACGCTCCCACACAACACGGCGATCCCGGTGCCCCGCGCGGCACCCCGGCTCACCCTTTCGATTCCGTACCACCGACCGCGGCACGTCGGTCCGGCGGGCCGTGGCACACCGAAGATGCACTGTAACCGGCGGCCCGGCGACGCACGTGGAGCGAGGGCGCGACACCGCGACCGGAAGCGGTGCGTGATCAACTGTTTGCGTGGAGTGTTCATGATGGGGGGTGAATTCTGGATCCGGCACACCTGGAGGCACGGGTGGGAAACAAACGATCCGAGGACCCGCCGCGTACCCGGGCGCACCGCAGGCTGCTCTACAAGATCCTGACCAGCGTGGCCAGTTTCACGGTGACCTTCGCGGTGTCCGCCCTGCTGCCCGACGGGCAGCGACCGGAGGTGGTGTGGAACATCGGCGTCTCGCTGTTCGTGGCCGGCGTGGTGTTCGTCGCCCAGTACCTGTTCGATGTGGAGCGTCGCCTCGCCACGCTGGACCAGAACGTGGAGCGTCGGCTCGCCGCGCTGGAGCAGCACTTCGACGAGTTCCGCCGGCGTACCGGCACGGACCTGTCCCGGTACGCCGAGGCGACCAGGGAACAGCTCACCGACGGCTTCTCGAAGATCCATCTGGCCACCGAGCTGTTCGGGCTGCGCGAGGCATCCCAGCTGAAGCCGGACGAGATGACCGAGATAACCAAGCTGGTGCGCAACCGTACGAAAATCACCTCGGACGCGACCGAGCTGGTGCAGGACTTCGCCCAGAACGAGATCACCCGGCTGGCCGAGTATCTCAAGCAGATCGGCGACGGCAGCGACCTCACCTACGAGGGTGAGGACCGGGACTGGCTGCTCGGTCTGACCAAGGTGGCCCGCACCAGCATCCAGGCGACCAGCCTGAGCAGCGTCGACGCCGGCGGCAAGAGCTTCATCGCCGGCGGGTTGTGGCGCACCGACCTGGGCCAGCGCTACCTGGACCTGCAACGTGAGGCGATCAAGCGCAAGGTGACGGTCCAGCGGCTGTTCATCATCGACCGGGAGGGCGTCCGCCCGGAGGAGGTGGCCGACGTGCTCCGCCAGCAACTGGAGATCGGCGTGCAGGTGAAGATCCTGGACGCCACCGTCGCGTCCACCTTCCACCCCCGGCTGCGCGACTTCGTCGTCTTCGACGGCGTACTGAGCTACCAGACGGCGGCCTCCACGGTCGGCCGGCTCGACCCGATGGTGGTGAACACCTCGGTGGTCACCCACCGGGAACGGGTGATCCGGCGGATCGGCGAGTTCAACGACCTGTGGACCGCCCCGGACGCCCGGCGGGTCACCCTCGACGCGCACCGCAAGGTCGTCCTTCCGCCGCTGCCCGGCGACGACGACGCCGGCGGGCCCGGGCCGTCGGACCGGCACCGCGGTCGGCGCTGACGCTGACCGCCGGCCGGGCCACCCGGGGAGGCGGTCACCGGCCGGTCGGGACCGTCAGTCGGGCCGACGGGCCCGGCCGGTGGCGACGATCATGCCGCTGTAGCCGTCCCTGATCGGGTCGCCGATCTCGATCGGCGTGAGCCGGACGTCGGTGGCCACCGGCGCCAGCGTCCGCGCCACCTCCGCCTCGTCCACGGCGACCGCCGGGAACCAGTTGTCGGCGACGTAGTAGCCCTGCGACTTGGCCATGAAGGCGCTGGCGAACGGCGCGCCGGGAGCCAGCGCCCCGACGAAGGCGTGCACCGCCCGCTGGAACTCGGCCAGGTCGGTCGAGAGCGAACAGGCCACGAAGAACATCGTGCCCAGGTCCCACCGGGCCGCCGGCAGGTCGAAGATGCTGCCCTGGCGGACCTCCGCCAGTTCGGCCAGCGCCCGGCGCGGATCCGCCAGTTCCGCGTACGGGGACCGGCTGCGGTAGACGTCCCAGAACTCGTCCCAGTTCGGGTCGAAGGACGCGGTCTGCCGGGTGAGCCAGGCCACGTTCGACGCGCTGTACTCCCAGAAGTCGATGTGCGCGCAGAAGGGCAGCATGGCCAACGACGGGTAGAGATTGGCGCCGGCTCCGACGTCGACCCCCCGCGCCCCCTCGGGTACGCCGGCCGTCGCGAAGAAGTCCCGGACGATCTCCATTATCTGCCGGTCGTCGTCCCGCACCGAACGGTAGTTGTGATCCGAGTAGGCTTCGGAATCAAAATGATCCCAGTCGAATTGATCGTTGCCAGCCGGGGTGGTCGCGTCCAGACGGTTCATGGTGACCTCTTCGAGGCGCTCGGGGGCGGAGCTTCGACCTGCTCAACCCGTAAATTATTCTCTTGTCCGACCCTCCGGCAATGGTTTTCACCGGGCAGGCGGGACCCCGTTCAGCCTCGATCCGGAAAGCCAATTACGACGATACGCGCGGCGCGCGAGCGCCACAATTCACCATTGATCGCCACCCGTCAAGTCCTCCGAAGGGACCGGCTTCGTCGACCTTACGGGCACCGACCGGACGGTCCGGGCGGTCCGGGCGCCGACGCGGTCGACCGTCCATCATCGTGTCACTGCAGGCCGCTGAGGGTGAGCACCTCGTCGGCGCAGCCCCAGGAGAGGGTCAACCCGGAGCCGCCGTGCCCGTAGTTGTGGATGATCGGCACGCCGTCGACGACGTCCCGCTCGACCCGTACCCGGGACCGGCTGGGCCGTAGGCCGACCCGGATCTCCCGTACCCGCGCCTGGCGCAGTCGCGGCTCGACGGCGGCACACCGCTCGATGATCGCCCGCGCCGCGACCCGGTCGGGTTCGAGACTGTCCGAACGTTGCAGGGCACTGCCGCCCAGCACGACGTGATCGCCGTGCGGCAGGAAATACGTCAGTTCCTCGTTCTCCGCGTGATCCTGGAAGAAGGAGTCGATCCCCGGATTGTCCACGATGACCAGTTGGCCGCGGGTGGGAAAGACCTCGTCGTCCGGGACCAGGTGCCGGGAGCCCAGACCGGTGCAGTTGACCATTGTCCGGGCCCGGCCGACCAACTCCCGGAACGAGCCGATCACGCCGATCTCCACGGCCACCCCGACCGCGTCCAGTCGGCGAATCAGATAGCCGAGATAGCGCGGCATGTCGACCAGCGGAATCGTGTATCGCCACCCACAGACGTACGGGGGCGGCAGTTCCTCGGGTCGGCAGAGTTCGAAGTCCTGAACGCCGAGCGCCCACAGTGGAGGATCGACCGGATAGGGCGCAACTTCCAGGCCGCGGACGAGGCGTACGCCGGAATGGGGATCCTCGGCGATCTTCTCCAACGTCAATCGGGTCTGTTCACTCCAGTGCAGCACCCGGGGATCCGAGACCATGTACGGCCCCCAACTCGCGCCGGCGCTGGCCGACGTGGTCCGCTCGGGTGGTTGATCAGCCAGCACCCGGACGGAGAGACCGGCTTCCGCGAGGCGGATCGCGGTGGTCAGTCCGACGACGCCCGCACCGACCACGATTACGTCGGTCTCCCCAGAAGTCACCACCGACCAATGCTATCGCCAGATTGATGAACGTCAGGAGGCTTTCGGTGTCCGAACCTTTGCCGTCATTCGTTCGCCCCCGTCGTCGGACGACCCGTCGAACCAAACTTCGGGAATGCTCACTTCCACCGAAAATGGACGAACAGCCGGCCGAAGTTCTTCGAGTCCTTCTCCACCCGGTGATAGAGCTGCTTGACGTCCTTCTGATCCAGGAACCGCAGCACCCGCTTCTTGAGCTGCCCCGATCCCTTGCCCGGAATGATCTCGACGAGGGTGGCCTTCTTGGCCACCGCCTCGTCGATGATCCCGCGCAACGCCCGGTCGATGTCCTGGCCCCGGTTGAAGATGTCGTGCAGATCGAGCTTCAGCTTCACCGGCCGGTCACCCTCGTCTCCACCCGCCGCAGCGCGGTCCGGTAGTCGTCGTTGTCGGCGTACATCGCGGCCGCGATGCGCAGGTGCCGCAGCGCCTCCGCGGGCCGGCCGGCCCGCTCCAGCGTACGACCCAGCACGTGGTGGGCGTAGTGGTCGCTGGGGTCCCGCTCGACCAGCGCCCGTAGCTGCTCCTCGGCCCGGCCGAGTTGCGCGGACTGGAAGTAGGACCGGGCCAGCAGTTGCCGTACGGCACTGTTGTCGGGTTCCGCCTCGACGATGGGTTCCAGCAGCCGGGCCGCCCCGATCGGGTCGCCCGCCTCGAAGAACATGGTCGCCCGCCGGTAGTCCGCCAGCAGATCCATCTCCCACCTCCTGGAATTCGCGCGCCCGTGGTACGACGCTGTCACAACATCACCGCGACCGCGAGTGTTCCCACCCCGGCGGACCGCCGTCCCGGACCGTCCAGGCGCGCACGCCGCCAAGGATGCCGGCCGTGTTCGGCACCACCACCACGTCGTCGCCCATCCGGGCCAGTTGTTCCGGTCGGATCAGCCGGGAGTTCCCGCCACCCAGGTAGAGCCGGTCCCAGAGGAAGACCGGCCGCAGGCCGTCCACCACGCCGCGCACCCGACGGGACCAGAACGCGTCGCCCAACCGCCGCCGCTCGTGCTCGCCGACGTACGTGTCGTAGCTCATCCCCCAGCGCACCGGCGCCTGGGACAGCTCCAGGTGCGGGGCGAGCACGCCGCCGTCGAACAGCGCGCAGCCCAGGCCGGTGCCCAGGGTGAGCACCAGTTCCAGGCCGGTGCCGGCGACCACCCCGGCGCCGTGCACCTCCGCGTCGTTGAGCACCAGCACCGGCGTACCGAACGCCTCGGCCAGCGCGGTCCGCGCGTCGAAGCCGGCCCACTCGGCGACCAGGTCCGGGTCGACCCGGGTACGCGGCCCGGCCCGGGTGACGTAGTGCGGCGTGGCCACCACCACGCCGTGCCGGAGCATGCCGGGCATCCCGACGGTCACCCGGTCGGCGGTCGGCAACCGGCCGCCGAGTTCCACCAGGGTCTTGACGAACAGGGCCGGCGGCAACGGGTACGGGGTGGGCACCCGCAACGGCCGGGCCCGCATGGTGCCCGCCTCGTCCAGCACCGACGCCTTGATCCCGCCGCCGCCGCAGTCGATCGTGAGAGTGGTCGTCACGCCGCCAGTCTCCCCCGCCACCGCCCCGGCGGGCCCGAACCGACGAGCCGGCGGGGCCGGACCGACCGATAGGATCGGGCCACCATGAGCGCCACGTTGATCGCGAAGGACCTGGCCGCCGGGCACGGGGACCGCGTCCTGTTCAGCGGCTTGGACCTGGTGGTCGCGCCCGGCGACGTGATCGGCCTGGTCGGGCCGAACGGCGCCGGCAAGTCCACCCTGCTCCGCACGCTGGCCGGGCTGCTGCCCACCG
Source organism: Micromonospora zhanjiangensis (assembly GCF_042650605.1). Classification (NCBI taxonomy): domain Bacteria; kingdom Bacillati; phylum Actinomycetota; class Actinomycetes; order Micromonosporales; family Micromonosporaceae; genus Micromonospora; species Micromonospora zhanjiangensis. Next base: position 16,670 of record NZ_JBHSBN010000007.1, on the reverse strand, counting down.
AGCAGGGCAGCGTGCAGCTCAACCCGCCGGAGGCCACCGTCGGGTTCCTGCCGCAGGAGCCGGACCGCCGGCCCGACGAGACCGTACGCGGGTTCCTGGCCCGGCGTACCGGGGTCGCCGCGGCCCAGGCCACGCTGGACGCGGCGACCGAGGCGCTGACCGCGGGCGAGCCCGGCGCCGACGACGCGTACCCGGTGGCGTTGGAGCGCTGGCTGGCCCTCGGCGGGGCGGACCTGGACGAGCGGGCCGGCCAGGTCGCGGCCGACCTGGGCCTGGCGGTCGAGCTGGACCGGCCGATGACCGCGCTCTCCGGCGGCCAGGCGGCCCGGGCCGGGATGGCCTCGCTGCTGCTCAGCCGGTACGACATCTTCCTGCTCGACGAGCCGACCAACGACCTGGACCTGGCCGGCCTGCACCGGCTGGAGGAGTTCGTCACCGGGCTGCGCGCCGGGACGGTGCTGGTCAGCCACGACCGCGAGTTCCTCACCCGCACGGTGACCCGGGTGGTCGAACTGGACCTGCCCCAGCAGCGGGTCAACCAGTACGGCGGTGGCTACGCCGGTTACCTGGAGGAGCGCGAGGTGGCCCGCCGGCAGGCCCGGGCCGACTACGACGAGTACGCGGAGACCCGCGCCGGGCTGGAGGCCCGGGCCCGCACCCAGCGGGCCTGGATGGAGAAGGGCGTCAAGAACGCCCGCCGCAAGGCCACCGACAACGACAAGATCGGCCGGAAGTTCCGGGCCGAGGCGACCGAGAAGCAGGCCGCGAAGGCCCGGCAGACCGACAAGCTGATCGAACGGCTGACCGAGGTCGAGGAGCCGCGCAAGGAGTGGGAGCTGCGGATGGAGATCGCCGCGGCGCCCCGGGCCGGTGTGGTGGTGGCGACGCTGCGGGACGCGGTGGTCCGCCGGGGCGGGTTCACCCTCGGTCCGGTGCACCTGCAGATCGACTGGGCCGACCGGGTGGCCATCACCGGCGCCAACGGTTCCGGCAAGTCCACCCTGCTGGCCGCCCTGCTCGGCCGGTTGCCGCTGGAGCGGGGCCAGGCACACCTCGGTCCCGGGGTGGTGGTCGGCGAGATCGACCAGGCCCGCGGGCTGTTCCTCGGTGGCCGGCCGCTGCTGGAGGCGTTCGGCGCCGCCGTACCGGATCTCGTGCCGGCCGACGTGCGGACCCTGCTGGCCAAGTACGGCCTGCGCGCGCAGCACGTGCTGCGCCCGGCGGCCAGCCTCTCCCCCGGTGAGCGCACCCGGGCGGCGCTGGCCCTGCTGCAGGCCCGCGGGGTGAACCTGCTGGTGCTCGACGAGCCCACCAACCACCTGGACCTGCCGGCGATCGAGCAACTGGAGTCCGCGCTGGCGTCGTACCCGGGCACCCTGCTGCTGGTCACCCACGACCGTCGGATGCTGGACGCGGTGCACACCAACCGGCGCCTGGAAGTCGACGCCGGCCAGGTCACCGAACGCTGAGCACCGCCGGTCAGCCAGCCCGCCGGAGAGAGCACGGCCGGCCGGGGACCTCGACCGCCGGGAATAGTCCGGACGGATCCGGGTAGCCCGCGCCGGGAGGTGACCGGGATGGTCTCGCTGGCACGGACGGCGATGCCGGGCGAACGGCTGCGCCAGATCGACGACTTCCTCGCCACGGCCTGGGCCGACCTGGTGAAGTTCGACGAGCGGCTGCGCGGCGTCACGGTCGACGTGCGGTTCGACCGCGGCGTCGCCCACCTGTCCGGCGAGGCCGCCGACCACGACGACCTGCGCCTGGTACGCCGGCTGATCGGTCAGCTCGACGGGGTGCTCGCGGTCTGGCCCCGGGTACGCGTCGCCGGCCGCGACCCGGTCGTGCTGGATCTCGGCTGCGGCCCGGCCAAGCAGTGGCCCGACAACATCGGCTTCGACCTGCGGGTCGCGCCCGGGGTGGACGGGATCGCCGACCTGTCCGGCTCGCTGCCGGTGGCCGACGACTCGGTCGACGTGATCTTCACGGTGCACATCCTGGAGCACCTGATCGACTTCCTGCCGCTGGTCGACGAGTGTCACCGGGTGCTGCGGCCGGGCGGCAGCCTGCACGTGATGAGCCCGTGGTGGGGGCACGTCAACGCGGTGGCCGACCCGACCCACGTCCGGTTGCTGGACGTGCAGACGTTCAAGGGGATCTGCCAGCGGCCACCGGGCACACCGCGCTGGTACCCGCTGCACGCCGGCTGCGACGGCGCCTCGATCTTCGCCGACCTCGTTCCGCTCGGCCCGGACGAACCGGGACCGGTGGATTCCCACCTGGCCCGCTTCTTCGACTGACCGATCATTCGACTGATCGATCAGCGGTCCGGCCGGCCGAGGGTGCTCTCCCTCGGGGTGAGCCGGTGCGGTGCGGTCAACGCCTGGGCCGGGGCGTCCCGGTCACCGTCCAGGCGGGCGGCCAGCAGATCCACCGCCAGCCGGGCGATCCGCTCCTTGTCCGGGGTGATGGTGCTCAGCGTGGGGATGGCGAACCGGCCGTCCTCGATGTCGTCGAAGCCGGCCACCGCGACGTCCTCGGGAACCCGTAGTCCCGACTCGTGCAACGTCCGCAGCGCACCCAGGGCGAGCGTGTCGTTGAAGCAGAACACCGCGTCCGGGCGTACCCCGGTGGTGAGCAGGGTCCGCATGGCCGCGGCCCCGTCCGCGCGGTGCCAGGCGGCGGCCGGGGCGACCAGCCGGTCGTCGACGGCGATGCCGGCGGCCTCCAGCGCGGCGCGGTAGCCGGCCAGCCGGAGCCGGGCGCTGGCCCCCTCGGCGGTGCGCTGCGCACCGATCGCGGCGATCCGCCGCCGGCCGAGCCCGACCAGGTGCGCGGTGGCCGCCCGGGCGGCGGCCACGTTGTCGATCACCACGTGGTCGGCCGGGCCGTGGTCGACCCGCTCGCCGAGCAGCACCATCGGGGTGCCGTCGGCGCCGCCGGCGAGGTCCTCGCCGGTGAGCGCGAGCGGGCTGAGGATCAGCCCGTCGATCATGTGGTCGCGGATCCCGGCCACGACCATCCGTTCCTGCTCGTGGGATCCGCCGGTCTGGTCGATCAGTACGGTCCAGCCGCGCTCGGCGGCGGCGGTGACCACGTGCCGGGCCAGTTCCGCGAAGTACGGCAGGTCCAGTTCCGGTACGGCCAGCGCGATCACCCCGGTCCGGCCCCGGCGCAGGTTGCGGGCCGACAGGTTGGGGCGGTAGTTGAGCTCGGCGATCGCCTCCTGCACCCGGGCCCGGGTGTCCGGGCGGACGTGCAGGTAGCCGTTGACCACGTTGGAGACCGTCTTGACCGAGACTCCGGCGCGCTCCGCGACGTCCTTGAGCCTGTGCCGCACCGGCCCGCCCCCTTCGATGTCTCTGCGCGCACTCTACCGCGTGAGCTGCTCTTTACAACGTTGCACACAACGTTGTAGAAAGGGCTGCACGCGCGCCGTGACCGCGGTCACCCGCGCCGCCGGCGGTCGACGTCCGGCCCGCACCGGCGGGCACCGCGACCGACGGCCTTCGCCCGCGACGAGAGGTGGTTCCCCTTGCACCAGGCTGCGGTGACGATCGACCCCGCGTTCCGGATCGGACCGGCCGACCGCCGGCTCTTCGGCTCGTTCGTCGAGCACATGGGCCGATGCGTCTACGGCGGGGTGTTCGAGCCCGACCACCCGGCGGCCGACCCGCTCGGCCTGCGCACCGACGTGCTCGACCTGACCCGGGAACTCGGCGTCAGCGTGGTCCGCTACCCCGGCGGCAACTTCGTCTCCGGCTACCGCTGGGAGGACGGCGTCGGCCCGGTCGCCGACCGGCCCCGCCGGCTCGACCTGGCCTGGAAGACGATCGAGACCAACCGGTTCGGCCTGGACGAGTTCATGGCCTGGGCCCGGCTCGCCGACGTCGAGCCGATGATGGCGGTCAACCTCGGCACCCGGGGTGTCCAGGAGGCCTGCGACCTGCTGGAATACACCAACCATCCGGGCGGCACCCAGCTGTCCGACCTGCGCCGCCGGCACGGCGCCGAACAGCCGTACGGGGTGCGGCTGTGGTGCCTGGGCAACGAGCTGGACGGGCCGTGGCAGGTCGGGCACAAGACCGCCGACGAGTACGGTCGGCTGGCCGCCGAGACCGCCCGGGCGATGAAGCTGATCGACCCCTCGATCAGCCTGGTGGCCTGTGGCAGTTCCAACCGGGACATGCCCACCTTCGCCGCCTGGGAGGCGACGGTGCTGGAGCACACCTACCAGCACGTCGACTACATCTCCCTGCACAACTACTACGACCCGTCCGACGGCGACCGGGCCAGCCTGCTCGCCTCCGCCGTCGGGATGGACGCGTTCATCAACGAGGTGATCGCCACCGCCGACCACGTCGGTGCCAAGCTCCGGCAACCGCGCAAGCTCAAGCTCTCGTTCGACGAGTGGAACGTCTGGTACCAGGCCCGGCTGCAGGCCGACCTGGACCGGCGCGGCTGGGTGCAGGCGCCGGCGCTGATCGAGGACGACTTCACCAGCGTCGACGCCGTGGTGGTCGGCGACCTGCTGATCACCCTGCTCCGGCACGCCGACCGGGTCGGCGTGGCCTGCCAGGCCCAGCTGGCCAACGTGATCGCCCCGATCCGGACCCGGAACGGCGGCCCGGCCTGGCGGCAGAGCATCTTCCACCCGTTCGCGCTGACCGCCCGGTACGCCCGCGGCACGGTGCTGCGGACCGAGCCGACCGGCCCGACGTACGACACCGCGAAGTACGGCCCGGCGCCGGTGCTGGCCACCGTCGCGGTGCTGGACGAGGAGTCCGACGAGCTGACCGTCTTCGCGGTCAACCGCGGCGACACCGACCTGGCGCTCGACCTGGACCTGCGCGCCCTGACCGGCCGCGCCGGATCCGGTGCGACCACGGCCGGCCCGACCGGGCTCGGCCACCTGGTGCTGGACGCCGGCGCCGACCCGGACGCGACGAACACCGCGGAGCACCCGGACCGGGTCGTCCCGCGCGAACTGGAAACCCCCACCGTCGACGGCGGCCGGTGCGCCGTCCGCCTGCCGGCCGTCTCCTGGAACGTCCTGCGGTTCGCCGGACGCCCCTGACCGGGTAAGACTCCCTTCCTACGCCCCCGAGGAGCCCTCACATGATGCACAACGAAATGAGCCGACGCCGGCTGCTCGGTCTGGGCGCCGGGCTCGGCGCGGCCACCGCCCTGTCGCTGGCCGGCTGCGGCGGCGGCAAGGACGCCACCCAGGCCGGCAACGGCGGCAAGGACTACACCGGCCCCAAGGTGGACCTGAAGCTGTGGAACGGCTTCACCGGCGGTGACGGTGACATCTTCAAGGCCCTGGTCGACAAGTTCAACTCCGAGCACGCCAACATCGCCCTGGCGGTGACCACCTTCAAGTGGGACGACTACTACACCAAGCTGCCCGGCGCCGTCTCCAGCGGTAACGGGCCGGACATCGCCGTCATGCACATGGACCACCTGGCCACCAACGCCGCCCGCCAGGTGATCATCCCGCTGGACGACGTGGCGAAGGCGCTCGGCCTCAGCGAGGCCGACTTCGCCCCGACCGTCTGGAAGGGCGGCCTCTACCAGGACAAGCGGTACGGCATCCCGCTGGACATGCACCCGCTCGGCTTCTACTACAACAAGGCGGTGCTGCAGAAGGCCGGCTTGGACCCCGCCAAGCCGCCCACCACAAAGGACGACTTCACCGCGGCGCTCACCGAGTTGAAGAAGTCCGGCGTGCAGGGCTTCTGGGTCAGCCCCTTCCAGTTCACCGGCGGGATGACCTTTTACTCGCTGGTGCACCAGTTCGGTGGTTCGGTGTTCGACGCCGAGGGGGCCAAGGCCACCTTCAACGCCGACCCGGCCGTCGAGGCCTGCACCTGGCTGACCGACCTGATCAAGGCGGGCCACTCGCCCGCCAACGTCGGCCAGGACGCGGACTACCTCGCCCTCAAGGGCGGCAAGAACGCCTTCAACTGGAACGGCATCTGGCAGATCAACGACCTGAAGAAGAGCCCCGAGGTGCAGTGGGGCGTCGCGCCGCTGCCGCAGATCGGCAGCAAGCCGGCCGCCTGGGCCAACTCGCACAACTTCACCATCGTCAAGCAGCGTGCCAACGATGCCAACAAGGTCTCCGCGGCCAAGGTGTTCATCAACTGGCTCAGCGAGCACTCGCTGGACTGGGCCAAGGGCGGCCAGGTGCCGGCCCGTAAGACGGTGCGCGAGGGGGCCGGCTTCACGGCGCTGACCGACATCAGCTCGCTCGCCCCCGAGCTGGAGTACGCCGCCTTCCCGCCCGCCGCGCCCGGCGTGGAGGACGTCATGACGACCTTCTACGACGCGTTCCAGCAGGCCGTGCTGGGCAAGAAGACGCCGAAGCAGGCCCTCGACGACGGGGTCGCCAAGGCGGACAAGCAGCTCGCCGACAACCGCAAGAAGTACGGGAGCTGAGCAGCGGTGGCCGACGTCATCGAGGTCGGGGCGGCGCGTCCGGACGCGCCGCCCCGCGCACCGCGCCGCGGCGGGCCCAGCGCCGCCGGCGGCTGGACGAGCCGGTCCACCCCGTACCTGTTCCTCGCGCCGTACCTGGTGCTGTTCGGCGTGTTCGGGCTGCTGCCGATCGGGGTGGGCGTCTGGATGAGCCTGCACATGTGGGACTTCCAGCTGCCCGATGCCCCGTTCGTCGGGCTGGACAACTACCGGGATCTGTTCACCCCCGACTCGGTGGTGTACTCCGACTGGTGGCAGGCGGTCCGGGCGACCACCATCTTCACCGTCGCGTCGGTGCCGCTGCTGGTCGTCGTACCGCTGGGGTTGGCCCTGCTGCTGAACCGCGCCTTCCCCGGCCGGACCTTCTTCCGGGCCGCCTTCTTCGCCCCGTACGTCCTCGGGGTGGCGGTGATCGGCCTGCTCTGGCGCTACCTGCTGGACGCGAACCTGGGCCTGGTCAACCGGTTGCTCGGCGTGCTCGGCCTGCCGGCCGACACGCCGTGGGTGACCGGGCTGCCGTGGGTCTGGATCTCGCTGGTCGGGGTGACGGTGTGGTGGACCGCCGGCTTCAACGCGGTCATCTACCTGGCCGGCCTGCAGGACATCCCGGCGGAACTCTACGAGGCGGCCCGGGTGGACGGTGCCTCGGCCTGGGACCGCTTCCGGCACGTCACGCTGCCCGGCCTGCGCCCGGTGGTGCTGTTCGTGGTGACCACCACCGTGCTCGCCTCGGCCAACGTGTTCGGCCAGTCCTACCTGATCACCCTGGGCGCGCCGAGCAACGAGACCCGCAGCGTGGTCTGGTACATGCTGCAGCACGGGGTACGGGACAACGACGCCGGCCGGGCGGCCGCGATGAGCATCGTGTTCGCCCTGCTCCTCGCGGTGGTCAGCGTCGCCAACTTCCGTATCTTCCGCTACCGGGAAGACTGAGGGGCCGACCGATGACGCTTCGCCGTACCCTGCTCTACGCCGTCCTGGCCCTGCTCACGGCGGTGTTCGTGGTGCCGCTGCTGTGGATGCTGCTCACCTCGTTGAAGAGCTACCCGGATGCCCAGCGGATCCCGCCGACCTGGCTGCCAGACCCGTTCTCCGGGTACGGGTACTCCAAGATCCTCTCTCCCGGCTCGCAGAACCCGGTGCTGCGCTGGTTCCTCAACAGCATGCTCGCCGCGACCCTGCAGACCCTGCTGATCCTGGCCACCGCCTCGATGGCGGCGTACGCACTGGCCCGGCTGCGGTTCGCCGGGCGCGGGGTGACCTTCGGGCTGATCGTGGCCACCCTGTTCGTACCGCCGGCCGCGCTGATGCTGCCGAACTTCCTCATCTCCGACACGCTCGGCTGGCTGGACACCCTGGCCGTGCTGGTGGTGCCCGGCGCGGCCAGCGCCTTCGGGGTGTTCTTCCTGCGCCAGTTCTTCCTGTCGCTGCCCCGGGAGTTGGAGGAGGCGGCGGTGCTGGACGGCGCCAACCAGTGGCAGGTGTTCACCCGGGTGGTGCTGCCGCTGTCCCGGCCGGCGTTGGCCACCCTCGCCGTGCTGTCCTTCCTGACCAACTGGAACGACTTCCTCTGGCCGGTGTTCGTGCTGTTCAGCCCGGACCGGCTGACCCTGCCGCCCGGCCTGGGCCTGCTGCAGGGCAGCTACAACACGGACTTCCCGGTGATCATGGCAGGCGCGGTGCTGGCCAGCGTGCCGGTGCTGATCCTGTTCGTGCTGGCCCAGCGGCACGTGATCCAGGGGGTGTCCCGCAGCGGCCTGAAGGGATGACGGGTAGGTTCGTGACCGGTGTGCCGGGAAGTCTGGTCGGCGGCGGATTCGTTGCGCCCATCCGGACCGTCCGAGACTGAGGAGCCCACCCGATGCACGCCCTCGCCTGGGCCAGCGTCGCCGTCTTCACCGTCGCCTACGTCCTGATCGCCACCGAGCGGATCCACCGGGTCGCGGCCGCCCTCGGCGGGGCGGTGGTGATGCTGCTGATCGGGGCCACCGACGCCAGGAACGCCTTCTTCTCGGAGGAGGCCGGCATCGACTGGAACGTCATCTTCCTGTTGCTCGGGATGATGCTGATCGTCGCGGTGCTGCGGCGTACCGGGGCGTTCGAGTACCTGGCCGTCTGGGCCGCGAAACGGGCCGGCGGGCGGCCGTTCCGGGTGCTGGTCATCCTGGTCGTGGTGACCGCGGTGGCATCCGCCGCGCTGGACAACGTCACCACCGTGCTGCTGGTCGCCCCGGTCACCTTCCTGGTCTGCGAGCGACTCGGCGTGCCGGTGGCGCCGTACCTCATCGCCGAGGCGATGGCCTCCAACATCGGTGGCACGTCGACCCTGGTCGGCGATCCGCCGAACATCATCATCGCCAGCCGGGGTGGCCTGACCTACAACGACTTCGTGGTCCACCTGGCGCCGTTCGTCGTCCTGCTGACGGTGGTCTTCGTCGGGCTGTGCCGGCTGTTGTTCCGGGACGCGTTCCGCTACGACCCGGAGCGGGCCGGTCAGATCGCCTCGCTCGACGAGCGGGACGCGATCCGCGACGGCCGGCTGCTGGGCATCAGCCTCGGCGTGCTGGTGCTGGTCACCGCGGCGTTCGTGCTGCAACAGGCGCTCGGGCTGGAACCGGCGGTGGTGGCCCTGATCGGCGGGCTGCTGCTGCTCGCGTTGTCCCGGCTCGACGCGACCGCCGTGGCCAAGGACGTGGAGTGGCCCACCCTGGTGTTCTTCGCCGGGCTGTTCGTCATGGTCGGCGCGCTGGTGCACACCGGGGTGATCGAGGAGATCTCCCGGGCCGCCACCGAGGCCACCGGCGACCGGCTGCTGCTGTCGTCGATGGTGTTGCTCTGGGGCTCGGCCGTGCTGTCCGGCATCGTGGACAACATCCCGTACGTCGCGACGATGAGCCCGGTGGTCGGCGACATGGTGCACGCCGCCGGCGGCACCGACCGGGCACACGTGCTGTGGTGGGCACTGGCGCTCGGCGCCGACCTGGGCGGCAACGCCACCGCGGTCGGCGCCTCGGCCAACGTGGTCGTGCTCGGCCTCGCCGAACGGGCCGGGCACCGCATCACCTTCTGGCAGTTCACCAAGTACGGCCTGGTGGTGACCCTGGTCAGCATCCTGCTCGCGGTGCCGTACCTCTGGTTGCGCTACTTCGTGTTCGCGGGCTGACCGCCGCGGGCCGGCGGGAAGCCGTCGGGGTCGGGGTCGGCGGCCCGGTGCTCGGTCTCCTGCTCCTTGCGGGCCAGCCGGTTCTTGCGCCGGCCGTAGCCGAAGTAGATGATCCCGCCGATCACCAGCCAGACCCCGAACCGCAGCCAGGTCTCCAGCGACAGGTTCGTCATCAGGTAGAGGCAGGCCAGCGCGGACCCGATCGGCAGCACCGGCGACAGCGGCACCCGGAACGGCCGGTTCAGCGCGGGCTTGGTGCGGCGCAGCACCGGGATCGCCACCGAGACGATCACGAAGGCGAACAGCGTGCCGATGCTGACCAGGTCGGCCAGGGCGGACAACGGCAGGAACCCGGCGAGCGCCGCCACCGCGATCGTGACGATCGCGGTCATCCGGTACGGGGTGCCCCAGCGCGGGTGGATCTTCGCGATGCCGTTCGGGACGAGCCCGTCCCGGGAGACCGCGAAGCCGATCCGGCTGAGGGTCACCAACTCGACCAGGATGACGCTGGTCAGACCGGCGACCGCGGCGATGGACACCAGCACCGCGGCCCAGTTGGCACCGGCCGCCTGGAACGCCGCGGCGATCGGCGCCCCCTCGTCGATCTCGGTGTACGACACCATGCCGACCAGCACCAGCGAGACCCCGACGTACAGCAGCGTCGACAGGGCCAGCGTGCCGATCAGGCCGATCGGCATGTCCCGGCGCGGCTTCTTCGTCTCCTCGCCGAGGTTGGCCACCGCCTCGAAACCGGTGTAGGCGAAGAACACCACGGCCGCCGCGCTCAGCACCCCCGCGATGCCGTACGCCGACGGCGCGAGACCGAACAGCGCCTGGCTCAACGGCTGGGCGAGCCCGCCCTCGCCCTCCTCGGCGGGCTTGGCCGGTGGGATGAACGGGGTGAGGTTGGCCGCCTTCACGAAGAAGAACCCGGCGACGACGATGAACACGCAGATCGCCACCTTGACCACGACCAGCACGTTGGTCACCCGGGCCGACTGCCGGATCCCGACGGTGGCCACCACGCCGAGGATCAGCACGATGGCGATCGCGCCCAGGTTGACGACACTGCCCTCCTCGCCGAACCAGGCGGTCGGCAGGCCGAACAGATTCGCCAGGTAACCGGACCAGCCCCGGGCCACCACCGCCGAACCGAGGGCGAACTCCAGCAGCAGATCCCACCCGATGATCCAGGCGGCGAGCTCGCCCATGGTGGCGTACGCGTAGGTGTAGGCGCTGCCGGCGGTCGGCACGCTGGAGGCCAGTTCCGCGTAGCAGAAGGCGGCCAGCATCGCGACCACCCCGCCGATGGCGAACGAGATCACCACGCCCGGACCGGCCGAGTTCTTCGCCTCGATGCCGGTCAGGGTGAAGATGCCGGTACCGATCACGATCCCGACACCGAACCCCATCAGGTCGATCGACCCCAGTCGGCGACGGAGTTTCGGCCGGTCCTCACCACCCGCGTCGTCGGCCTGCGCGAGCACGTCGTCGATCGGCTTGGTGCGCAGAATCGACACGCGCCTCACCCCTTCCCACCGGCAGGGCCATCCCTGACGACGGCCCGGTGGGGATGCCTGCTACCCGGTCGGCCCGCCCGCCAACCCCGATCCGTCCGTCGACCCGCGGAATCGGGACCGTCGTACCCCGGGGCTACCGTGCTGGCATGCGGTCACCCAACCAGCGGTTCCCGGCCGGGTTCGACGGCCCCGGCACCGACGTCACCGACCTCGGCGAGCTGCTGGTCGGCTATCTCGACTGGTATCGCGAGGCGCTCACCCGCAAGCTCGCCGGGCTGTCCGAGGAGCGGCTCCGCAGCCCGGTCGAACCGCTCGGCTGGTCGCCGCTGGGGCTGGTCAAGCACCTCGGCTGGGTCGAGCGGCGCTGGCTGAGCTGGGGCTTCGCCGCCGAGGACGTGGCCGTCGCGCCACCCGGCGACGACGACGCGGAGTGGCGGGTGTCCGACGGCGAGAGCACCGCCGACGTCCTGGCCGACTACCGGGCCGCCACCGCGCGCGCCCGGGAGATCATCGCCGGCGCGGCACTGTCCGACCGGGCCGCGGTCGGCGGCCGGTTCACCACGGCCGAGTCCGCGCCGACCCTGGGCCGGATCCTGTTCCACCTGCTCCAGGAGTACGCCCGACACGTCGGCCACCTGGACATCGCCCGCGAACTCGTCGACGGCAGCACCGGCGAGTGAACCCGGCCGGTCAGCCGGGATACCAGCGCGGGGTCGGGTCCCTGCGCGTCGCGTGACAGGTCATCGGCCAACCCCGGGTAGTCATCCCCTTGGCCCCCACCGGCGAGCAGGGCGCGAAGGGGGTCACCCCCTGCTGGACCGCCGGCGTCGTCGGCCGGGCCGGCGGCGTCGTCCCGCGTCCGGTCGGCTTCGGCGCGGGCTTCACCGACGGCCGGTTCGAGGGCGTCGACCGGCGAGCCGGCGTACGGGTGGTCGGCGGTGTGGGTGTGGCACCGGTCGCCGCCAGGGACGGGGACCGGGACGGGGTCCCGCTCGGTGATCCGGCGTCGGTGACCGGTTCGAGCCACGACGCCGGCGTTCCGGGGGCCACCCAACCGGCTCCGACCGGGCCGCCCGATCCCGGTGGGAGCATGATCGCGGCCAGACCGCCGACGAGCACCAGGCCGACCACGGCGGTCACCACGACCAGCAGGATCGATCTCCACCGTTCCCCGGCCGACGGGTCCGGCGCGGTCGGGGCGATCGGCCCGGACGCCGGCCGTTCTGCCTGGTCCGAAGAGGACGGCGGGCCGGCGTCTCCCGGTTGTGCTTGGCTCACCGGGAGAGTGTGCGCAATGAGGCGGCGCAGCGATACCCACCGATCGGCCGATCGGTGGAGAAACTTCGCCGGACGGTCAGCCCTCCGGATCGAGGGCCAGCACCGTACGGCCGCCGTCCACCGGCAGCGTCACGCCGGTGATGAAGCTGGCGTCGTCGGAGAGCAGGTGGGCCACCGCCGCGGCCACCTCGGCGGTACGGGCCGGCCGGCCGAGCGGGTGCAACTGGCTCAGCTCCGCCTCGATCCGGGCCACCGCCTCGGGCGACTGGCCGGCCAGGAAGCGCTGGTGCCGTTCGGTGACCACGGAACCGGGCGCGACGGCGTTGACCCGGATCCCGTGCGGGCCGTACTCGACCGCCAGGGCCCGGGTCAGTCCCTCGATCGCCGCCTTCGCCGTCACGTACGGCGTGCAGCCGGGCACCGCCCGCCGGGCCTGGTGCGAGGAGACGTTGACGACGGCACCGCCCGTACCGGCGGCCAGGAACCGGCGGATCGCGGTGGCGCAGCCGACCACGGCCGGGTTCAGGTTCGCCCCGATCAGGTCGACCACCTCGGCGGTACGGGTGGAGTGCACCGACGCGTCCCGGAACACGGCGGCGTTGTTGACCCACCCGGTCAACCGGCCGGCCGACTCCGCCAGGTCGGCGGCCCGCTCGGCGACCGTCTCGTCGGCGGCGTCACCGACCACAGCCCGCACCCGGTCACCGGCCGGATGCCGGTCCACCCAGTCCAGCGCGGCCGGGTCGAACTCGATCGCGACCACCGTGTCGGCGCCGCCCAGCAGCCGCTCCACCACCGCCCGACCGATGCCGCGTCCACCCCCGGTGACCACGTACGACCTGTCCACCCCAGTCCCCCTCGACGATCCGCCGGCCATCGGGAGCCAACCCTATGCCGGCACCTCGGCTCACCGCCCGGCCTCGGCCCGGCTTCGGCCCGGGGCGTCCCGCGGACGGGACCGGTCAGAAGGCGCGCCAGCGCAGCTTCCCGTCGGAGTTGCTCTTGCGACAGATCGCCGGCCGGCCATCCCCCGTCACGCCGAACGCGCCCTCCGGTGAGCAGGGTGCGTTGGGGCGTACCCCCTGTTGGATCGACGGCTGGGTGGGCGACCGGGGCGCGGACGGTGTCGTCGGTCGCTTCGTCGTGGGCCGCGCGGCCGGCGTGCTCTCCCCGGTGGCCTTCGGCGGCGGGGTCGGCGACGGGCTGGCGGACGGCGACGGCGTGCCCGGATCCGTCGTTCCGGCGCTGGTCAGCGGGCCGTCCGACGCCTCCGGGGTGCTGGGATTCAACCAGCCCGCCGGGGCCGGGCCGGACGGCCCCGGCCGGAGCACCAGGACGGCCAGCCCACCGATGAGACACATCCCGACCACGGCCGCCACCGTTATCAGGGCGGCGCGCTTGGTCCGCGACTGCTCGCCCGCCGGCGGGTCCACCGACGGCGAGGCCCCGGCCAGGCCGCCGGGCAGGAATGCCTGTTCTGCCGGCGGCTGCCCGGGTGCGGGCACCCGGGCGTGGCCGGTGGCGCCGGTCGCCGCGGACGACTGCGGCCGTCCCCGCGGCAGCGGCGGGACGGCCGGCGGCGGCAGGACCGGCGGTGCCGGCTGACCCGACGGCGGGACGGCCGGCAGGTGCTGGGTGGAGTCCACCGGACGGTAGGGCGGCGGGGGCAGCGGCCGCCCAGGGTCGTGCGGCGGGTGCGGTTGGCTCACCGGAGCATTCTGCTGGGTGGCCCGGTGCACCGATACCCCCGATCGGTCACCGTTCGCCGTGCGGTGTCACCTTTCGCCGTGCGGTGTCACGTTTCGCCGGGGTCGGCCGGGAGGGGGCGGCGGGTCATCGCTCCCGGGCCCCGCCGGCCGGCCGGTGGCGCGGCAACCGGGACGTAGGGTTGGCAGGTGACGACGACCGCGCGGGAGACGATCGAGGCGGTGCTGCGGGGCACCCTCGGCTACGAGGCCGGCCTGGACGCCCTGCTCGTCGCACCGCCGGCCCGGGTCGACCCGGCGTTGACCGCCGCGCTGCGGGACGCCTGCGCGGCCCGCTGGCAGGGTGGCTGGCAACCGGTCGAGTTGCACCGGACGATCAGCCGGCGCGGCCAGCCCATCCACGCCGAACTGGTCACCGACGCCGTCGCCGCCCAGCTGCGACGTTTCCCCCCGGCCACCGTCGACCCGCGATGGCGGGAGCAGGCCCGGGCGCTCGACGCGCGGGTGTGGTGGACCGACGACGCGGCCTACCTCGGCGAGTTCGCCGCCCGTCGGCGGTCCGACCGGGTCGCCGTGCTGGATGCCGTGCTGACCACGCACGCGCTGCTCGCCGAGCTGCCGCCGATCGAGATGCTCGTCCCGCCCCCGGGCACGACGGCCGCGCCGGGCCGCCCCGACGTCGGCGCCGCCCGGGTCGACACCCGACTGCTGGATCGGGTACGCGCCCTGCTGGCCAAGGCCGAGTCGACCGGTTACCCGGCCGAGGCGGAGGCGTACTCGGCCAAGGCGCAGGAACTCGTCACCCGGCACAGCCTGGCCGAGGCGTTGCTGACCGTCCGGGCCGGCCACGGGAACGTGCCGGCCCAACCGCTGGCCCGTCGGATCGGCGTGGACCACCCGTACGAGGGGGAACGGGCCGCCCTGCTGGACGCGGTGGCCCGGGCCAACCGCTGCCACACCGTCTGGTCGCCGGAGTTCGGCTTCAGCACCGTGTTCGGCTTCGACGTCGACATCGACGCCGTCGACCTGCTGCACACCTCGTTGCTGGTGCAGGCGCACCGGGCGATGGCCCGGACCGAGCCACCGGGTGGCAAGGCCGGCCGCAAGCGGCTGAAGGCGTACCGGCAGTCGTTCCTGGTGGCGTACGCGGTCCGGATCGGCGAGCGGCTGGCCGACGTGACCCGGTCCGCCCTGGCCGGGTCCGGTGCCGACGCCGACCCGGCGACGGCCACCGACCGGGCCGACCTGCTGCCCGTGCTGGCCGCCCGGGACGAACAGGTACGCGAGGCCATGCACCGGGTCTTTCCGCGTACCGTCCGGGCCCGCGGCGGCCGGGTCGACAGCCGGGCCGGCTGGGAGTCCGGCCGGGACGCCGCCGACCGCGCCGACCTGCACGCCCCGGCGCCACCGACCCCGGTACGCGCCGACGGCTGAACCGCCCGGCCGACCGTCCTTTTCGATACCTGGGTTAATTCCATTGCCACCGGGGACAACCCGGCCTTACCTTTGAATGGCACGAGGAAACAGCCACACCAAACCGAGACCAGGAGCTTGCCGTGTCGCAGCGATACGCCATCGAAACCACGCGGTCCATGCCGCGCGGTGGTGTGCTGCTGCCCTCGATCGGGCTCGCGCACCGCCCGTGTGCGAGCCGATGGAGCAAGCACCTGACCAGGTGGCCCGACTGACGTCGAATCGACGCTCGGTCGCCGCCCACCCGGTCTCGGGAACGGGCGGCTTTTCGTTTCCCGCAATAGGGGTGTAGCTCAACGGGAGAGCACTGGCCTCCAAACCCAGGTGTTGCAGGTTCGAATCCTGTCGCCCCTGCTCGACCCCGGCGCCCGACCGGCGGTGTCGAACATTGAGAACTCCACAGTGAATGCAGTCGGGTACGCACACACGGGCTCGTAGCTCATCGGGTAGAGCGCCTGTCTTGCAAACAGGAGGTGGCAGGTTCGAGTCCTGCCGGGTCCACGGCCGGGGCGGCGCCCCGGAGCGCGGAAGGGTGGCCGAGTGGTTTATGGCACTGTCCTGCTAAGGCAGCGGCGCGTCGTCGCCCGCGGGTTCGAATCCCGCCTCTTCCGCCAAGTCGTCGTAGCTCAGTCGGTGAGAGCGCGGAGCTGATAACTCCGAGGCCGCTGGTTCGAGTCCAGCCGACGACACCACGCCCCGGTAGCTCAACGGGAAAGAGTGCCGGTCTACGAAGCCGTAGGTTGCAGGTTCGAGTCCTGCCCGGGGCACGAAAGGTCGGGACGCGGTGCACCCGACCGTGGAAGGTGGCACCCATCGGTGGGTAACCGGCCTCGAAAGCCGGGCGGTCGGCAACGACCAGGGTTCGACTCCTTCACCTTCCTTCACACGCCGCTGGCTCAATCGGTAGAGCAGCTGACTCTTAATACTCCAGCAGGAGATCCGTTCTGGCCTGCTGGAGCGGTGTGGTTTTGTCCGTGGGCGTGGAGCAGCCACCGCTGAGTCTCGTGGTTGTGTGGACCCAAGATACGGCGGTGGCTGCCGCCTACAGAG